>NZ_JBQENZ010000040.1:0-55437 GCF_052044935.1 Ensifer sp. 22460
GTGAGCGTCCGGCGAAGGCATTTTCGCTTGGTCGAGAGGCCGATATTATAGGTCGCGTTTCATCTCGTCTGCCATTACGCGGTCGACCACATCCGGATCGCATTGTTCATCGACGAGAAACTGGCGGATTCCACCATCCCATGTCCGTATGTCGGCGAGGAGATTCTGGAGCTCGTCCACGCCGTTCTCGGTCAGGCCCTTTGTGCCGTATTCGCTGCCGTCGCGGACATAAAGCAATTCGCCTTCGCTGATATTATCCGAGTTGGCGGTCACCTCTTCGATCAACTCGAGGTTCTCGCCGATCATCTCAGCGACCTGTTTGAGGGTATAGATGATCCTTGAGCGTGCCATCACGCAGCCTCGTACCGGTCTTTTGCCGGAGTCCACTGCCACGGGAGCAGTTCCGCAAGTCGATCCTTGGGATGGCTCTGGATCCTGGTCAGGACGTCTGCCAGATAGGTCTCTGGATTGTGGCCATGGAGTTTAGCTGTTTCGATGATGGTCAGGATATTGGCGATGCGCTCGCCGCCCTTGTCTGACCCAGCAAAGAGCCAATTTTTTCTTCCAATTCCGAGTGGCCTCATAGCGCGCTCAGCTATGTTGTTATCGATTTCGACACGGCCATCGTCAATGTAGACGCTCAAAGCTGCCCATCGCGAGAGAGCGTATCGCATCGCTTCGGCAAGCTTCTGTTTCTGCGGCAGCGTCGAAAGCGACGTTTCAATCCAAGCCTTGAGGTCCGCCAGAATGGGTCTGGCGTGTTGCTGGCGCAGTGTTCGCCTCTCGTCGGAAGACATGCCGCGGATACGATCCTCGATATCGTAGAGTGCACCGATGCGCGACAGAGCCTCGTCGGCGATCGGAGATGGCTTGAGCTTGATCACATCATGGAACTTGCGGCGAACATGCGCCATGCAGGCGGCTTCGATGATCTGGTTGCCGTAAAGCTTGCTATAGCCAGCATAGCCATCCGCATGCATTACGCCGCTGAAGTCAGCGAGGTGTTCAGCCGGATGCACGCCCTTTCGGTCGGGGCTATAGTAATAGGCGATCGCTCCGGGCGTGGGATCCTGGTAGCCGCTGCCGTCGAAGACATAGACCCAGACCCTGCCGGTCTTCGTCTTTCCTCGTCCTGGATCGAGAACATCGACCGGCGTATCGTCCGTGTGTACTCGGTCGACCGCGGCGATATGGGCTCTGATCAGCAAGATGAGGGGCGAGAGCAGAACGGACACACGGCCAACCCAGTCCGCCATGACAGACCGGGAGATGTCTATCCCCAGCCGGTCGTACATCTCGGACAAACGATAGAGTGGGATATGATCGTCAAATTTGGCGACCATGATGTGTGCGAGCAGTCCTGGTCCAGGTTTCCCTCGCTCGATCGGCAAGCTCGGCATCTCACCCGATACCGTCGTGTCGCAGTCCTTACAGACCATGCGCTTCTCGATATGCCGGACGATCTTCACCGAAGCCGGCACATGCTCCATCACCTGGACCACCTTGTCGGCCGCCTTCAGGAACGACATGCCACCACAAGTCGGGCAACTGCAGGGCGCTGTGTACACCCGCTCTTCAGTTGGAAGGCCATCCGGCAGAGGTCTGCGTTTCGGCTTGTCGGGGGTATCATCCAGATCTGGCAGCAGGCCTTTTCCGGAACGAGCATCAGCCTCGGCGCGGGAAGCCTCGATCTCCTCGAGCATCAGCTCGAATTGCTCAATCTTCCGATCGATCTTTTCCGAGGATGCGCCGTGCTGCCGATGTCGGAGCAGTTCCAACTGCGCGCGCAGAAGGCCGATGATCGAGTCGCGTTTGATGACTTCGGCTTCTTGTGCGCTGAGTTTCGCCGCCTGTTCTGCGACGAGCGCGCGCAATGCCAATAGCTCGTCCTGACTGTCCAGCGGCGGTGCTTTCATGCCCAAAAACATAGCCGATTTGCAGCGAAAGCACTAGCGTTTTGCCCCGGATGTGCCTGTAAAATATAGCTTTTAACCCGTGCGGCCAGGGGCGGAAGTCCACGCTGGTCGGCGCCAGTCAATCCCCTCAACAAGCATCGACAACTGAGCCTGCGTCAGATGCGCAACACCATCTTTCGCCGTCGGCCAAGGAAAGTATCCGCGCTCGAGAATCTTGTAAAACAGGCAGAACCCTTGGCCATCCCACCATAGAAGCTTGATCCGGTCGGCGCGCTTTCCACGGAAGCCGAAGATCGCTCCGGAACCCGGCGCTTCCTTGATCACCGCCTCGACCATAGCAGACAGACCATCGATACCGCGCCGCATATCGGTCACCCCGCAAGCCAAGTAGACCCGCACATTTCCTGTCGGCCCGATCATGCAGCCTCAACACACGCGATCAACGATGACAACGTCTTGCGTTCAATGTCCGCCGGAACTTTCAAACTGCGACCATTTCGTAGCTGGATCTTGATAAGCGCGGGCGCCCCGCCGGCCGCCGGCATCTGCCCGAGGCTTACTTCGTTGACCAGGTGGACCGGAAGGAACGTTGCTGACACATCGAAGTGGCTAAGCGCTTTCCGCCATAAACGGATCTGCGCAGGATAAATGTCATGGCGACGAGCGACATCACCAATGCGAACGCCCGGTTGATCGGCTTCAGCCAATATCGCCAGCTTCGCTTCCTTCGACCACCGCCGCCTACGCTCAACGCCGGAAATGATCTCCATGCGAGCCATGCCAACCTCTCAGATCTGATATTAGTGCCAGCACTAATGCTGGTTCTAATGCCAGAACATCGCCTAACTGGCTCGTTCAGCAAAATCCGCTCACCGGACGCTCACGATTGTATGCGGGATCTGCTCGATCATCGAGGCGATGCGCGCCGCGAGTTGCTTCTTGCCGCCGAGGTAAGCCGCCGGCGGGGACACGGGCCGAACGGCCGTGAACTGAAAACTGTCTTGCATTGTCGAGGACCATTTTTTCTGGCACACCGCCGAGCGCCTGCGCAGGCAGCGGGTGTGGCAAGGATCCTTTGGGATTGCCAGGCGGGAACGACGCCAATCAGCTCCGCCGTTGCAGCTCTAGGGCTGCGACCACCCGTGGCCGGGCAGCCAAAGGCCGGAGGGCACGCCCTCCGGCCAATCTCATTTACGCGCCGTCATGCGTCGCGGTTGATTTCGAAAACGTCAGATGGCCCTTCCATCTCGCGTACGCCTTTGAACGAAGGGTGTCGAAGCTTTCCATCTTGCGTCCAGGCGCGATACTCGACATCGGCGACGAGAAGTGGCCGCGCGAAGAACGCGCCCTTCCGCTTCAGCGCAACCGCCGGCTTATCCGCCGGGATCGCATTGAGTAGCTCCCGCAGCGCCACCGATTCTTGATTGCTCCACCCGGTGCCACAACCTCCTACATAGACGAGATCGCCAGCCTTCATCGCAGCCAGAAGCAGGCGTCCGATCGCGCCTGGTATGCTCGACGCTTCATAGCCGACGATGGCGAAAGTATCGCGCCTGGCGCATTTGATCTTCAGCCATTCCGGCCGCCGGCCCGAGTGATAGGGCTTATCCCGCCGCTTCGCGATGATGCCTTCGAGCCCGTGCTCGCATGCGACGCGGAAAAACTCTGCACCGTCCGCGTCGACCTCTTCGGAAAAACGGATCGCGCCAGTCCTCCCGGCGACGATCGGCTCTAGCAGGCGTCGGCGCTCCGACAATGGCAATAGCCGCAGATCGCGGCCGTCGAGATAGAGGAGGTCGAAGGCCATCAAGAGGACTTCGCCGCTGTCGTGGAGGCTCGGTCGCTTGCCAAGCGCCCTCTGCAGCAGACCGAAATCCGAGCGGCCCCGATCGTCGAGAACGACCGCCTCACCGTCAAGGATCATGGACGCGTGCCCAAGCTGGCGCGCCTCAGCGACGATCGATCCGAAACGCCGCGTCCAGTCATAGCCGCCGCGCGTGATCGCCTTCACCCTTCCCTGCTCTACGTGGATGGCGAGCCGATAGCCGTCCCACTTAACCTCGTAGAGCCATCCCTGCCCGGGCGGCGGCTTATCGGCGAGAGTCGCCACGCAGGGAGGAATGCTGCTCGGCATCGGATCGGCCGGCGAGGCGGGGGGCGGTTTCCTTCTCAGTGTTTTAGCCATTCCGCATTAACGCACAAAGCCGTGAAAAGGTCTGCTCTATCGCCGTGCCCGTCGCCACCCAGCGGCCCGCGCCTCGGCCTCACTGCAGAACCAGCGTTCGCCGTAGCGGGAATTGATCACGGTCTCTGAGTAAAACGTCTGGCCGGGGACGTGGTAGATCCGCTCTCCGGTGTTGATGCTGACGTTGCCCTTGATGTTGCAGCTTGGGTCGACCATGGAGAGAAGCGTAGAAGGCTCCGCGATCCACTCCTGGATCGAAGTTACCCCAGCAATGCCCGTGACCCCGATGAGGACCATTAAGGCCGGCGCTTCACGCAGCATCGACCTTTTGCGCGGAACTCTACGATACTGATGGCGCATATCTCCCCCTATGCCACCCTTGCATAGGGATTGAACGTCAAAGTCGAAAAATTGTCAAAGCAATCTCTAAAATAGAGATTCTTGAAATTACGCTTTCATCCGCGCGAGGCACCAGTCCCAATACGTCTCGACCATCTCAGTGGCCTCGCGTGCGGTGTCGCAGTAGCCCTGGTTCGGTGTCGGCGGAGCGCCTTGGAAGGTCCGGGGAATTGATCCTGCCCATTGCCAACGGCCGGCAATAGGGCCGCTGGTCTCTTTTCTGATCCTGCCGATGTAGCCGACGCCATCGAAGCCGAGCCAATCGAGATCGGTCGGCGGGTCGTTGGCGTCCAGCTCTGTGCGGCGCCACTGGTAGCGAGGTTGGTAGGGATCGGTCATGGTTTCTCGCGCCATGCGTCGGAAAACGGCTCGCGCCCAAGTGCTTTGGAGATCTTCCTCCAACATGCGCCGCCCATACCTGGTATCCGGAGCAGCTCCGCCCCGGGCACATCTTTCAAATCCTCTGCCGTCTCATAACCGAGCTGGTTAAGCTCGGTTAGAAGCCAGGGCTTTAGCTTTAGGTCTGCGAGTTTCGTGGTCATGCCCGTATCAGATCAGGCTTCTTCACGTCGCGCAATTTGTAGAATTCTACAAGGTTCTTGCCAGCTTGACTCCAACTTGGCTTTGGAACATTTAGAGAACAGAATAATCTTGGAGCCAAGGCCATGATGCACTCCCCCCCTTCTCCGTCGGTCCTGCCCGCCGCTTTCACGACGAAGCGCGCGGCCGCCTATTCGGTTCGCGGCTACACCATGGGCGCCATAAGGGATGGTTGGTGGGCTTTTGTGCCTGGCCAGGAAACCAAGCCAAATGACGATCTGATTGACGAGCTGTGCATCGCGCACACGAAGTCTGGTCGGACCCTCCTGAGGTATCTGCGCAAGGGTAGAGTGCCAGGCACGTGGGATCTGCTGTCGGTTACCGGCGAACCATTGCTCGACCAGGAGCTTCTGTGGGCAGAGCGGGTGATCTGGCTCGAACCCCATAAAATCACCCACACCGAGATCACAGAGTGCCTCGCGATTGGGGCTAGCAAGGTTGCCGAGTAGTCCGATGCAGGGAGAGATCAAGCTCAAGTATCGTTGGAAGAGGCATCCCGGCGACCCCGAAACGCTGTTTCATGGCGACGATGGCGACCGTCGCATGGGCCGAGTTCAGAAGGCGGTAGCCGGCAGTTACTGGCTATGGTTCATGAACTTCCAGCACGGCATCAACGATCCGGCCGTCGCGATCTCATTGAACGGCGCGGCCGAGAGTGCTCGAGAGGCGGCTGCAGCCTGTGAGCGCTGCTATGACGCGGTGCTCGACCTGACGTGGCCGGGAATGACGGCCGCGCACCGCGCCCGTCTCTTTGCCCACGAACATCAGAACAGGCGATAGCGCTTGAGAAAGTTCGCCACCAGGGCGCTTGGCTTTGTTGAACGAACGATGGGGATGCAGATTGCCTCCATTGCTTTAATTGCCTCGGCCATCTTGGCTGCGATCTCGTCTCGCTCAGCATAGCCAGCCCAGATCCTCTCCTCGAACCGTTGGTGGGTTTCAGCGTTGAGCCCGTTTGGGTTTCTGAAGAGAGCCTGATATCGGGTGATCGCCGCCGCTCGGAAAGACCGGAGCGCAGCATCCACTGTATCGAAAGCAGCCGCAGCGTTCTCGCCAAACAAGGCGCGCATTCTGAAACTGTAGGAGAAAAATTCCGACCAAAATTCACTCTGCGATTCCAGCCTAGCCAAGGGCACGAAAAGATGATCGCGGCGATCCCGCTCTTCGTCGCTTTCGCTTTCATCCCTCTGACGCGTTTTCCCCTCCGATGCATAGGACGCCGGTGATCGCAGTGCATCCATCCGTTGCTCGGCCTCATAGAAACGCTCTATGACGGCTTGGCACAACTCGATATCTCGCTTGCCGGTGGTTTCTCTGCGCCAAGCGTTGAGCCCACCAACGGCCACATAAACGCCGGCACCCGTTGCGATTGCCGTAAGCCAACCTTGAATTACCTCAAGCACCGCATCCCCCTGCGAAAGAGCCAAGTCGTAAATCTTATTCAAGGTGCGCAGTGGATTCGCAAGTCGCCCTTCGGTTGAACTTTCCATAGTTTTTGGCAAACTGGCGGCAGCCACCTATGGGCTACGGAGGAGGAGCGAATGAGCCTGGACAAATACACGCTGCACAAAGATGGCAAGTCGGAGAAATGGCGCCTTGAAAAAGAAGGGTCCAACCGCGCAAAGGCACAATTCGATACGAAGAGTGAAGCCCTGAAGAGCTTGCGTGATACTGTTGGACCGAGCGGCGGGTCAGTCCGCATCCGGAAAGTCGACAACACGATTCAGGAGGAGCGAACGTATCCACGCTCTAAAGACCCCAAGAAAAGCAAAGGCTGATCATCAGCCGCAAACACGAAAAAAGGCCCCGGGCCGAAACCGCGGGAGAGAGCAACGTGTTCAGGCTTCGCTCAGCTCTGCTTATCGACCGCCGCCCCGAACCACCGCATGAACAGCACCTCCGACCCACGCGGCCCCAGGTAGGCAAGCGCGGCAATCATGCCCGTCGCCATCGGTTGACCAAGAGCAAGCCACGTCGCCAATCCTTCGCCGATGAAGGCCATGCCGACCGCGATCGGCATCTCCCACAGCAGTTCCTTGCCGAAAAACTTGCGTCGCATCTTTCGCACCTCGTTTGTGTGCCACATGAGGCGGCCGGCGAAGACTGCGATGAGGGTGGTCGCCGCGCCGCCGAACCAGGCGTTGAGCAGCTCGATAAGTGACGTGTACTTTTCCTGCATGTCAGCGATTTTCCCCGTGTCGCTTGCATTCCGCCTTCGTCCAGATCGCCGCGGCGCAGATACCGACGGCGGTCCGGTCTATCTTTCGCTGATCTTCCGGCGTCGCCCCTCGCGCGCCGATCAGGTCTGTCCCGACGATGCTTCTAAGAGCCGTCACACTCGCCGGCGCCGAAGTTCCACAGCCCACCAGCATCAAGGCAGGAATCGTAATCAATGCGCTTCGAATGAGCGCGGCTCGCCGCTTCATTGTTCTGCCTTTCAATCTTGGTGGTGACGGACTGCGCACCGTCCTCGCGGATCTCGACAACGAGCCAGATGAGACCGGCGAGCACGAGCCCGCTGATGATGATGCGTGGCCACATGTCAGCGGGCCGGAGCGCGGTTGACCGACCAGCGGCCAGTGAAGAACATGAAAGCTGCGATCGAGCCGATGACGATCAGCAGCGCGGCGATGCCGGCGGCATAGGGATTGTTGACACCCAGGACTGCCGAAAGGCCAGCGCCGCCGAACAAGCCGCCGACGGTGGTCACAGCCGTTCCACTCTTCGCAGCCGGTACGTCGTCAGCCTTGGCCGCTTCCGGCTTCACGTCCGGCTGCTCGGCCGGCGTTCGCGACGCCTCGAGCGCGTCGAGGAAGTTCCGGTAATAGCCAGCGATCAGCTTCGCCTTGTCAGTCCCATTGATGATCGCGCGCGCGCCGACCGGATCGTCGTCGACCTGCTTGAAATAGTCGGCGAGCTTTTTGCCGGTGAAGGTGCCGGCGATCATGCCGTCGAAAAGGATCCGAACGGCCGTCGCCATCTCGCCAGCCTTCTCCGGCGTGTCGGCAATACCGAACTTGGCATAGTTCGCCTTGCCGGTGATTTGCGGCAGGCCTCGGCCGCGATAAAGCCAACCGTCATCGGGCGCCGTGTTGCCCATCCGGCCGCCATAGACCTTATTCGCCAGCTTGCGCGGATTGCGGGCGAAAGGCTTGGCGCTGGCGATCGTCGGGAACCGGGACGGCCACACCTGAGTGAGACGCTCGGCCGAATAGCTGAGGTTCTCGGTTACCGGCTGCATCGTGCCGCCGGTCTCGTGAAAGACGGTCGCCAGCATGTATGCGAGATACCGGTTGTCGATCACCTTGCCGGTCGACTGTCGCCGATCCCACTCGTCGAGGATGGCATTCATGCCGTCGATCTGGGATTGCGTCAGGCGGTGGCCAAAAGGCGCGCGCCTCGCATAGGCGAGGAACGTCGTTCTGTTCATCGGATTTACCTCTTCGTTAGGAAAACAGGCCACCATCCGGCGCGGCATGATGCCGGCAGGGGGAGCATGATGGGCTATGATTGGGATGGCGCTCGCGGGCGCCGAATAGTACGATGATTGCCGCCCGAAATGAGCGCGCAAGGGGAGCGCAATGTTATGCGTGTCGATGACCGTCAGACTTCGGAGGGCCAGTGTGGTCCATTTTGGTCTCCGCCAATTGCTGTCGATCAGGCCGAGTTGAACCCTGCGATCCTGCGGCAGATTGAGACCTGTGCCGATAAACGAGATTTCAGGGCCTACCAGGTCCAGGTGTTCGCAGATCGCGTCGGGCCACCCGAGGGCCATGTTCGAGATCGCCTTTAATCCCAAGACTCAACGCGCATGCGCAATCTACGAGGCCGTGTCGGAGATGGACTTTGGCAATGGTCATCGAAGGCTGGTTGTTGCGAACGATCCGCTCTGGGTCACGGCCGCGACCCCTCATACGGCAGTCAACTTCTTCTTCCAGGCACTAATCGAGCAATCCGACGACGCCTAACCCCATGGTCTATGCTGGAATCTCGCCCACGAGCGCCGTAGCCGTCGCGCTTGCGGCCTTGCTGGTATCGGTCGCGGCTCAGGTGGTGACGCGAGCGATCTGAGGGCGAACTACAGCTTCTGCGCCTCGGCCCACATGGTTTCGAACTGCTCGGCCGAGATCCCGAGCTGCGCGGCAATTGTCATCAGCAGTGGATGATCCCGCTTGAACTCGCCGGCATATTGCCACTCGATTCGAGCCCTTTCCTTGTCAGCCCCATCCGGCAGCGCGTCGATCGCCGCCTCGACCTGGGCAAGGGAGAAGCCATTGTTGACAAGGCCGAGGCGAAGCTGGCGCGCGCTCAGCGGCTGGTTCTTTTCCATCTCGGCACGCTCTTGCGCGATCCTGGCCAAAGTTTGCGCTTCGCGGGTTTCAGCATCCGGCGCCAGTGCAGCACGAATAATGGTGTCGTCATCTCCGATGAGAAGCCGGCCTTCCCTTGCCGCCGCCTCTCGCTCGAAACGCACGAGCTGGTCACGGGCGGAATTGACGACGCTCCGCGCAACAGAGTTCAAGGCGAACTGAACGCCGCCCGATCGGTAGACGTGGGCCAGAGCCTTGTCATCCTCTGGCGACGTTTCAAGCGTGACGATGTACTCCATAGAGACCCCCTTAGAATTGGATGAATTCGATGCTCAAGCTTGAGTTTTCCAAGCTCATCACGGTTGAACCGGTGATGCCGCACCAAGAGATGTACGAGTTGGCGTTCATGTACGCGATCACCGTTCGGGTCATGCTGACCCAAGCGTTTGTCGGGCAGTACATGGCCACCCACGAGTTGCCGTTGACGCCAAGTCCGAACACAGATGGCGACGGCGAATTCACGACAGCGCACGCCGTCAACCTGTACCACCCTGCAACCGGGATGTGCACGGCGCGGCCGCCGATGCCGGGATTGCCGCCAATGGTGAACGCTGAGCCGCTGCCGCCACGTAGGAAGTCGAAGCCGAATGTTGAACCAAGGATGCCGTGGTGCTGTCCGGCGCCCAGTGTTGCCGTCCCCTGTCCCGCATAGCAGTGCATCAGCGGAGTTTGCCTGGTCTCGACAATCCCGTAGCGACGATTGATGCTAAAGGCGTAGCCTTCCCATGTAGGGCCTTCGCCGTAGCGGCTGAAGCCCAGGTTAGATCCGACATTGTTTCCGGTCTCGGCTTCCGCGGTGGCTTCAATACCCCAGCGGGCCTGGCCATTCGTGGTCAGCAATACCTGCCTGGTCGATCCAGAAGCGCCGTTAATGCGAACCATTCCGCCATTGGCGTAGACCCAACCGGATAACGTAAGGTCGCCGGCGACAGTGACAGCGCCGTTTACGGTACCGCCCGCTGTTGAGAATGCCCCGATCTTGGAACGCATGTCAGCGGCGCCAGCAGTCGTCGCGTAGTAGTCCGTCCACACCTTGCCGAGCGGCACCGCATCTATCTGGGCGATGAGCTGCCCTTCGGTGGAGTGCCATCCGAGCATGACGTCATTGCTGGCGCCCATGTTCGAGCCGCCAGAGCGCCGCACAACCTTTGCAGCCGATGCAAAGGTCGCGTCGGTCGTTGCCGCCACTAGTGTTCGCCCGTAGCTGGTGAACGGTGCCCACGCCATCGCGGCGTTGCTCGTCGCAAACGGCACCCTATCAGCGATCATCGACGGCCCGAGGGCATTCAAGGCCGAGAGCGTCGGCGTGTCCAGCCGCGTGAGGTAGTTCGCCAGCGCCTGAGCGTTGGCAACTGTCTGCTGTCCATAGGCGGTGTCGCGCATGATCGCATAAGGATAGGTGCCGGAAGCTCCCTTCCATTTGATCGCGGCGGTGATCTGGGTGTTGCTGTCGACCGAGAGGATCGGTAGCGGGTTGCCGTCCGCTTCCGCGATCAGAATGCCGCCGGCGATCAGCGCGGTTTGCCAGGCCGTGCCGATGCCCGCGATCACAGCGCTGCCATTCGTCAGGGTGACGGTCCCTGCCGTGTAAGGAGTGGTCATGTTGGGAGCTTCCTAAGCTGGAATGCCGAAGATGTAATAGCGAATGCCGCCCGGCGAGTAGGCCCCGGAGGTTCGCCAGGTTCCAGGGCTATCGCTGCGATTGTAGTAATCGCCGACGTTGCCGGTGAAGGTGTAGAACCGAGCGTTGTTCGCCGTCAGTTCGCAGAAAGTGCTTTCCCCAGCGTGGGCTTGGCCGTTGTAGGGATATTTCAGCCGTTTCACGAACGGCAGGCGCCACATGGCACTCCACGACATTGGAAGGTTGTTCTGCCCGAGGCTCGCACCGTTCCCGGCGCCATGGTGTGTGAGGTATTTCACCATCGGGAACATGCCAGTCCCATCAAAGGGAATATCCGTGATAACCCCGTTGCCAGCGCCGAAGGTGAAATAGCCTTCTTTCAGGATCTGCACCTGCGGCCATCGGGTGTCGATAACAATATCTGCCCAGCCGGGCGGATCTGCGGAACCGGGACGAAGGAATTGCACGACACGGCCGCCGTCCTCGAACTGCCGAAGTATCTTATTCGATCCCCCCGTTGGGCCGCTGACGTCTTCCATGTAGAGCATGAAACGTGCCCGCATCGCCTTCGAGGCCTCAAAGCCGATCAGGCTCCCATCGAACCAATACTCCGCACCGAAATCGAGGACTTGCGGGTTCGACGGATACATGATCGTCGCGCTGTCGTAGAAGTGAACGTCAAGCGCCACGGTATCGGGCAAAGGGATACTGGTCTGGTAATAGCTCACCCCGGCAGGAAGCGCGATGTCAGCCGCAGCAATGACCTTCACCGGCATCTTTGAGGCATCGAAGGCCATTTGCTGGACGGTGGCAGTATCAACGTTGTAACCCGGCTTGGCGATTTTCAATGCGGTCGACGATATCTTGATGGTCTTGGTCCCGTTCGGCGCCAATACCGGAGCGTCATCCGGGGCGACATTGTTGCCCGGCAGGTTCCAAACGTTCAGACGCTTGTCGCGAGATCGGAATTTGTTGAAGGCGTCAATTCCGTCATTCGGCGTGACGATTATGGGCATGCCGTATGCGAAGTTCCCAAGGCTGTTGTTGAGAACCATGTTCTCCGCCCATCCCATTTGGGCGTAGTTCCCCACGGCGTAGTAGCCGCCCTGACCGTGGTAATATTCCCCGCTGTCGGTCCAGGCGACCATCTGTTGATTGTAACGATTGCTTCCGCCGCCCTTTTTAGCCTTCACGTCGAACAGGGGAACGTTGTAGCGGAGCGTCGGAAACGCCGAGTTGCGAAAGCCCCATAACGTCCCCTGCGCAACGGTCAGCGAAATGTAAGTGAACGTCGCGGCATTGGCGCCAGGAGGGTAGTAGGTGACGCCGTTTCCGGCCTGGAAGGTGTTCACGACCCAGATGTCACACAAGCTCGCCTGAATGCCGAGCTTGCTGTTGTAGAGGAACTTCCAGCGCTCGCTATCCGGCGTGGTGCGCGGATCGTCCGCGCTATTCTTCATGATCTTGATGCAGGCGGCACCTGTAGAATCGATACCGATCATGGTGCGGACCATCAGCTGTAAAACTCCAAGGTGCCAAGATTGAGGTTGAAATCGACCTTGCCGTCTGGCGACAGCATGCGACCAGCTCGGATCAAGCCGATGTTTGCGATGTTGAGCTTCAATTCGCCGTTCTCGATGACGATGGGCAGGAAGGCATTGCTGCCACCGTTCCAGACAACGAACTGATCGGCCTTTACGGCGAAGCGGGATTTGAGCACCCCGCCTTCCGTGTAGATCTCAATGTAGAAGCCGCTATCCTTGAACGCGTCCGCGAGGTTCGCGCGCAGCATCACCGAGAAGCGAGAGGTGACGCCCGATTGGTCGGCGGCCGCCTCGAACTTCACCAGCCCTTGCGCAAACCGCCCGTTGAGATCGGCACTGACGCCGTTGACGCTGGTCGTGAGCGCGCTGTCCGCGTTCGCTCGTGCTTGCTCTTCGGAAATCAGCCGCGCGAGATTGTTCCCGACCGTCGATGTCAGCACCGTCGTGTTAAAGGCCAAAGCGTTGTCGGCATTCGCGCGCGCCTGCGCTTCTGAGAAGATGGCCGCCTTGTTATCTACGGTCGAAGCTTTCAGGGACGTGATGTCCGACGCCAGCGCCCCATCTGCGTTGACGCGCGCTACCTGCTCTTTCGTGACCTCAGAACGAACGTCACCGACCTGCGCCAGCACGGTGGAGATGCGAGCCGCAAGCGCCTCATCCTCCCTTGCCCTGACCAGCGTTTCGTCGGCGATCTTCGCAAGCGACGAACCGACCTGCGCCGTGATCTCGTGACGCTGCGTCTGACCGAGGGCGCTTTCCACCATCCACGCGACGGCCAGCTCTTCGATCCGAGGCCGGAAAAAGTTGTCCATCTCGGACTGAATGTCTTCGAAACGGCTCTTTACGTCGTCGCGGACCTGGCCGAGCCCCACCTGCAGGGTGAGCGACCCCGTGACAGTCGCCGTTGTTCGCCAGGCGGTAAAGGTGCGAAGCCGATCGGGGTTCGTCTTGATCGTGGCCCGCGCGACATAGGCCTTCTCCGAGATGATGTTCTTGGTGGTCCGGTACCGACCACCTTCGGGCTCGGCGCATTGGTCGGTGAACTCTTCGGCTGTGCCGTCAACACGATAGACGAAGAGCACGTCGGTGATTGTCGGATCGTCCGGCGGGTCCCAGACGAATTCGAGTGCCGGAACGTCGAAGCCGTTGCCGCCCTGGATCATGCCGGCATGCACGTCGAAGTTCTGCACCGTGAAGAGCTGCGACGGATTGATGGGCGGCACGGGCGGCACGATGATCGGGCCGGGCTCGATGTCGCCATCGTCATAGATGTCGGCGCCGGTCTCGGTCAGCACGAACGTGAAACGGAGATCCGCGTCGCAGCGCCATCCCGAAACCATCCAGGACTTGCCCTGGTACGTGACCCACTCACCCTCCATCACCTTGAGGCCGACGCGGCGGCTGACGGGCACCGTCGCGGTACCGCCCTTGCGGTTCTGGCGATAGCGGATGTTGAGCAGGTACTGCGCGATGTCGGCATCGGACACCTGCAGGAAGTCGATCGAAGTCTGGCGCGCCCGCTTGTCGGCGGCGACGTCGGCATTGACGACGATCGGCTTCAGGCTCTCCGGGTTCCACATCGAATCGGGCGAGGTGAACTGTCCCGACAGATGGTTGAAGAGATCGAAGGCCGATTTGCGCGGCTGGCGCGGTTTCGGCCGATCGCTCGGAATATCCGCATCCGTGATCGTCAGAACCGGGATCTGCGGCGCACCGACGACGACACCCGAGAGCCCGCGGCGGTTCAAGCCATAACCAGCCATCGCGTCGTCAAAGGCCGACAGCGCCTCAGTGTGGACGGTCTCGGAATTAACCCAGAGCGAGCACTGATAGATCGGCTTGCCCTTGCGCAGCGTCCGGCAATAGTTGATCGCGACGAAGTAGGACGAGAGGTCAAGCTGCCCGAGCGATTTGCCCTCGCCGATCAGCGTACGGCCGGATCGCAAGCCCTTCAGGCCGAGTTGGTAGTTGAGGCGGTGGACCGCAGGGCTCAGCGTGTGCGCCCAGGTCGAAGGCGTGTTCAGCCGCTGTGGGCCATTGCCCCCCGCGACCGTCGAATCTTTCGTCGGATCATACTCGCGTAGGCCGCGCAGCATCCACTCGATGTCCGGCCGTCCCCTGCCAGCATCGCGGAAGAACTGCAGGTGATAGTAGCGATAGACGACGACATAGCAGAGGCCGGAGAGCCGGCTGGTCGCTTTCCAAGAATTGCCGAGCGCTGCCGTTTTCGCGACAAGCTCGGCATCAGCCACCTGCCCCGGACGACCATCGTAGAAACGGATGTCGATAGAGCTGTTGCCATCACCATCGATAAAGCCCTCGACGAAGTAGCGCGCAGCCTCGCCGCCCGCGACCGGCTTCGACACCAGATTGTACTTCTGGCCATACATGTAGATGTAGGGCTCAAGGCCATCACACCAGCCGTTCGCCAGGATGAAGACATCGGCATTCATCTTGTTGCCTTTGTCCCACTTGGCGTAGTAGGCGCGCTGACCCTTCGTCTTGCCGATGCCGTAGAGCGTGCTTGCAGGCACGTCGCCGCCCATCTGGACTTCGCCCTGGACGGCCGTGAACTTCTGCTTCTTCTGCTGCGTTTGCCCGAGCTTCGTCAGTCCCAGCTTCGCGCCGAACGCCAGCGCTCCACCAACCAGATTGCCAATAACAGTCGAGCCGAACAGGGCGCCAAGCCCTGTCGTGACCAGCGAAAAAATTGCCATGGAAGGGATTACCCGAGATGGAAAGTCGCAACGACGTCGGAAAGGCCGTGGTCGCTACGGCCCCTCTCGGTTTTGGTGATGAAGCGATTGCCGATGCAGACACCGACATGCTCGGCGCCATCAGCAAGGCGCAAGATGACCAGGTCGAAGTAGCGTGCCGAGGCGGCGCCATCCGGATCTTGACCCAGCTCCGCCGCCCAGAAATCGACGAGGCTCGAAAACCCGCGCCGGCGCAGCGCGAGATGCGCGCCCCGTAGCGTCTTGTAGGCATCGCCGTACTTCTCGACGAGCGATGTGCCGTGCAGCGCGTCCGCCATGGCGCAGCCGAGGTGGAAGCAATCGGCAGGGCCATAGGCATAGGAGGTCGACAGCTCACGCTCGAGCGTGGCTGATCCGATACGAAACCGCTCCATGGCCTATCTCGACACCTGCCCCCACTCCTCGGGGATCGTGCCGACGGTCGCGACGTATTCGAGCCCGGTATCCGTGTCGTCATTGTCGAACTGCTGGTCACCGGAGCTGCGCTTGATCAGCGTCTGTCCTCGCGCCGATCGGCCAGGCGGCTGCAGCTCGATCGTCAACGTCAGCAATCCGGAGCCCTTCGCGTCGAGTGCGTCATCGTTGAAGCTGACCCGGTCGATCTCATAGAGGTTCGAAACCAGAATGCCGACGACATCACTGGTTTTGGGTGCGCCGGCAAGATGCGTGATGATGACCGGCGAGTTCGGGTAATCATATTCCTCGATCTTAGCGACGGCATCTTCCGGGTCTGTGACCGGGATATTCGAGAACTGGATTGTCCGGGTCGTCACCGCAACGCCGACGTCGCTGTTGATGTCGCCCGCCTCGAGGAACCTGTTCGGCAAGTACTTCAGGCCGTTATAGGTAAACGGCCGCCCGCCACGATGATAGCCGACAGTCTTGCCAGGCAAATCGAAGCGGATCAGGTCGAGCGTCGCGAACTCGCCGCTCTCGACGATCGCCTCGACTTCAGGAGAAAGCACGCTCATGAGAAGAACAGCTCCGTAGCGGTGAACTGGACATTGTAGTTCGGCCAGGACTTCGGAAGGCTGTAGCTGCCCTCGTCCATCTCCATGATGCAGGCCGGTTTCTCGAAATGGACCGTATTCCCGGCGGCAAAGGTCTGGGTGTCCAGTGCGAAGCGGATCGACAAGGTGACGACGCCTGCGCCATTGGCCGTCGCAGGCGCCATGATCCGATGCAGCGAGCGCACCAGCGAGGATTTGCGCACCTCGACATAGTCGCCCTTCGAAAGCTGAAAGCCAGCCGGCAGCCCGTTGACAACGATCGTCAGCGAGTTCGTGATCGACTGAAGCAGAGCGTCGCCGTTGAAGGCTCCGCCGCCCGCCTTCACACCGGACAAAGGCGTGTCGCCCTGGTAGGCGATCGGCCGAGGCCTCTGCGGATCATAGCCAGCAAACACGCCGCCATCGCTCGCCAGCATGTTGAAGGCGTCGAATGCCGCAACCTCGGCCGTCGTCAGTTTGCCCGCGGCATAGGTCGCCACCCAGAACGGCGTGCCGCGAAACAGCGTTTCGGTGCGCCGGCCGAGCATGCGCGAAGTGCTACGGGTGCGGATCGGGTCGAAGGAAATCGACGGGCCATAGACGACGGCGGGAAGCGCGATCAGATCCGGCATCAGTAGTCCCCGCCGTTCTGCCGGAGATTTTCCCGCGCGGCCTCGTTCCGTTTCATCAACTGAACGGTCTGCCCGCTCGCCTGTTGCAGGATCTTGGCAACCAGGTCCTCGCTCAGTTCGATCTGAACGACAGAGCGCCCGCCATCGGCCGCACCGCCCGCATCGGGCAGCTTGCTCGGCGCGATGATGCGGCCGTGGTTCGTCGGCACCATGAACTCTTCCTCATATTCGTTCACCCGATAGATCCGCCCGGGCGAAACGTCGCCGCCGCCAGCGCGCGCGCCGCCGGTCAAGAAATCGCCAAGCGTCGTGTTCGGCACAAAGCTCGGAGAGAAAAGCCCCTTGTTGCCGCCGCCAAACCCGCCAGAAAATGCTTCGAACAGCGAGCCGAAGAGACCCTTGCCGTTCGTCTGCACGTTGATCAGTTCCGTCAGCAGCGCCGCCAACGCCTCCTTGGCATCGAAGGTACCGTCGACGATGCGGGTAAGCTGGTCGTCGAGTGTGTCGCCGACGCGCTGCGCCGCATCGCGCATCCGGTCTTGCTGATCGATCAGATCCTCCTCGGCCGCCATCTGCCTATACTTCTGGTCGATCAGCTTGGAGATTTCCTGCCCCTCTTTCGAGGTAGCGGTAACACCCGCCTCGCGCAGCGCGATGGCCCGCTCGCGCTCGATATCGGTCAGACCCATCACCGCAAGCTCGTCGCGTAAGGACTGGATGACGTTCTCGATCGCCTGCTTTTCCTTCTCGGCGGCGCGCTCGGCCTTGGAGCGGCTGCCGCCCTTCCCCTTTTTGTCGTCATCCGGGGTGATGACGGGCGGGGTCCATTTCACACTCGGCGCCGGCTTTGGTGAGTTGCGCTCGCTAAGGATCGCAATCACCCGGTCTTCCTCGGCACCTAGTTGATCCATATACGCTTCCAACTGGCTGATCTGCTCATCGAGCATACCCTTGGCACCGTATGCTCCCATTGCCTCACGCTGCTCCCGCGCTTCACGGATCTGCTGGGCAATGTCGTTCCTTCTGCCCAGCAGTTGGGTCTGGCGTTTTTCAAGCGTCTTAGTCTGTTGGCTCTCAAACTCGTGGAAACCGTCGATGAAGGTACCGAGGGCACCGACGGCATTGACGATCGCAGCCTTGAGATTCGTGCCAACGGTAGTCGTGATCGCATTGAACTGGCGATCGATCTCTGCTGCCTGCTGGATCATCTTTTCGTCCAGCACGATACCGAGATCGTTGGCAGCCTTGATCGTGTCGCGAATACCGGCCTCACCCTCCTCTATGAGCTGGACGAACTGCTCGCCGCCGGCACCACCAAACACTTCGTCCAAGATCCGGATTTGTGCCGCCTTATCGAACTGCTGCAGCTTTCCGATGATCTCCGTAAAGAGTTCTGAAGGGTCCTTCAGCTTGCGCTTGAGATCGCCCGCCTCCAGCCCCAAACGCTTGAACGCTTCTGCCGCCGAGCCGCCTCCGGTGAGGATGAACTCATCTGCACGAAGGTTGAGTTCCTTGATGCCGTCGGTGAGGGCGTCGACACCTATGCGGTTCTGCTCAGCAACATACTTCAGTTCCTGAAACGACTTCACATCGAGGCCGGCTCGCCGCGCCTCATCACCGATCGAGGCTATTGCGCTTGCTGCGTCGCGAATGATCGCTACCGTGGAGGCCGAGACAACCCCAGCCGCGACGCCAGCCACGCCGCCGGCCAGACTTTTGATCCGACCGATCGACGCAACGACGTCCAGAGCGGTCGACTTCGTCATGGCTCGGATGCGAGCTAGGGAAGCCTCAAACCCTTTCGAGTCTCCGGATATTGTGACGGGAATATCAGGACGCGACATGACTTACCCCTTCGGTGCCCCTATGACTTGATGATTGGGATTGGTCTTGAGCGACGGTCGAACGCCGTACGCAGCAGCGGCGCGACGAACCTCTTCGCGAGAGATAAACGGAACGCCGCTGAGTTTTCCGGAAAGCCCCTCCAGCGCCATCTCGAATTCGACGGCCGTCGACCTCCAGAAGACTTCCGGCGACCAGCCGAGAAGCTTCGGAGAGGTGGCGACGCGAAACGCCGTCTTGAGATGGTCGGAAATCAGGAGAGGCTGACGGGCTTTCCCAGCAAAGCATCCGCCGCGATGTCATTGGCCGTCTGCTCATCGCGCCGGATCTTGCCCGCCGCGACATGGCCCGCGAGTGCCGTTTCCGCCGCCTCGCGCCAGTTCGCCTGGTCGGCGAGCGAGATGTTGTCATCGGCGAGGATTTTGGCAACCAGTGTGTCGAGCTGGTCGGCGTCGTCGACGACAATCAACGCGCGGACAGCGCAGGCAACGGCCTTGGGCTCGAAACCCAGCAGCCGGGCGTAGACCTCATCAATCGTCCTGGCGCCGATCGCCTGCGAGAGCCGGGCGAGACCGGAGAAGGTGACGGCGATGCGGAAGTCGATGGCGCCGATCTTGACCGGCGCCTCGCCACGGATCGGGTTAGCGTGTTCCACCATCGCCCCCGTCACACGGCAGGCACGAAGGTGACCACGCCCGTCATCGCACCACGGATGTCCGCCTGCAATTCGTTCGTCTTATCGCCAGAGAAGGTGCCCGAGATTAGCACGTCGCCCTCAAAGGTACCGACGCCGGGAACGGTGATTTGCCACTCGCGAACTACCTGGTTGACGATGTCGGCCGCGACCGACTTCATGGTTGCAGTGTTCACGAACGAGCCCTGTCCGTTGAAGCGGATCGACTGGATGCCGTACATCAATGCCAGCACCAACTTGCTGCCAGGAGCAGCACAATTCGGCTTGGTGATGTCGATTTCTTCATTGTTGATTTCGAGCGAGCGAGACTCGACGATGCAGGCAAGCTCGAAATTGCCCGTATCATTCGCACGGGCAAAGGTAAGTTCGCGGCCGAGAGCCATGGCGATGTCCTCTGAGGTTGGTGAGAGCGGAAGCGCGCCTAGAGGGCGGGCTGCTGGGGATCGGCCGCAAGCGTCTTGTAGGCGATCCGGTAGTTGATCGAACCGGCGCAAAGCGACGTGCCGGTCTGAGTGTTGACGTAGTGGCGCTCAGATTCGAGCAATGCCTCGATCACGAGACCATCGAGCTTGATGGCAGCCCCCATGGCGCTCTCCACCTCGACGCAGATGTCGTCGAACTCAAGCTCCGGATCGTCGTCGCGAAGATGGACCACGATCGAAAGCGGCAGCCGTCGATCGTAACCATCCTCACCATTCGCGCCCGAAAATGGTCTGAGGTCGGCAATCTCGTTGCTGTCCGACCAGGTGAGCGTCAGTGCCGGCAAGTCTTCCTGCCTGATCCCGCCCTTGCGGCCGCGGACGACCTTGTCGGGGTCGGAGAAACGCGGAATGGCGATCAGCCGCGCCTTCACCGCGTCAAAGATCCGGGTGCGGAGGTGCGCCATGTCAGGCGATCGACTTGCCGAGGTCGCGGAGCGCCTGGCCGAGGATCTCGACCGAATAGCCGAGTGCTACGATCTGCTCGCGGGTCTTCCTCTGGTCGGCAAGCCGGCCGACATCGGAGCGTATCGCCGAGCGCAGGCGGGACGGTAACTGCTGCCACGGACGCTGCGTCATGCCGCCGACGGCCTTGCGAGCCGTTTCCTTTTTCGCGCCTTCATCGGTGGCAAAGAGCGCCTGGCAGATCTCTTCGGCCGGGTCGACCTTCGCGGTCGTCGGCGCGTCCTGTTCCTGTTTCATGTCAGATGTCTCCTGAAAGCGAGAGCTTGAGCATGGCCCGGGCGTCGTCGCTCACGTTGATGATGGGATAGGTCACGCCGTCGATCACGACTGTGTCGCGCTTACTTTCGAGACCCGGCACGTCGGTCGCGGCAACTGCGAGCAGATGCGTCGTTCCCTCGACCGCCTGATCGACCTCCTCCATAAGCTCGACGTCGCGCCAGACGCGGAGTATGCCCCGAACAGCCTTCGGACTAACGACGCCGGCGATGGTGAACACGGCATCGACGTTGCCGAAGGCCTTCGCGAACTTCGACCCCATGCGGGCGAAGATTTCGGGGCGCCGCGTCATTTCGATTTCAGCTTGTCGACTTCGGCCTGAAGAGTTTTGACCTGGTCGGCGAGCAGCTTGTTATCTTTGCCGAGCTGATCTTTTTCCGCCTGCAACGCCTTGATCTGATCAGCAAGGATCTGGCTATCCTTGCTGAATTCATCGTTTTCAGCTTCGAGTTCATCGTTCTTCTTCGACAGCGCCTTGCTATTTTCGAAGGCTGTATCGCGCTCGGCCGTAAGCCGGTCCACCTTGCCGAGCAACTCGTCACGCTCGCTGGTGATGGAAGAGATCTCATCGCGGAATCGCGCAAGGTCGGCACTGGATGGTCCCGCCTCCTTGACCTCAGGCCCGCCGACATAGTCGCCGAAGTTCGCACGAAGGTTCTTCACCTCATCTTCCGAGATGCCGTTGGCGCCGACCGGAACCGGATCACCGGGTTTGTACTCCTTCTTGCCGAGAGTGACGGTGACATTGAACTGCTCTGTCTTCTTGCTCATCTGAGCCTCCTGTTTACCGACTGCGGTCTCCGCCGCCCGAGAGCGACGGAGCCGAGGCTGGCATGGGGTTACGTTGGGTAGATCAGCGCACCAGCGCGAAAAGGCTGGCGTCGGGTTCAGGGGCAACCGGGAGCGGTGCGGCCTGCGTCTGCACGATCGTGCGAGACGGATTCCTTTCGCGCCACATGTCGGGAAAGCGTTCCATCGCCTGCAGCACGTCGTTGTCGAGGATCGCGCCGTAAGCGAAATGGCCCTGGAAGCCGTAGGGATCGAAGATCGCCACACCCATCGACGGCCAGAAGTTCTGCTTCACGCCGCCAACGGTGTAGGGCTGCGAATACTGGATGAATGTCAGTTCGCCGATCGTGCCCAGCACCGTGTAGTACTTGTTCTCGGCGCCAGTGGAGACCGGCCCGAGCTGCATGATGCCGCCGTCCTGACGCCGGTTGTCGAGCATCTCCTGGAAGCGAGGCGACTTTTTCAGGAGACCGGCCGCCCCCGGTCCCAAGAGGACCTCGCGGGCGGTAAAGCCGCTGGTGTCGCCCAGCAGCTGCGCCCACTTATCGACGTCGTCCATCGGATCGACGCCGGCTTCGCCCCAGCGCGCGGCGCCGGCGAGTGCAATGGTCAACGCAGCATCGCGCCCGAATGTCACCGTCTGCGTCGGATAGTCTTCGCCCTGCACGATCACCTGACCGGTGCGCAGAACCTGCGAGCACATGTACTCTTCGCGGCGCGTAATCCGCTGGTCCTGGTCATCGATGATGGTCGCGAGATTGTAGGCGTAGCGATTGGCAGGCGTATCCCGACCACCGATCGGTTCGCCCGGAATGCGGATCATGTTGCCGCGTGGACGAAGCGTGTTCTGCGGCTTGACGTAGGCCGGGGTGAAGCTGGTCGCCTTGAAGCCGCGATTGGCAGAGTCCTTGCCCGGAACATCCGGATGCACGAACGGAGCAAGCTCGCGATCGGGAAGGATGCGGTCGAAGACGATCTCTTCCATGTCGGAAAGCACGGTCGTGGAGAAATAGCGATCGCGCAGGAAGGCTTCCGGCCGGTCACGGGGCGGCAGAACCTGAATGAGTTCCGCGGTATTGAGGAGGATATCCATCTGTCAGTTGCCCTTTCGGTTAGGCCGTTACTTCAGGACGCGAACGTAGAGGGGCGAGCCTTCCTTGCGGAAAGCGGCTTCCACGGTCGCGGCTGTGTGACCGGCACCAAGAATGAGTTTCGTCGAATCGAAGGCGCCGCCGGCGTAGGCAGCGGCTACGACGTCACCGGCGGATGCGTCGCAGTCGGTGGCGAGTACGAGGCCCGGCGTCTGCGAGCCGTCGGCTGCGGCCGAGGCGGACAGGATGTACTTGTCCGACGCAGTGATGTTGCCGATCACCGCGCCGCGCTTCAGGTTCTGACCGCTGGCGATGGTGATGTTGCGCGTGACGGCCGGCACGTCGGAGACGAGCAGGTCGTTCGGGGCGAAAGTTGCTTCAGCCATGGTCAGGCTCCCTTGCGGTTACGGCCGTGCATGGCCTGGATGGTGTTCCGAACACCGGCAACAACCGCCTGGCGCTCGCTCGACTTGCCGCCACCCGGCGTTCCTGCACCGAGCTTCGGGCTCTTGCCGGCCATGCGACTGCCAAGCTGCCCGCCCCCGCCGCCCATCGCCGACAGCAATGCGCCGGCGTCCTTGGCGGAATAGAACTTCGATCCGAAGGCCAGTTCAGCGGCGAGCCCCGGATTGGCATCGGCTTTCGGATGGGAGAGGATCGAGCGGATCCGGCCCTGTTCGGCGCGACGGATCGCACTGGCAGAAGTGGTCTTGCCTTCGTCCGCCTCGTCCTCGTCGGTTTCGGCAGAGGTGTCTTCTTCCTCGGCGTCAGCCTCAGGGTCCGTCACGTCGTCTTCGGCAGAGGTTTCATCCTCGGTGCCTTCGGCGGTTTCTTCTTCTTCGAGTTCTTCCGGCCGCTCTTCTTCCAGCCGGGAGCCCTTTTTGCCGCTAATGGCGGCGAGCACGCTCCGCGTGAGCGCGCTGGTGCGCGTCAAGTTCGACATTCGTCGTCTCCGTGTGATGATGGGTTAGCCGGCTGTCCGGCTCAGTTCCGCTTCGAAGGCCGCAAGGACCTGCGAAGGACGTGCAACCGCGTCGGCGAGGCCGGCATCAACCGCCTTTTGTCCGCGATAGACCCGCGCCTCGGTGGCGAGAGCGGATTGCTGGGTGAGGCGGCCGGCGCGGAAGCGCGCAACGGTCGCCGCAAATTCGACGCGAAGCTCTTCGAGCTCGGCGAGTTCCTGTTTCAAGACATCGTCGGGGATGGCCTGATAGGGATTGAAGTCGGCCTTGTGTGCGCCAGCTGAAAGGATCGTGACGTTCAGACCCTCCTTTGCCAGCCAGGCGCTCATGTCGACATGCATGGAAATGACACCGATAGAACCGCAGATCCCGGTCTGAGGAATGACTACCTGTCGGGCTGGCGATGCACACAGATAACCGGCAGAGCAAGCATGATCGGTAAGCACTGCGATCGTCGGCTTCATCTGCGAAAGCTCGAAGATCTGCTCGGCGCAATCAAAGGCGCCAGTCACCTCGCCGCCAAAGCTGTCAACCTCAAGCACCACTGCCTTGACGTCGGCGCTCTCCATACAATCGCGAATCTGAAGCGAAATCGCTTCATAGCTCGTCATACCGCACGACTGACCGATCCACTTGCCCTTGTTGACCAAAGAGCCCTCTATCTCGATCAGCGCAATGCCACGTTCGGACAACATCTTGGGGCCTTTGTAGACGTCGTCTCCCCAATAGTCCTTCGCGTCCCGCAGCTTCTCGCCGATCAGGCCCATCTTTTCGCCACCAGCCACATGCGCGGCAACATCCGGCGCACCGAGGACCCGTGGCCCGAAGGCACGCGCAATGATGTCGCCCTTTGCAGGGTGCAACATCAGCGGCGTACCGAACATACGGCTGGCGATTTCAGGATAGTTCCTCATGCCGGCTTCC
Organism: Ensifer sp. 22460; assembly: GCF_052044935.1. Taxonomy (NCBI): domain Bacteria; kingdom Pseudomonadati; phylum Pseudomonadota; class Alphaproteobacteria; order Hyphomicrobiales; family Rhizobiaceae; genus Ensifer; species Ensifer sp. 22460. The sequence goes on from NZ_JBQENZ010000040.1 coordinate 24,535, forward strand.
TTCTGGCAATCGCAGGAATGCCGACCGGGTGACGGCGGGCAGACTGACGACCATTGACCTCTTCCTCGGTGTCTTCACCGGGCTCGCGATCATCGGCTGGGTTCACGCGCGGACGCGCCGGGACACCGGCAGCCCCCATGGGCAAGCCCAGTTTTTCATAGAAGCTGCGCTCGCGTGCCCGCTGCAGCGCGTCCATTTTCCAATCCCGACCCTGCTCTGCCGATTCCTGCTGCAGCGTCGTCAGGTTGTTTTCGATGCGCTCGCCGGCGGCCTGCGCTTCGCGCAGCGGATCAATCCAACCACGACCAGGACCGATCCAGTCCGCGTGGCACCAGGCCGCCGGGTTCTGGTCGAACGGCACGGCGCCGGCGGGAAGTTCGATCAGGCCCTTGTCGAAGATCTCCTCAAGGAACGCACGATAGATCGGAGCCATGAACTGGGCTGCAAACCCGCCCTTCTTCGCCGTCAGTCCGCGCCAGATTTCCAGCAGGGCCGCGCGTGCCGACGAGTAGTTGACGTTGCTCCAGTCCATCGTCAGCTGCTCGTAGGTGATGCCGATCGCGCTCGCGACCTTGCGCAGGGCAGCATTCACGAAGGCCTCAAAGTTCGCATTCGGATGCTCCGGCTTTGTCAGGGTCGCTTTTTCCCCCGGCTGCAGCATGTTGACGCGAACGCCGGGTAGGTCGATCGGTGCGGCGCTGTAGTACGCCTTCTGCGCGTCCGACATCTCGCCGTAAACGCTCGCGACTTTCTGGGCCGACACGTCTTCACCCATGGCATCGAGAAACTCTTCCGGATCGAAGGGCGTCTCGATGAAGGCGGCCATGACTGCGTTCAATGCCGCCGCCTGGCTTTCGAAGTCCTCATAATCCGTCGACTGTTTGATCGAGCGGATGATGGGCGCCCAGTCCGAAACCCCGCGCGTCATGCCGGCCCGCTTCTGTCCGAAGGCGTGAACGACGATCGGTCGTCCCCATTCGGTTTCTCGCTCGACATACTCCCATTGCCACAGACCGGTATTGCCGGCGAAGACTTCGCCGGGATGCGACTTGCGGAAATGATAACCCTGCGGTGCGCCGTAGCCGTTGATCACGACCCCGTCGCGCAGGAACTCGTCATCCATGCGCCCGTTCGGGTTCGAGCACCGTGCCGGGTCGACGACATGAACAGCGGTCTGGAACAACGGAGCGTTGTCGTGCCAGACGATGACGCCCATCGCCTCGCCCTCAGGGCCGAACCGCTGACGGGCGGCAAGGCCGAGAATGCCGGCCATCGTTTTCGTCCGCTCGGCATCACACCACTTGTCGACGTCCTGCGTGTAGTCGCGCCACAAGGCCTCGATCCGGTCGGAGATCGCATCGGCTTGTTCGAACGTCATGTTGAGCGAGACATGGTTCGGCCTGGCGGCAAGCGTCCAGCCCGAACCGATGATGTTGTCAACGAGACGCGACGTACCAGCAGCACCCCAGCCGTCATTGCGGGCAACGTCGTTGAGACGGTCGACCAGGTCGACGCGGTTCCACGACAACGCCGACTGGCCCGACCAGGTGCCCGGCCGCCATTTGGCAAGCGACGGATGATCGCTGGCGGCACCCTGGTAGGCGGTCGATGCCATCATCCGGTTCTTCGACATCTGCACACGGGCGGCCGCGCGCATGGCATCGGGCAGCGGCTTGTCATCCGGGCCGTAAATCGCGACATCGCTCATCCGAAGATCACCCCTCGGCTACGGGCTCGACCCATTCGACGCTGGCCAAGCTGCGCCTCAAGACTGCGCACGTACTGGCGCAGGCTCCCGGCATTGGCGGCGACATAGGTAATCGCCTCGCCGTTGTAGTTAAGGCTGACTTCCGCGCGGCCGATCTCCAATTGGTGAAGTGCCTCGCGCGCTTCTGCGAGCCGCGCTTGCAGCACGGCGCGTTCCTGTTCGGTCAAAGCCATCTGAGATCCTAGCGATTGTTGCGCTGGCGAGCCCGCTCGGCACGCGCAAGCGCGGCGGCGAGCCGCGATGATGCTTCGGTTGCCGTCGTTTCGGCCGGCGTTTCCGTTTTCACCTCAACCCGGTTGAGATGGTCTTCGAGGTCACCTTGCTGCGGCGCCTCGATCCGGCCGAGGCGGTCGGCTATTGCGTCCCACTCTTCGTCCGTCCAGTACGGCACGCCCCAGCGATAGGCACCGGCAAGACTCTGGTTGAGCATGTCGATGATTTCGTTGCGACGACCGTCGAGTAGCTTCCAGACATAACGGGTGTGACCGCTACGGGTCTTTTCCGGCACGCGCGCCTCCGAGGTCGCCTGCTGGTAGAAGTCGTCGCCAAACCCTCTTGCAAAGCGGATGTAGCCTGCCCGTTCCGGATCGCTTTTTTTGTAGTCGCGATAGAGCCGCAGCTTGAACGCCGAGGCATTGAACGTGAAGAAGCGTGACGACCACTTCTGCTTTTTCGGCTTGCCGCGCTTGTCGTACTCTTTCGTCTGCACGATCGGCGGCGCGGCCTCGGTGTTGCCACCGCGAACCATGATGACGCGAGATTTCGGGTGCTTGCGAACCCAGTTCCACACGTCGTCGGTGTATGCGTTGCCGTCGATCGCGAGGCGATCGGCCAGGCGCTTACGGCCGAGTTCGTCAGTCCACTCGCGCTGCAGCAACTTGTCGAGTGCTGCCCGAACCTCAGGCTCCGAGATGTGGCCGGAATGCTCCTTGTAGCTTGGGAGGTGGCTGCCGGCGCGATTGTCGATGACGCCGTGGTCAATGACGGCGCGATAGCGGTTGCGTCCGTAACCGACGAGGAGCCATTCGACACGGTCGCCCTGAACGTCGAGACCGAGCACCAACACGAGTGCTTCCGCCGGAATGACGCCGCGGCGGAAACCTTGCTCTTCACCGCGGTCGCGCAGAACTTCCCAATCGACCGCCTTGTTGTCGGCCTCATAGGCAAGACCTAACCAGTCGTTGAAAAAGGTCTGCTCTGCTCCGGAGCCATTGTCCCGCTTCTCCGGTCCACCGGCCTGAAGGGAGAGCCACTCGCGCGCCAGGTTCTCCCAGCGTTCAAATGGCGAATACGCCATCCAGACCCGAAACGACCGGTGGCGGCGCGCCCGATCTGGGTACTTTGCGACCCACTTCGCACCGTTCCTCGGTAGCACCATCCATTCTCGATGATGCTCATGAATCTCGCCACCGCAATGGATGCAGACGAAGTGTGCTTTCTCGGGATGCTCAGGATCGAGATGATCCCGCATGTTTTCCCAGCGCAGCTCCTGCAACCCGCCACACTCTTTGTGCGGGCAAGGAACGTGGTAGCTCTCCTGCGTCCCCTCGCGATAGTTCGCCGTGATCTTGCATCCCGGCTCGACCATCGGCGTCGAAATCTTGAAGACCTTGGCGTTGAAGAACGCTTTGCTGCGGCTGTCCGCTTGCGCCTCCGGGTCACCAGCTTCGTTCATCTGCCACTTGGCAAGATCGTCCTGCACCTGCTTTCGCGGCGAGATCATCGACAGGCCCGCCGGCGAGTTGGCGCCGGCCGCCTGAATGGCTCCTCGGCCGTCGATCCGCTCCTTGTAGAGCACCGAGTTGCTGGCGTCGCGGCTGTTCTGCGAGAACAGCTTGGCGACGGCCGGCATCTCTCGCACCAGCGGCATGAGCTTTGTCTTCGACCAGCGCGACGCATTTTCCTCGGTCGGGTGGACATAGAGGAAATCGCCGGGCGCCATGTCGAGCGAGCCGAGCGTGAAGATGTTGGCGCAGATGGTGCCGCCGATCTGGGCCGACTTCGCTAGGCTGACGATATTGCAGGGATCCTCGGGCGAAAGCGCCCTCAGGATCTCCGAGAAGAACGGAACAAGGTCCTCATTGTATTTGCCGGGATGGTCGGTGATGCGCTCAGAGAACTCGATGTTCTGCTTGGCCCATGCGAGGTAATCAACCGATGGCGGCGGCTCGCAGATCTCGGCAAGGACCGAATACGCCATCCGCTCCGGGTTGAACAACATCGTCACGTCTGTTCATCCTCGAGATGTTCAACCAGCTCGGCGGCGGTAGTGGCGAAATCATTCGCTGCCTTCGCACGCGTTTCGCGGAACGACTTGAGCAAGGCATGCATCGCGTCGTGCATGGGCACATCGAACTGCGCAGCCATCGTCTTCGCCATGGCGGGTATAGCGAGTTCCATCACCTTGAAGGCCTCAGTTACGGCCTTGACCGTCTGACGCCTGGCATCGTCGGCAAGCATGTAGCGCCCAACTTCAAGCGCTTCCTCACGCTCCAGCTGCGCGGTCTTGATCTGCTGCTGCCTGAGGCGCTCGGCTGCCAACTTGTCGGCAACGTCATCCCTGACAATCAGCTCCGGCTCGTCCGGATCGAAGGAAGGCGGCTCCGCGGCAGGTCGCGGCGGGCGGCCACCGAGGTTCAGCGCCGGCTGGCGGGTCGGCATGTTCAACGATGCCTGCCCGTTGGCGCCAAAGCGCTGGGAAGGCTCAAGCGTTTTCTGCAACTGCGACTGGGCAACAGCCGGCCTGATCTTCGCCGCCCTGCCCTCACCTTCAAGCGCATCGCCGTAGATCTTGCCTTCGGCGATGTACTGCGAGATCCGGCCAGCGCTCACGCCGATATGTGCGGCGAAGGCACCCTTCGTCATCGTGTCAGCGGACAGGCTCATTTTAGCTTTCGACTTTAGCCAAACTCTTTAGTTTAGGCTCTGACTTTAGGCTTCAAAAAGTCGCTCAGACTAGGCAACCACCGCGGTGCCAAATACCCGTAGGCCGGACTTCGCCAGGAAGGACCCGCGAACCGGTCGACCGGGTCAGCGAGCCGTCCGAACCGCCCTTTCGAAGGCGGCGGCGAAGTGGTCATGAATGTTCGCGGTCACATAGCGCTCGACGACCTCGCGAAGATGGAGGCGGATGCGATACGTGCTCTGCGACACGAACAGAATGACCGGGAAGATCGCATTCGTGGTCGGGTCGCGCTGGTAGACACCCGGAAAGAGATGGCCCGGACGTTTCGCCGCGAAGAAGCGCGTGTTCTTGTAGTTCTTGTTCCTCTTCAGGGAACTGTCGGAGCGGACGCGGGTAGCACCGGCACCGCGATAGTCGATCTGCAAATCGGCCATGACACGGTTCAGAAACCCTTGCGTCATGTTGCCGTATCGATCGAGAGGCGCACGCTTCGCAGGAACTGCCACTTCGTTGCGCTTCATCAGGTTGCGGTCGATCAATTGCCGCTCGAAAGCCTTGTGCGTGCGCATCCCGCCTTCGATCTGTGGTCCAAGGAACGCGGTTGCTGGCAACCCTCCCTTGGTTCGATCACCGGTCACGACGACCGCTGCCTGCAGATTTTGCCTGGTTGCCCGATCGAAGACGACGCCGCGCTTGGCATAGGGTGTCGGCCGATCGAACACGCGATCCATTTCGCGCTGCACTTCGAGCCGTCCGCCTTTTGCCGTCTCGTTCAGAGTCAGCATGATCGCATAGGGCAGCTGCTTGCGCTCAATGTCGGTAAGGGACCGCTCAAACGTCGAGAGATCGAACCTGATATGCGCATCAATCATCGTTCGAAAGCCTGCGAGATGCTCATATCTCTTAAATGAAAAAGGCGACCTTTCGGCCGCCCGTCATCTTCTCATAGCAGTAGCACTCGCCCTGACTCGGTGCCTCATATGGAGGCTTGAGGGCATGGGGCCGGTGCGTTAGTTCCCTGAGGCTTTCGCCTGCTCTGCTCTAGATCTGATCTAGGGGATCGGAGGGTAACGTCATCCGGCTCGTCCGTGGCAAAATGACTCTCACAACTTCTTCAGATGTGCAAGAGGCATCCTCTCGATATCGAACGGGCGGCCTTGCACGTCGATGCGCACGCTTGCCCTCGCCTCCCGGCACCATTTCACGGCAGTGACAATACATCGGAATCCGGTAAACGGACCAAACACGATCTCGGCTTCAGTGCCCTGACCGATCGATTTGTCGGTAGCGACACGTGGCGCTTGGCCATCTCCGAATAGCGCTTTGAAAACAGCGACGTGGACATCCTTGATGATGTGGTAGCCACCCGCTCCGCCAACAAAATCGATCACATGATTCTGATGACGAACCCCAAGAAACGCTTCCGGAGACGGCACCAACCGCACCAACAGGTAGCCCGGAACAGCAGGTTGCACCACGTCGATCTTCTTGCCACGTCGGATATAACTGTCCTTTTCGCGCGGCATATAGGCCTCGACATTGGCCGCTGCCAGCGTGTTTTCCACATCAAACTCCCTGCCCTTTTTCACATGGAGGCAGTACCAACGGGCGCTATCGGGGTGCATTTCGGTCACTTTCATTGTTGCTGCCTTCAAACTTGCTTGTGTGATTCGCCGCATACGGTCCCTGAAACCGTCTTTGGCCAGCGTTGCGATCGGCTGACCCTTCATTCCCCTATGCTGCATCATGGTCACCCTGCCCCTCGCTGATGGTTGCCTTGAACGTCTCGATTGCCGCTTCGACGCTGCCGCCAGCCTCTATCAGCGGGAAGCAGATCCACTTGGCGTCGCCCATGCGAGGCCATGGCCATTCCATTCGCTCATAGAGCTGCCGATAGGCCTGCACCTCGGCGGAATCGACGTGGTAGCTCTTGAAGCCCTCGCCCGCCTCGACGATGGCGCCGTCGATGACCTGGCCGCGAAACTGCTCCGCCGCCGCATACATCTCGCTGACCTTCGGCCAGGCCCAGCGTTGGCGATGCTCACGGCGAACGCGATCGGCCATCGGGCCTCCAGCCTTCACAGTCTGCTGGAGGAAGGGTGTCATCGCCGGCATGGGTGCATCCGGCTCAAGCAGGCGGCTTATCGCCAAGGCCTGCCACGCCTTGCTGAATGGCTTGTGCACGCTTGGCGGGTTAACCGCAGCCGCCGCCACGGCGCCGAGCCGCTGCCAGCGCTTTTCGTGAAGGTACTTGCCGGCGGCCACGGTGCCTTTCTTCGTCCGGCCGAGCTGCTCACGCGCCCGGAGATAGGCCGGCGTGAGTTCGATAGCCACTCTACGTTCGGCAGGCGTCAACCGGTACCAGGCCTTGCGGGCTTCCGTTTCGCTGTCGTCGAGATTGGTCGGCCACGTCGGGAACCACCGCTTGAAGCCACGCTCGATCGACTGCCGGCTTTCAACCTTTTCGTCATCGCTCGCGCGCTCTCTCTCCGTTCGTTCAGCAGGAGCCGTTAAACAAGAGTCGTTAATAGGTGCCGATCCAGGACCGGCAGGGGGTGCCGACTCTGGACCGGCAGGGGGTGCCGATATATCGGCAGGGGTGCCGGTATACCGGCAGGGGGGTGCCCCCTCCTCCTCGTCGGAAATAGGACCGAATTCCTCGTCGGAAACATCACCGTCATTGTCCCACGATTGGAACGCAGATTCCGGCGTCTCGCGATCGTAGATGACCCGATACCAGTGCGCGCTGTCTCGGCCGCTGTCGCTGGCAACCACGCGCCGCTCCACGGCTCCGATCACAACGAGGCGATCGAGCGAGGCCTGCACCGTCGAGCGGGCACAGCCCATCTCTTCCGACATCTTCACCTGGCTGCGGCGGCACCATCCGTGCTTGCTGCTGGTATGTCGTCCGAGAACGCAGAGAACCTGCAGATCTCGCCCCTTGAGCCGCTGATCGGTGACCAGCCAGCCGGGAATGATTGATAGTCGCGCCGTGCTCACTCCGCCGCCTCCATTTGTTGATGCTGATAGATCCGCACATCGACGCGGCCGCACATCAGGACGAGCCTGTAACCTTGGTCCGACCAGTTCACTGGCTCCTCCCCCGGCGCGCGATTTCGACTAGCTGCAGGCGCGCGCATTCGCGCGAGACCCGCAAAGTGATGGGATGGCCGCCGTCATCGCAGCGGGTGCCGCAGAGCGCGGCGATTTCGGTTGCCAGGCACGTGAGGCCGGCCTGAAATCCCGCCCGCTGGAGCGCGGTGCGGATCGCCATCTGGTCGCGCAGCAACACGTCCAGCGGTGCATTGAGAATCCAGCGAGCCCGAGCGGCATCGTCCGGCGCGTCGAGCAGTTCTTCGACAATCGGGAGAGGTGCCGTCATTGTGCGACGGCCTCCAGCAACAAGGCCCCGGCGGTCGCCTGAAGCGCCAACGTCCCGGCATCGGACAGCGCCCAACACTCCCCGTCGCGCAGTTCGATCAGTCCATCCGCCGAAAGCCCGGCAATCAGCGCGTCAGCCACGATCGGACGAACGCCGATCCCACGCCGCAAGGTCACCGCATCGAACTCGCCGCGCTCCAGCATCCAAACGAGGGCGCGTGCACGCTCCTCGCTGAAGCGCTCGTCGAGCGTCTTGCGCGGCGTTTCGCGTGCGAACTCGTCGGGCTGCGGCTTGTAGGTCATCGGCGCAACGTTGCCGCCCGCACCTGGCAGCAGCGGCGCGGCATTCTCGTATGCCTTCCAGTCCACGCGGATGATGCGCGGGAAGCCGTCGCCATAGCTGCCATCTTCGTTGCGTTCCCAGACGAACCACGCCGTGTTCATCTGGCTGCTCGCCTCAGGCCCGTCCCAGCCGTCCCGGTGCATCATCGGCAGGCGACGGGTGAAGAGGTAGACGCGAGAAGGCGGGTTTTCGTCCATGACGAAGATCCGATTCGGGTCGTCGAAACCGGCCGCGAAATTCCAGTTGAGGAGCAGCGCCATCTTGCGCGGCTTATGCTCGCGAAGTGCATGGGCCGGAAAAGAGTTCGCCAGCTCCGCGTATGGCGGGTTGGTGACGATATCGACGCCGACGGAACCGCCAGCGACCGACAGCAGGAAGTCGCCCACTTGCTGCAGCTCGCCGTGCCGCGTGGCAACGCCCCGATCGACGAGATCGGCGATCATCACCTCATAACCGGCATCTTCGAGCGGGCGCATGATCGCGCCTTTGCCGACCGCCGGCTCTTTCACCATGGCCGAGAAGCTTTCCAGCGCCAGCAGCGTGCGCATGGCCTCGATCGGCGTTTGGTAGAGCTGATCGCCCTTCTCGCCCGCCGGAGCCGATCGCGTGCCGATCGCGTGTGACAGGCTCCGCCGGCTCGGATCAAGCCCTGCCTCCAGCCGGGCGGCGATCACGCGCTCGACAAAATCAGGCTGCTCGCGCACGACATTGCGGAGCTTGCGCGCCTCGTGCAGCCGGCGCTTGTCGATGCCGACATCGTCGAGCGTGAAAACGTCCGCATCGCGGACCTTTGCGCGCCCCTGCTTGGCGACCTTCCCTTTTTCCTGCGCCTCGTCGATCGTGTCGGCCATCGCGACGTAGCACATGCTCTCAATCTTCAGCGCTTCCGCCTGCATCTGGCGCGCCTTGTCGATCAGCTCGCGCGAGGCCTTAACTTTTTCGGCATAGTTCACCGCCGCCTTCGCCTGCTCATAGGCTCCGGTTGAAAGCAGCAGCGCCGCCCGCACGTCGCCGGCGCTCAAGAGCGCGCGTGCCGTCTCGATCGAGGCGACCAGGTCCGACGACTCGGCAGCCGGCGTTGCCCGAGACGCGGGAACAGCGAAATGCTCATAAGGTGGCGAGGTCCACACAACATCGACGCCGCCGCCGTCGATGCCGATCGGCACGATATCAGACGCCTGCGCATGGTTTGCCGCGTGAACAGCAAGAGCCTCGCCGCCATGATTAACGAGATCGATAGCGATTGCCGGGCGTTCGTAGCCGGAAAGCTCATAGGCCTTCTCGGTCGGATACCAGAGCCATGCTTCTTTGGCATCGCGCTTCAGCAGTTGCCTGCCGTTCAGGTTCCGACACGAGGCATTGTCGGCTTTGCTCTCGCAGCGGACGTGACCCACCGCGAGCGCCGCTTCCATGATGCGCCTGGCGCGGTCGCCAATTCCCTTCGGCAGCCCTTCGATCACAGCGCCCGCCTTTCCGATTGCTCGATGATTTCGCAAACCTCGCACTCGTCGATGTTGAGCAGCGCGGCGATGGCATAGGTGTCGTGCTGGCCGTCGTGCCAAAGCTGAAGCACGCGCTCGATCAGGATCTGGCGAGGAAGCGAGGGCATCAGTGCGCCCTCGCCAGACGATCGAGGTAGGCAACGCCCTTGCGTGTCAGGGAAACGCCGACGCCGATGCGTGACGTGATCGAGGGGGCGATGATGCCTCCGGTGAAGGCAACCACACCTGCAGCGGCGCAGGTCTTGGCAACATCGATCCGGCAACCTTCAACACGCAAAGAACCGCCCGCGTAGCGGACGGCGCGAAGGAAGGCGCGAGCCTCAGCCGAGAGGTGAACGTCGAGCGTGGAAGGGATCATGGTTCCTCCCCCAACCCAGCCAGCACCGCCTGCAGTGCACGGATTGCTTCGCGCGCCTCTTGCGAGATCTCCTTGCGCTCCAGGCTGTCGACCTTCCCGTCGGCGCGTGCCGCGATGATCGCCTGCGAGACATCCATGGTCTCTTTCAGGATCCGATGCGCATCGGCTTCCGTCACTGGCTTGACCGCGACCTGCCCTGAAATCGGAACAAGCTCAAAACCGAGCTGCTTTGCGGCCTCGCCGATGATGATTGGAGAACCAGCCCGGCGGTCGGCCTCGACGGCGATATCGACTGGAACAACGTTTTCGCGAAATTCGATGCTGACCGAAGCGTATTTGGAAAGCGTCGAGACGCCGACGCGCGCAAGCAGCGCAAACGACGTTAGTCCGCCTCCGAGCTTGAAGCTCGCTTCGGTCGCCCCTTTCAGGGACATGAGAGGTTCATCAAAGCGCACGAAAACACCCCGCGAAAAAAGCAAGGAAAGAAAACCGGATAAGGATTCAGTGAAGCGCACAAGGTGCGCGCGTAGGGTCAGCCCATCAGGTCAAGGGGGACCACATGGATAGGCGGATGGAAAAACAGAGGCAGGGACGCGCAGGTCAGTGGCGCGCCCCTGCCAGGTGGCAAGGCGCACGGGAGGGAGGAAGCCCGCGTTTGTCGTGCCTTGCATTGGTGACTTTCTCATTCGGCACCCACTGGGGGGCCGAAGACATCCCGCCTCAAATCATGTCGGGAAACGCCAGTCTCTCGTTCAATCGCAAGCACACGCTCGGGCGGCGCCTCTTTCCACTGAGACACCGCCTGAGGTGTGATGTTGAGTTTGCGAGCAAGAGCCGACGAACCGCCAACAGCTTTCCTCGCACGATCCAACGATTCAATTGAGAGTGAGTGTTCCATGGCGAGAAGTAAAAGCACAGCTTTAAAAAAGATGCAAGCTACACTTAAATGGACGCGCGATGAAAGTTCCTCTTTCAATGCGCGTATGAACGATAGCGAACTTGCAAAGAAAATTGGCGCCGCGATCAGGACAGCCCGCAAACAGCGAGGACTAGTCATGCGCGAAGTCGCCGAGGCGGCCGATGTTAGCACCGGAGCTGTGGGCAACTGGGAGCGCGGCGCCAACGTCCTGTCGATGGATAACCTTCAGGCAGTGGCGCGGCTGCTTAAACTAGACCCAGTCGCGCTGAGCCGAGGTGAACTAACCTACCTTGGCGTAGACGATCCGCTCGAACTGGCCGACGCGGAGATAATCAGCGAGCGCGGCCCAGCTCCAACCGGACCACTCGATGTCGAAGTGCTAGGGGTTGCAGCCGGTGGAGACGACGGAGACTTTACCCTGAATGGCGAGGTCTCGGGTTACGTTCGCCGCCCACCAGGTATTGCCCACCTCCGCTCAGTATTCGCGCTCCATGTGATAAGCGACAGCATGGTCCCCCGGTATGAGCCAGGAGACTTGATTTATTGCGGCGGGCGCCACGCCGTACCAGGAGACGACGTAGTTATTGAGATGTACCCCGACGAGGGCGAATCGCACGGAAAAGCTTATGTGAAACGCATGACGCGTAGAGCCAAATCGGAGCTGGTGTGTATCCAATACAATCCCGCAACCGAACTCACCTTTGACGCGTATCGCATCAAGAACCTTTGGCGGATCATCCCGCTGCGCGAACTTCTCGGCTATTGAGCCGAGCCGCTTCGACGCGGACGCGATCAGACTCGCAAACGAACATCACCTGAATTGAAATGGTTTTGCCAGGAAGCCCTTCTTCCCGGCACGAGGAGCATTGCAAACGCGTACCCAACTGGGCAACCGAGGTCATTGGCCCAACGCCCCGACCATACAGATCTTGCGGCTTCCGCCATCGTGAATGGCCACAATCTCCACACTCGATAGAGAGAGACGATACCTGACCTAGGGTTGGGTCGGACGCTGGCAACATTCCATCAAACCTCCTTTGTTCTCATTTCGTTCGCAATATCGATTCTTTCATCCCACTTGTCGAATCGTTTTTGCTAAAGCCATGTTTTAAAGTATAGCTTGCAAATAGATTTAAGCCGTGCTTTCTTTCGCTTGCCTCGTTAAAGGCGACCGCGGGAAGGATAGGCATCAAATTTCCGCGCCGCCGGGAGGCTCACCCGGTTCAACAGCGGAGAATGACATGCAACCGAACGGCGGAATTAAAACCAGAAACACCCTCCAGCGCATGGCAAAGGCCATGGTCGAAGTCGGCGAGGGCTGCACGGCCGAAGACCTGAAGCGCCGGAACTTCACCCCCGACCAGATCGGCACCCTCGGCCCGAAAGCCAGCGAGATCGCGACCGACATGGCTCAGTTCGCCTGAGGCCGAACGCTTTCGGCGTCGGCCTTCGGGCCGACATCGAAGGTGTTCCCTTCGCTGTCCTCAATCGGAGTCTCTGGTCATGAATGAGCACTTCACCGGCTACCACAAGGCACGCCTTGACGCCGGATACAGCCGCTTTCGGCTTCTCTGCGTCAGTCTTGCTATGTCGGCAGCCATGCTGATGTCGGCATTCCTCGCTGGCAACACGGCAATCAAGAAGGAATGGCAGTTTGCGTCGGAGGCTCGCGTCTGATGGGCCACAAACCATACCCCCTCGACGGCACCATCCCCGCCGAACCCACCGTTCACCGCCTTTGGGACCAGGGCGCGACCGCGCGCGAGATGGCGCTGCACTTCTCAGTGCCGCTGCCCTCCATGGAGCGCTATCTGCGCCTGCGGCTTCATCGCTGGATCGACGCACAGCGGCGTGCCGCTTCGCCCGACGATCGCCGGATCGTCCACACCGTCCGCTACTTCGACCGCAGCGCCTACGCAGTTATGCACGTGTCGCTGCCCCGTATCTCGATGCATGTGAAAGCGATCGAGGCAGAACACAAGAATGCGGACTGGAGGGTCGCGGCGTGAGCATCACCCTCTGGAAACCGGAAACGGACGTCGTTCTGCACCAGGCGCTCGGCAAGTGCGCCGAGGAGTGCGCAGAACTATCGCAGGCGCTGGCTCGCTGCCTGATCCAAGGCTTTCACGAAGCTGAACCGGTCACGCACAAGCTCAACCGCACGCATCTCTTTGAAGAGGCGGCCGATCTTAAGGCGGCGCTGCGCTGGCTTTTCGACGTTCTGGACGAGCCGTTCAAAGGTGAATCCGAACGCGAGCGCCGCAAGTTCGACGGCTTCAAGCGGTGGCAGGCCATGCTTGAGGCAGAGGGCGGCACCAATGGCTAAACTCCTCCACCCCTTCCGCATCCATTTCCATGACCCCGAAGTCGCACCGATCGACATCGACGCCGCCGACGCCAAGGCCGCTCGTGAAGTCGCAGCGGAACGCCGAGGCGTCTCGCCGGGCGCTATCCGCAAGGTCAAAGTCATCAGGGAGAACACCAATGGCTGACGGCTCCAAGATCGAATGGACCGACGCGACGTGGAACCCGATCACCGGTTGCTCGGTCGTCTCCCCCGGCTGCACCAACTGCTATGCGATGAAGCTCGCCGGCACGCGGCTGAAGAACCATCCGAGCCGCGAAGGCCTTACTCGCGACACGAAGGCCGGACCGGTCTGGACTGGTGAAGTACGCTTCAATCCGCAATGGCTCGACGAACCGCTGCACTGGAAAAAGCCGCGCATGATCTTCGTGTGCGCCCACGGCGACCTCTTCGCCGAGGGCGTGCCCGACGAGTGGATTGACCAAGTATTCGCCATCATGTCGCAGGCGCCGCAGCATACATTTCAGGTGCTCACAAAGCGTCCGGAGCGAATGCGGAGCTACCTCACCCGCTCCCAGCTAGAGCATCATCTTGTCGTCGCGCTCTTGCGGACCACATTCCCGGTGCCTGAGCCCGGCCGCTGGCCGCACCTTCCGCTTCCGAATGTCTGGCTTGGCGTTTCTGTGGAAGATCAGAAGCGCGCTGATGAACGACAAGGCTTAATGCTGGAGGTCGCCAATTCAGGATGGCACACATGGGTGAGCTATGAGCCCGCGATTGGCCCCGTCGACTGGAAAGATTGGAGGTTTCTCCGTTGGCTGGTTTCGGGCGGCGAAAGCGGCCCTCGCCCTACGCATCCGGACTGGCATCGAGCGACGCGAGATTTCTGCGCCTCTATTGGCATCCCATACCTGTTCAAGCAGTGGGGCACCTTTGCGCCGAGGCGCATCACGATTTCCGAATTTTGGAACCCGGCGACGGCGCAATTGGGCGAATTGATCGCCAACTCCAACGGCAAGCTGGAGCAGTACCCGGCTGACACGGGAAATGTCGTGGCGATGCGCAAGCTCGGCAAGAAAGAAGCCGGCCGCCTCCTCGACGGCATCGAGCATAACGGCTTTCCGGAGACCCGCCGATGATCGCGCGCTCGTCCGATCCGAAGGTCAGAAACCCGGTGCTAGGCTTACCGGCTGCGAAGCGTCTTGAAATACTGCCACCGGAGGCGCGTGCCGCGCTCGCTGCCGTGCTCAAGGATATCGCGCAACACGCTCGCGCCAAAGCCCAGGAAAGTTGGCGCCGGAACAAAGGTCCGATGGCCGTCTATTGGAAGGCCGTCGGCGCCTATGCGACGCACCTCTACAGGGTGACACGGCCATGACCCCCATTCGCCTCCAGCTTTCCCGCCGCAAGGGCTTTAACCTTCAAGACGCCAGCCTTGCCGCCAATGACCTGACTGCCGTCAACGTCGCGCGGCCGTCGAAGTACGGCAACCCCGTTATCAAGCAAGACTTCGACGAGCTGCAGTCGATCTATGCGGAACTCGGCCGACCGCCGATCGAGGGCACGTGGCAGCAACATGCCGTGAAATGCTTCGACGCATGGCTAGGCGGCGAGATACCGGAACTCGGCACACCGCCAACTTGCGAAGAGATCCGGCGCGACCTGCAAGGCAAGAACCTCGCCTGCTGGTGCAAGCCCGGCGACCCTTGCCATGCCGATGTCCTGTTGTTCATCGCCAACGACGGCAGCGAGGTGAAGCCATGAACCTCGACTTTGCCAAAGAGACATACCTGGACGCGCGCCAGCTGCTCGGGCTTGCCAGCGAGGAATGGTGCGAATCCTTCGAGGTCGAAAGCGGCCGCGCCGAGATCTGCGCCAAGGACTTTTTGACCGGAGAGGTGGAGCCGATCGCTCACCTCCTGCCGGCGTGCGGTTACGACGATCGCCGGATCATGACGCACGCGCCGACCTATATGCGCGCAATGGACTTCCTGCTGCAGCATGCCTTTCGCGAGATCCGCGAATTGCGTCAGAAACTTGCCGTGCAGCAGCCGAAGCCCAAGCAGTACGCCGCCGAATGCGCCATGAAGTGCAGCGAGCCAGCCTTCCTGAAATTCCTTGAGGAGCGCCACGGCCTCCAGCGGCCACTCACGAAGGATCGCGCGGCGACAAAGGTCCGCTCCATCCTCAACATCTCTTCCCGCCGCGAGCTGGACGAAAAGCAGGACGCCGCAGCCCGCTGGCGCAGCCTGGTGAATGCCTTCGAGGCTTGGAGGCGGCACGGATGATGATGAGCCGCCGCGAGGCGATCCGCGAAAGGATCATGGCGAGGGTCGTTATCGACCCCGTAACCGGCTGCTGGATCTGGCAAGGGCCGACCTCCGGCAGCAAAGGCCGTGGCAAGAACTATCCGCGCATGTCGCTCGGCAGCCAGACGGTCGCCGTGCACCTGGTCATGTGGACCAACGAGCACGGCTACATTCCCGGTAAGAAGCAGCTGGACCACAAATGCCGCAACCGCCTTTGCGTTAATCCGGACCCCGAGCATACGGAGCTGGTGACGCACAAGGAAAACCAGAAGCGCCGCGACCGGGCACGCGCCGGCATGATCGGCCACAACGGCGGGCCGCCGCTCGAATGCGAGGAGGTTTGCTAATGGCGAAATCAGATCAGATCGCCTACCCGCCACGCGGACTTAGCCGGCCGGAGGCTGCACGCTACATCGGCGTTGGTGAAACGAAATTCGATGAGATGGTGTCAGACCGGCTAATGCCGCGCCCCAAGAGGATTGGCGGACGCGTCGTCTGGGACCGCATCGCGCTCGATGTCGCCTTTTCGGCTTTGCCTGATGAAGGAAGCAACCGAATTGACGACTTGTTGTCAGGGCGTGCATAGACGCATATCTTCCCGCCATGAGCGAAGATCAAGAACCCCGCCCCTACCTCTCCTCCTACGAAGACCGCCACGGAAAAACCCGTTGGCGGTTTCGTCGTGCCGGCAAGACGATCCAGATCAAGGGACTTCCCGGAGCGCCCGAATTCGAGGCCGCCTATCAAGCGGCGATCGAAGGCCGCGAGTATAAGCCAGCTGTCGTCGTGGATCTGCCCGGCAAAGCGATCCCCGGCAGTTTCCGCGACGCCTGGAAACGAGTGCAGAAGACACCGGAGTGGCTCGCGTTTGACCCCGCTACCAAAGACCAGAACACCCGGCTGGCCACCGAATTCCTGAAACTTCACGTCGTGAAGGAACACCCGGACGTCTGGGGCGACATGCTCGTAAAGGACGTGAAGCGACGTCACATTAAGGGCATCCTCGCTCATTTCAGCGCGACGCCTCACAAAGCGAAGCACCTGCTTACGACGATCCGCAAGATGATCTATGTCGCCCTCGACGAAGAATGGATCGAGGCCGATCCGACATGGAAAATGAACTACCGGCCCGAATATAAGGGTTGGCGGGCATGGACCGTTGAGGAGCGTGAAATGTTCGAGGCGCGCTGGCCCCTCGGCAGCACGCCGCGCACTGCTTACGGCCTCGCGCTCTGGCTCGGCAATCGACGCTCGGATGTCGCCCGCGTGCGCTGGGATTGGTTCGACTTCCGGCGCGGCGTTGTGACGGTCAAGCAGAAGAAGGGCGACAAAGAGCTGACGCTTCCAATCACGCCCATGCTGCGTGAGATCGTCGATCCGCTGGAGCGCAAGGGCGAATACGTGCTCATCACCGCTTATGGAAAGCCGTTCTCGGAAAAGTCCCTCACCGGCCGCATGGCCGACTGGACGAACAGCGCCGACATGCCGAAAGGCTGCACGCTTCACGGCCTCCGAAAAACACTTGGAAAAATGTTGGCGGAG
The DNA here is from genome assembly GCF_052044935.1 of Ensifer sp. 22460. NCBI lineage: Bacteria > Pseudomonadati > Pseudomonadota > Alphaproteobacteria > Hyphomicrobiales > Rhizobiaceae > Ensifer > Ensifer sp. 22460. The sequence continues at coordinate 41,867 of NZ_JBQENZ010000040.1, forward strand.
ACAGGTGCCACGACTCGGCAGCTCATGGATACGCTCGGCCATGACGATATCGCACACGCGGAGCTGTACAGCCGTGAAGCCGAACAGCAGCGACTTGCGCGCGATGCGATGACGCGCCTTACCAGGCGTATCCGCGGAAAACAGCAGACCGAGTAGCGGAAAATAGACTACGTGCGTTGCCGAGCCCGCACATCGTCGATGAGCGGTTGAAGGGCCCGCAGCACCACCGTGGCGATCGCCTTTAAGTGATACATGGCAATCTCGATACCCTTAACGTTCACGGTTCGGTTGACGCGAGCGATCGGTTCCGGTCTGGGTCGCGGGTCAAAATGAACGCCGCCCGCGACGTTCGCGGCGTACTCAATGACGTCCTGGATGGTGATTTTGTTGCCATGAGCATTGATGACAACGTGTTTTAGGAATTGTTGGCGCGTTAGAGTTACGGAGGGGGCACCGGGCCTACGTATCTCCGGATCCAGACCATCCAAGATCGTCCAAAAGGTCTGCTTTTCGTACGGGTCCGGACCAGCATAGCTAGAGGCGCCAACGTGAAATTTCGCCTTGATGCGATTCGTGTTGACCGCATCCATCAACGAAAATCTGTCCATCAACATTTGCCGCAATAGTCCAGCCAAGTCCAAGAGCTCAGCTTCGTCTCTTGAATGCAACAGCTCGGCTGCCTGTTCGCACCGCCGGATGAACAGCAATTCTGCGTGCATGCATACCCTCCCTGTTGCTCACACCAAAAATTCTGCCCCAGCAGAGAAACCAGGCGAAAGGAACGAGTCAATCGCCCCCAAATCCCCTGCTCGACGCAATCGGAATGGGCGTGGCTAACCTACTGGCTAACTTGGCTGGCTAACCATCAATCAACTAATTGAAATCGTTATATTTTGGTGGGCCCGGAGGGACTCGAACCCCCAACCAAGCGGTTATGAGCCGCCGGCTCTAACCATTGAGCTACAGGCCCACGCTGGATCTGCAGGCGTCCTCAAAACGTACCGATTCGAGGATAAGACATGCAGCAACTCTAAGTACTACAGCAACCTTTGCGCCTCTGATAAAAACGCGTGGCACCGTAGTGATCCAGGTGCGCGAACCAATGGCAGTTCGCGGTGGCAATGGCTCTAGCCGAAAACCTTTTTGCCGACAAGCCATTGCCGCAATGCTCACACAATCGCCGAGCATGAAGACGCCAGGGACGGAACAACCGGAGAGACATAGACCATGATTTCCACACGCACTGCCCGCACGCTTTCGATCGCCGCTTTTGCCGCCGCTTTTGCCGGTGTAGCCGCCGCTCAGGCGCAGGAGACCGACAAGGACAAGGCAACCATCGTCGTTGCCGGCGAAGGCCGCGCGACGGTCGCGCCCGACATGGCGGTCCTGCAGCTCAGCGTCGTCAAGGACGCCAAGACCGCCCGCGAAGCGCTGGACGCCAACAACAAGGCCATGGCCGAAGTGCTAAAGGCGTTGAGGGCCGACGGCATTGCCGATCGCGACCTGCAGACGAGCGGCTTTTCGGTGAACCCGCAATACAACTATCCGACCAATACCGACGGCGGCAATCGCCCGCCGGAGCTGATCGGCTACCAGGTGGTAAACGGCGTCAGCGTCCGCGTGCGTGACCTCGCCAAGCTCGGCGAAATCGTCGACAAGTCGGTGACGCTCGGCGTGAACCAGGGCGGCGGCGTGCAATTCACCAACGACAAGCCGGAAGGGGTCATCACCGAGGCGCGCAAGGCGGCGGTCGCCGACGCCATCGTCAAGGCGAAGGTTCTCGCCGAAGCTGCAGGCGTCTCGATCGGCAAGATCCTCAACATCTCAGAACAGGGCTTCCGTCCCGAGCCGGTCCCGATGATGCGCGCCGGCATGGCCAAGGAATATGCCGCCGATGCCGTGCCGGTCGCAACCGGCGAGAACAGCTACAACGTCACGGTCAACGTGACCTTCGAAATCAAGCAGTAAGCTTGCAAGGCCCGCCGCAACCGCGTGGGCTTTCACCTAATCCTCGCCTCTGGTGCCGGAGATCGGCGCCGGGGGCGAAGTGTTTTTGGGCGGCACGCCGAGTATGCGCCTGCGGATGTGTGTGGAGGTGCGAAGCAGGTATTGCCGCGGTTGCGGCTACCGACAGTCCGACCGCCAAAGGAAGCCTTTGGGTCGAAACCGGCTCGCCCCACGCACGGTCATCCTCGCCCTTGAGGCGAGGATCAAGACCGTCATCGATGTGCGCGTCGGCGCGGGTCAGGCTCGAGGATGGTGCTCGAGGAGAGGCGTTTTCCCAAAATAGCTGGCAGAGGGGCCGCCTCGGAGCGCGTGCCTGGGCATGACCACCCGTTGGCAAAAACGAAAAAGGCCCCCCATGCCGAAGCATGAGGGGCCATTCTTCCGCCGGCCGGGGGAGACAAGGCGGGAAGATTTGTTACCAGCGACCGATCGTCGGGCAGCCGCGGGCGTTTGCGAAGACGATCGTCTGGCGGTAGCCGTGGCGGCGGCCTTCGACGACGACGCGGCGCGGCGTGACGTCGGCGACATAAGCGCGGCGCAGGCCGCGATCGCGGGCCTTGTCGACGGCCATCCACGGTGCGCAGCGGCCGCGGCGATCACGATCCCAGTGGCGGTCACGGCCGCGACCCCAGTCGCCCTCGTCGCCGTAGCCGCCGTTATAGTCGCGGTACTGCACGTCGATGCCGTCACTCGGGCCGAAGCCGAATTCGATCGAGTCCGCCGAAGCGGTGGAGGCTGCACCAAGCAGGCCAGTCAATCCAATGACGGCGGCGGCAGCGGCGTTAAAAAAGCGGTTCTTCATGACATCTCTCCAGGCTTGAAGGGTTCAATGGGCAATCACCGTCCCAAGCGATTGAGCAAAGAATAGGTTTCCCAAGCTGAACGACAGCGGAACCTGGTGTTCATGGGAGGTTCAGATTGCCGGAGCGTGATCCGCTCCTCTTTGGCGCGAGATTCGCCCTGCAAGGAAGGCCGCCCCACGGAGCACGTCTGAATGATAAGCTACTGATCCAAATTGATTTCTTGAAATCAAGACGCGCAACGGCGGCTCGCAACGCAAGGAGCAAATCGGCCGCTCGATCATCGCAGCAAAGGCAAATCAGGCGTCGCCGGGACGGCCGCGCCCAAGGAACGCTGAGGCATTTTCTGCCGTCGAAGGTGGTGGTCAGCCGATTCGCGGGCAGCCATAGGCATTGGCGAAGACGACCCGGCTCAAATATCCGCGGCGCCAACCGACCACGACGACACGGGAATGGGTGACCCGCTCGACCCGGGCGCGATGGAAGCCCAGGCGCCAGGCCCTGCGCAGTGCTTCGCGCGGCGAGCAGTAGCCGCGATGGCGAACGAGATCGACGTCGCCACGCTCCATCGTCGGCAGCGGCATCGGGGCCGCAGCCTCGGCCGGCAGGCTCGCGAAGCTCGTCACGGCGAGCGCAACCGCCAGAACCGAATTACGAAACATGGCTTTCATGGATCTTCTCCCGGTCAACGCAAAACAACAATCCGGTCGGCAACCGGTGCCATAGGATAGGCAGCCCGCGCGCGCCTGCCATCGTAAACTTCCGCCATCGCGCGTTTCTGTCAATCCGAGCTCTCGTCAGCCGGCAAGCGCCCGTTCGAAAACACGGATGTTGCGATAATGGCTGAGGCGGGTGATGGCGCCGTCTTCGATCTCGAAGATCAGCACGCTTGGAATGGAATAGCTCTGGCCGGACGCGGCGGGGAAGCCCTCCATCGTTTCGCGATAGGTGCCACGCGCCGTCAGGTCCGCCGCCACCCGCTGACCGAAGGCATCGCGCATCAACACCACATCGCCGAACTGTTCGTCGAAACGGCGCAGATAATTCATCAGCCAGGCGCGCAAGGGGCCAACGCCGACAGTGCGCTGGCCGGTCAGCGAATCGAGCTCGACATCCTCATGGACGAGCCGAGCCAGCGCCTCGAAATCACGTTGGTTCAGCGCTTCGATGAAGCGATTGGCAATGGTCTGTGCATCCGTCATCCTGTTCCTCTCCGACGCCGCGCTGTCGCCCTTTGGTCTCCATGCTCTAACTAGAACGGATCCCGTTCCGGTCAATTGCGCCCTGTCGCATCGATCGGACAGGCATCAAGCGCCAAGGTGCAGCACGATCTGGCGGCGGTGCGGCCGGTCGCGATGTTCGAAGAGGTAGATCCCCTGCCAGGTGCCAAGCAGCATACGACCACGGGCAACGGGAATGCCGAGCGAAACCGGCGTCAGCGCCGCCTTGATATGCGCCGGCATATCATCCGGTCCTTCCTGGGTATGCACGACCCAGCTCATCGATGGATCGGAGGATGGCGGCACCAGGCGGCGGAAAAAGGCGTCGAGGTCGCGTCTCACATCCGGGTCGGCATTTTCCTGGACAAGAAGCGAGCAGGACGTGTGCCGGACGAAGACGGTCAAAAGCCCCTCGCCGTCCGTATTGGCCCGCACGAAGGCCGCCGCCTCGTCCGTGAACTCGTAGAGCCCCTGGCCGCGTGTGGAAATGGTGATGCTCGTCTGCGGCATGTCGATCTCCAGCCGGCAATTGCACCGGCTGCAAGGCAGGTGCAACGCGTTGATGTGCCCAACGCTTCTACCCCTGGACCGTTCCCGGTCCAAGGCAGTGACCGCAGGAAAAAGGCAACGCGCCGCTACATCTCGAGGAACGTCTGGAAGCCGCCATAGATCATGCGCTTGCCGTCGAAGACTTCCTTCCAGGCATCGCCCTGCAGCCGCGGATCGGCCATCACCTTGGCGACGATCGTGTCGCGGTCGGCGCGGGACTTATAGGCGATCCACGAGAAGACCACGGTCTCGTCGTCCTTGGCCTGCACCGAGCGGGGGAAGGACGTCACCTCGCCATAGGGCACGTCATCTGCCAGGCATTCGTTGTAGGAGAGCGCGCCATACTCCATCCAGACATCGCCGGCCGCCTTGGCCATCGCCTTGTACGCCTCGATATTCGCCTTCGGCACGGCAACGACAAAACCATCCACATAGTTCATTGAGAAATCCTCCTTGGTTCTTTCGACCAGCATAGGACGCTCGGGGCATAAAGGTTCCGACACCAGTTCCAATTTTTTTCAAGCGGCGCCTGTCGGAACGGGCATCGCCCGTTCGTCCTTAGTTGGTACCAATCACCACGGGAGACATATCCATGCAGAAGATCACGCCCTTTCTCTGGTTCGACGATCAACTGGAGGAAGCCATCGGCTTCTACACCTCCATCTTCCGCAACGCCCGCGTTACCGACATCAATAAGGGACCTGATGGCAGGGCCTTCACCGCGAGCTTCGAACTCGAGGGGCAGCACTTCATGGGGCTGAACGGCGGCCCGCATTTCAAGTTCAACGAGGCGGTATCGTTTTTCGTGCGCTGCGCCGACCAGACGGAGGTCGACTACTATTGGAGCCGGTTGCTCGAAGGCGGCACGCCGCAGCATTGCGGCTGGCTGAAGGACAAGTTCGGCCTTGCCTGGCAGATCATTCCCGACGCGCTGATGCGACACCTCAGCGATCCCGATCCGGCACGCGCCGCCCGTGCCCAGCAGGCGATGATGGGCATGATCAAGATCGAGGTCGCCGAACTCGAGCGGGCCGCGGCCGGCTAAAGCATCCCGCTTTCAAGTGGAATCACTTGAAGGCGGAAAGATGCTCTAGAATCAAAGTACTAGAGCGACCTTGGTGCGCTCTCTGAACGCACGGCGCTCTAGAGCAATTCCAGCTAAAGTGTGAAACGGTTTTGCGTCCGGAATTGCGTAAAAAACAGCTGGAGAGTTTCCGCGGGCCCGTTTTTGACCGGAAACGCTCTAGCTGCCGCAGCCGCGTAATTGCCGATTGTAGATCGAAGCCATGCCGGCCGCCCGCTTGGCGCCGGTCTTGGCCGTATCGCTCCAGTTGCCCCGCGCATAGCCCGCGTGGCCGTGGTAATAGGCGACGTAGAGCCGGTAGGCGTCGTTGAGCGCGATACCGTTCTGCTGTGCGCTCTCGCGGTGATACCAGGCAATGAAGCGGATGGCGTCGCCGAAGTCCGAGCGTCGCGCCGCCCAGCGGCCGGTCTCGCTCTGGTAGCGCGCCCAGGTGCCGTCGAGCGCCTGGGAATAGCCGTAGGCCGTCGAAACGCGCGTCCAGGGGATGAAGCCGAAGAGCTTGGTGCGCGGCGGCCGCGCATTATGGCGGAAGCCGGACTCGGTATAGATCGTCGCCATCAGGATCGGCACGGGCACGCCGTATTCGCGCTCGGCGCCATAGGCGGCACGGCGCCAATTGTGGAACAGGCCATCTCGCTGCTCGAAAACCGCACAGGCATTCCGGGTGTCTCTCGGCACCGTTCCGCAGCCGGCCAGCAACAGGAGGACGACGACAAATACGCAACGCATCGCAGAACCTCGGGTTTCCGAGAGATTGATAAAGTGTAAACGTTAAGGATCTCTTTTGATTCAAAGGCGAACGATCGGGAGAACGGCATGGCAATGTCACGAATGCTGCTGCCGCTCCTGTTCGCCGCGGGCCTTGGCGGTCCCGCAAACGCCGGCGACATCGGCCGGCTTTATCAGAGCGACGCGATCGTCACCGGCACCGGCGAGATCAACCGGCAGATCGGCTTTCGCGAATGCCTCGGTGAGGTTTTGGTCAAACTGTCGGGCGATCCGACGATCCTCGACGCGCCCGGCTTCGCCGCGCTCGAGGCCGAGGCCGGCAGCTTCGTCTCGTCCTTTTCCTACCGCGACCGGCTTGAAGGTATCCCGATCCACGACGAACAGGGCACTCACGATCGGCCGCACGATCTCACCTGCCGCTACGCGCCGCCGACGATTGACCCGCTGCTTGCAAAGCTCGGTCGAAAGCCATGGCTTGCGCCCCGCCCGGTGATCGCCGTACTGCTGGCGGTCGAGGATCAGAGGCGCCGTTTCGTGCTGGCGCGCGACGGCGACGAAAGCCCCTATATGGCCGACTCGCTCCGCGCGGCCGCGACACCGCTGGCGCTCTCGGTCACCCTGCCGGACAGGGCGACCGTCGCCGGTGGAAAGCTGGACTTTGCCACGATATCGCAAGCGAGCCTGGAGAGCTTCGCCAGGCTCGCAATGCCGAGCGAGGGGGACGTGACGCTTGCGGGCACACTGGTCTGGTCCGATCAAGCGCGCGGCTGGAACGTCAATTGGCGGATGCTGTCCGCCGGTAAAAGCTATGAATGGCAGATCAGCGGCGTCAGCTTCGACGACGCTTTCCGCAATGCGCTACGCGGAGCGGCCCGCATCCTCTCCGGAAACGGGTCGCCCTGAGCAGATCCAGTGTCGCGGCCCGTTCGGCCTATCCGAGCGAGGCAATCAGTTCGCGATAGGCGGCCTCTGGAAATGCCTTGAGCGTGGTCGAGCGCACATTGCCGGCCATGCCGAGCGTGAGGGCGAAGCGTGCGGCGATCGCGTCATCGGGTGCCTCGACGACGGCCACCATGTCGTAGTCGCCCATGGTCAGAAAGAAATGCTTGAAGGAGCCGCCCATCTCGCCGAGCACTTGCCTTGCCGCGTCGAGCCGTTTCGGAGACTCGCGCACATTCTTGACGCCCTGCTCGGTCCAGTTGAGGAGCATGACATAAGTGGTCATCCTACACCTCCACGGGGGCACGCTTCACGCCCGCGGTGCGATTGCTTCCGCGTCTTAGACGGGGTGCCCCAGATTGCTGCGAAAGCGCGACTATACTCCTGGGCGCAGAGCCTCACAATAAATCGCTTGGGTGAGGCAGAAACGAAAAAGCCGGGCGATCTGCCCGGCTCTTCTCATTTTCGATGTACCCGACTTTAGCTGTCGAGGAACGAGCGCAGCTTGCGGATTGCTTAGCTGTCCAGGAAGCTTCTCAGCTTCCTGGAGCGGCTCGGATGCTTGAGCTTCCGGAGCGCCTTCGCTTCGATCTGGCGGATACGTTCGCGGGTGACCGAGAACTGCTGGCCGACTTCTTCGAGCGTGTGGTCGGTGTTCATGCCGATGCCAAAGCGCATGCGCAGCACGCGCTCTTCGCGCGGCGTCAGCGAAGCGAGAACGCGGGTGGTCGTCTCGCGCAAGTTCGCCTGGATGGCAGCGTCGATCGGCAGCAGCGCGTTCTTGTCCTCGATGAAGTCGCCGAGGTGCGAATCTTCTTCGTCACCGACAGGCGTTTCGAGCGAGATCGGCTCCTTGGCGATCTTCAGGACCTTGCGCACCTTTTCGAGCGGCATGGCGAGCTTTTCGGCCAGCTCTTCCGGCGTCGGCTCGCGGCCGATCTCGTGCAGCATCTGGCGCGAGGTACGGACGATCTTGTTGATCGTCTCGATCATGTGCACCGGAATACGGATCGTGCGGGCCTGGTCGGCGATCGACCGGGTAATCGCCTGACGGATCCACCAGGTGGCGTAGGTCGAGAACTTGTAACCGCGGCGGTATTCGAACTTGTCGACCGCCTTCATCAGGCCGATATTGCCTTCCTGGATCAGATCGAGGAACTGCAGGCCACGATTGGTGTACTTCTTGGCGATGGAGATGACGAGGCGCAGGTTCGCTTCGACCATCTCCTTCTTGGCGATGCGCGCTTCGCGCTCGCCCTTCTGCACCATGGAGACGATGCGGCGGAACTCGGCGATCGAGATACCGGTTTCGGTGGCGAGATTCTGGATCTCCTGGCGAATGTCGCGGATCGTCTGGTTTTCGCTCTTGGCGAATTCCTTCCAGCCCTTGCCGGCCAGGTTGCTGATCGACTTCATCCAGTTCGGGTCGAGTTCGGCGCCCGAATACTGTTCGAGGAACGAGTCGCGCTTGACGCCGTAGGATTCGGCAAGCCGCAGCAGGCGGCCTTCGTTCTGCATCAGCCGCTTGGAAATGTCGTAGAGCTGCTCGACCAGGCTGTCGACGCGGTTCTGGTTGAGCGACAGCGACTTGACCGCCTTGATCAGCTCATCCTTGAGCTCCTTGTAGCGGCGCTCCTGAGCGGGCGAAAGCGTGCCGGTGGCAGCAAGGCGGGCTTCCACCTGCTGGTCCTGCAGCTTGCGCAGCTTCTTGTAGGTCTCGGCGATGATGTCGAGGGTTTCCATGACCTGCGGGCGCAGTTCCGCTTCCATGGCGGCGAGCGAGAGGTTCGACTCGTCGTCGTCTTCCTCTTCCTCCTCGGTCGGCATGACATCGCCGCCGACATTGGTGATGTCGTCGTCGTTGGCGGCCGTGCGCACCTTGCGGGTCTTTTCCTTCTCCTCGGCAGCCTTGCGGTCAGCCTCGATCTTTTCCGGGCTCTGGAACTGCGGAGCAGCCTTGGCCTCAGGACCGGAATAGGTGGTTTCGAGATCGATGATCTCGCGCAGCAGCGTCTGGCCTTCGTTCAGTTCGTCGCGCCAGATGATCAGCGCCTGGAACGTCAGCGGGCTCTCACAGAGACCGGCGATCATCGTCTCGCGGCCAGCCTCGATGCGCTTGGCAATCGCGATTTCGCCTTCGCGGGACAGGAGTTCGACCGAGCCCATCTCGCGCAGATACATGCGGACCGGATCGTCGGTACGATCGGTCGGTTCCTTCTTCTTGCTGGTCGCAAGCGCCGTGCCGCTGGAAGGGGCGAGTTCGCCGCCTTCGCTCTCGCCGTCGTCGTCGCTCGCCTCGTCGTCACCGCCGCCGGCAGCCTCTTCGGCTTCCTCGTCCTCGATCACGTTGATGCCCATGTCGGACAGCATCGCCATCGTGTCTTCGATCTGTTCGGAGGTGACTTCCTCGGACGGAAGGACGGAGTTGAGCTCGTCCATCGTCACGTAGCCGCGCTTCTTGGCGGCCTTGATCATCTTCTTGACAGCGTCGTCGGAAAGATCGAGAAGCGGACCGTCCGGAGCACCTTCGCGTTCTACGTCAGCTTCTTCGTTTTCTTTGACTTTGGTTGCCATTTAGTTCGTCGCTTTCCTTGTCGCAACCGGCGTGAGCCCGGTGCAAATGCCGCTCGAAGGTTCGGGCACGCCGCGTACCCGCCACCGAATCATTTCCCCTGACGTAACGGGATGATGTTTAATTCCTGTTTAACCACGAATGCGATCGTGGCAAAGCGGGCAAGCTTCGACAGTCCTGCCACTGAAACGCCTCTGGCATGATTCCCTAACCGCCGTGTCATTTCGCCATTTCTTATTCGGAAATGGTGATTCCCAGAATTTTCGATCCCGTCAAGCATTTCCGCTGAAAAACCGGCTGATTCGGCAAAAATCACCGTTCCTATCGCTTTTTGGGGTTTATCAGCTTCCGCTGAAGATGTAGGCGCTGCCTGCCAAAAGACAAGGGTGCCCCCGATTTAATCGGCAAGGTCCCGTTGTGCCATACCCGCATCGCAACCAGGGCTTCATCTTTTCCCTGCTCCTAAACCGAACGACCGTCGTATTTGACGATCCTGACCGCCTCCAGATCGAACTCCGGCAGGCAGCGCAGGTTGATCGCCGCCATCTTCCCATGCGGCCCCTCACCTTCGCCGAAAGGGGCGATGCCGCAGGTATCGCAAAAATGATGCTGGATGACATGCTTGTTGAAGAGATAGGTCGAGAGGTCCGTTTCCGGTGTCTTCATCGTCAGCCTGTCTCGGGCCACGAAAGCGAGCAGCCCGCCGCGGCGGCGGCATAGCGTACAATTGCAATCGACCGCCTCGGCGAAGTCCCCTTCCACCTCGAAGGCGATCTTGCCGCAATGGCAGCTTCCCTCATAACGCATGCACCGATCTCCCCTTTTCCGCCAACAACCCTTTCGATCTCCGGCCAAGATAGAGCGACAGAGCGTCCAAGCAAGCGGGTTTGCGAGCGGTGATATCCGCGCAAATCCATTCCCCGAGAAGCCCATTTCAGACGGAAATTCGCAAGATTATTCCGGTTTCTCGCTTGCGCCCGACCCGATCGCGGACGACCTTCGCCGCCGATCTCATGGAGGCTCAAATGCTCATCAAGGAAACCGACGCCATGCGCGTGCTATCGATCGCGCGGCGCCTCACCATTCCCGACGTCAAAAGTGAAAGCGCCGCGCTGGCGCCTGTCATCGAGGCGGAGATGGAACGCTCTCGCCTGGCACCCGCGGGGCCCTGGATTTTCATCGCGCAGAACCTGCCGAAAAATGCCAAGACCCTGTTCGACTGGCGCATCTGCCGCCCGGTCACCGGCGGTGACGACTATGGCGGCGACCTTGACCTGATCGATCTGGAACCGATCATGGTGGCGTCCGCCCGGCATCAGGGGCCGATGCGCAGCCTCTTTACCCAGGGCTACGCACCGCTCGTCGGGCAGATCGAGATGAGCAGGCACAATTTCTCCGGCGAGAGCCGCGAGATCTATCATCGCTGGACGGGCCAAGGCGCCCGCTACCACGAGATCGAGATCCAGTTCGGCCTCGCCAACTGAGCCGCCCCAGCGCCTTACCAGTCCATCACCACCTTGCCGGAATTGCCGGAGCGCATGGCCTCGAAGCCGTCGCGGAATTCGTCGATCCTGATGCGGTGGGTGATGACGGGAGAAAGGTCGAGGCCGCCCTGCACGAAGGCGATCATCTTGTACCAGGTCTCGAACATCTCGCGACCGTAGATGCCCTTGAGGTTGAGCATCTTGAAGATCACCTTGTTCCAGTCGATCTCGAATCCGGCCGGCGCGATGCCGAGGATGGCGATCTTGCCGCCATTGTTCATCTTGTCGATCATGTCGCGGAAGGCCGGCGCCGCCCCCGACATTTCGAGACCGACATCAAAGCCCTCGGTCATGCCGATCGCCTTCATCACGTCGGCGAGGTTTTGCTTCGAGGCGTCGACGACGTAATCGATGCCGACGCTCTTGGCGAGCGCCAGCCGCGTCGGGTTGATGTCGGTGATCACCACCTTGCGCGCACCCGAGCGCTTGGCAACCAGTGCCCCCATGATGCCGATCGGCCCGGCGCCGGTGACGAGCACGTCCTCGCCGACGAGATCGAAGGAAAGGGCGGTGTGCACGGCATTGCCGAACGGGTCGAAGATCGCCGCGACCTCGTCGGGCACGTCGTGCGGGATCGGCACGACGTTATATTCCGGCAGGCAGACGAACTCGCCGAAGGAACCCGGGCGGTTGACGCCGACGCCGAGCGTGTTGCGGCACAGATGGCCGCGGCCGGCGCGGCAGTTGCGGCATTTGCCGCAGACGATATGGCCCTCGCCCGACACCCGCTCGCCGACATGGTACTTGGTGACGGCCGAGCCGACCTCGGCGATCTCGCCCATGAACTCGTGGCCGACGACCATCGGCACCGGGATGGTCTTCTGCGCCCACTGGTCCCAGTTCCAGATATGCACGTCGGTGCCGCAGATCGCCGATTTCTTCACCTTGATCAGCACGTCGTTCGGGCCGATCTCCGGCACCGGCACCCGCTCCATCCAGAGGCCTTCTTCCGGCTTCGATTTCACCAGCGCCTTCATCATGTTCGTCATCAGTCTCTCCCTCAGATCACGCCAAGCTCGCGGCCGACCGCTTCGAAGGCGGCGATCGCCCGGCGTACGTCGTTCTCGCTGTGGGCCGCCGACATCTGCGTGCGGATGCGCGCCTGTCCCTTCGGCACCACCGGGAACGAGAAGCCGATGACATAGACGCCCTTTTGCAGCATGCGCGCCGCCATCTCCTGGGCGAGCGCCGCATCGCCGAGCATGACCGGGATGATCGGGTGCCCTTCGCCGGCAAGCGTGAAGCCGAGCTTCGACATCTCGGTGCGGAACAGGGTGGCATTGGCATAGAGCCGCTGCCGCAGTGCATCGCCGTTCTCGATCAGGTCGAAGACCGTGAGCGAGGCGGCGGCAATGACCGGCGCCAGCGTGTTGGAAAACAGATAGGGCCGCGAGCGCTGGCGCAGCCACTCGACGACCTCGGCCTTGGCCGAGGTGTAACCGCCGGAGGCGCCGCCGAGCGCCTTGCCGAGCGTGCCGGTGATGATGTCGATGCGGCCCTCGACGCCGCAATGTTCGGCCGAGCCGCGGCCATTTTTGCCGACGAAGCCGACCGCATGGCTGTCGTCGACCATGACCATGGCGCCGTATTTGTCGGCGAGGTCGCAGACGCCTTGCAGGTTGGCGATGATGCCGTCCATCGAGAACACGCCGTCGGTGGCGATCAGCTTGAAGCGACTGCCCTCCGCCTTCTTCAGCTCCTCCTCCAGTGCTGCCATGTCGTTGTTGGCGTAGCGGAAGCGCTTGGCCTTGGAGAGCCGCACGCCGTCGATGATCGAGGCGTGGTTGAGCGCGTCGGAGATGATCGCGTCCTCTTCGCCAAGCAGCGTTTCGAACAGGCCGCCATTGGCATCGAAGCAGGAGGAATAGAGGATGGTGTCTTCCAGGCCGAGGAACGACGAGATGCGGGCCTCGAGTTGCTTATGCTCCTCCTGCGTGCCGCAGATGAAGCGCACCGAGGCCATGCCGTAGCCGTAACGGTCGAGCGCCTGTTTGCCGGCCTCGGCGAGTTCCGCGTTGTCGGCAAGGCCGAGATAGTTGTTGGCGCAGAAGTTGAGCACGCGGTCGCCCGAGGCGACCTCGATCGCGCCCGCCTGCTTCGAGGTGATGACACGCTCCGACTTGTACA
>NZ_JBQENZ010000041.1:0-53129 GCF_052044935.1 Ensifer sp. 22460
GTAAGCGCCGTCTCCGCCCCATTGGATAGGCTGTATTTTGAGGCTGGCCGGGCGTGCGAGAAGGTTTCCAGGACTATCTGGAGATTTGCATGGCAGATGATGGATTTGTTGGGCGCTACGAAGTTGTCGAGCCGCGCCGCGGAAACCGGCGGTGGCCAGATGATGTGAAGGCGCGGATCGTCGCGGAAAGCCTTGAGCCTGGTGTTCGTGTTGTTGATGTCGCGCGCCGTCATGACGTTGTTCCGCACCAGCTTTCCTTGTGGCGCCGGCAAGTGCGCGAGGGCATTCTGACGCTGCCTTTTGAGGCTATGCCGGGCCTGTCGGAGAGCGGCGATGCCGAGCCAGCATTTGTGCCTTTGGCGATTGCGGCAGAGCCGAGCGAGGCTGTGAATGTTTTGGCGCCGCCGCTGTCGGAGGCGGTTTGTCCGGTCTTGACGTTGGAGATCGGCCCGGACGTTGTGATGCGGGTTCCCGGCGATGTGCCAGTTGAACGTGTGGCCGCTCTGGTGCGCGCCATGCGAGGGACGGCATGATCGTCGCGGGCCAACGACTGCCGATCCTGATTGCAACGCGGCCGGTGGACTTCCGCTGCGGGCATCAGGCGTTGGCTCTGATGGTGCAGACCGAGTTGAAGCTCGACCCGCATTCCGGGGTGACGGTGATCTTCCGGTCGAAGCGCGGTGATCGTCTGAAAATCCTGGTATGGGATGGCACCGGAATGGTGTTGACCTACAAAATTCTTGAACATGGAAGCTTTGCCTGGCCCAAGGTGCAGGATGGGACGATGCGTCTTTCCAGGGGGCAATACGAAGCGTTATTCGAGGGGCTCGACTGGCGGCGAGTCATGGCGCAACGGGTGATCGCGCCGTCGGCGGCAGGGTGAATATCCCGCTGCCTTTGCATTGTTTTATTTGGATTTTTTGTGCTGTCTTGCTATAAGACCGCATGTCGTCGTCCCTTGATCTCAGCCTGTTTCCGGACCTTCCGCCAGAGGTGGTGAAGGCGTTTGCGGCGATGCAGTTCGAACTGTCGGTCGAGCGTGCTGCACGTCAGCACGAGCAGGCTGTGGTTGCCGAAAAGGACGCCTTCATCGCCGAGCTGAAGGAACTGGTCGAGAAGCTTGAAGGTCAGGTTCACGACTATCGGCGCACGAAGTTCGGGCCGAAATCGGAAAAGCTCGATCCGGCGCAGATGGAACTGGCGCTGGAAGACCTTGAAACGGCAATTGCCGAAACACAGGCGCGGATTGCCGCCGTGGAGAAAAAGATCGAAGCCAGCGCATCCGATCCGGAAAAAGTCGCTCCTCGCAAGGAGCGTAAAGCCCGTGCACTGCCCGAACACCTGCCGCGGGTCGAGAGAGTGATCGAGCCCGAGAGCATCGTTTGTCCCTGCGGTTGCGGCAACATGGTTCGGATCGGCGAAGACCGGACGGAACGGCTCGACCGGATTCCGGCGCGCTACGAGGTGATCGTCACCATCCGCCCGAAATACGCATGCCCCAAGGGTCGAACGGGCGTCATCCAGGCCAGAGCGCCAGCGCATCTGCTGGAAGGGAGCTGGCCGACGGAAGCCCTTCTGGCTGAGATTGCCGTCTCCAAGCATTCCGAACATATGCCGCTCAACCGGCAGGCCGAGGTCATGGCGCGACACGGGGTGCCGATAGACCGCACGGTCCTGGCCGATTGGATGGGGCGCACGGGCAGCGAAATCGCACCGGTGGTCGACCACATGGCAAAACGGCTGCTGTGGGAAAGCACGCGGCTCTATGTCGATGAGACCACGGCTCCGGTGCTTGATCCGGGGCGAGGCAAGACGAAGACCGGCTATCTGTGGGCCGTGTTGCGTGACGATCGCGGCTGGAATGGCTCTGCGCCGTCGGGCGTGGTGTTCCATTATCGACCTGGGCGTAAAGGCGAATATGCCGCTGAAATCCTCGACGGGTTCAACGGGACAATCCAGGTGGATGCCTACGGTGGTTACTCTCACCTCGCCACGTCGGACCGGATGGGTGGCGATCCCTTGAAGCTGGCCTTCTGTTGGGCGCACGGGCGCAGAAAGCTGATCAAGGCCACGCCAAAGAGTGGATCGCCCATCGTCGACGAGGCGCTGGTGCAGATCGCCGCGCTCTACAAGATCGAAGACAGTATCCGGGGCTCAGATCCCGGACATCGCCGGGCAGTTCGACAGGACCTGTCCCTCCCGCTGGTGGACGAGTTCTTCACCTGGCTGGCAGCGCAAGCCAAGCGCGTCTCACGCAAGTCTGACCTCGGAAAAGCCCTGGCCTATATGCTGACGCGGCAGGACGGCTTCCGGCTGTTTCTGGGCGACGGCCACGTCGATATCGACTCCAACCTGGTGGAAAACGCGATCCGCCGACCGGCCATGAACCGCCGCAATGCGCTCTTTGCGGGGCACGATGAAGGGGGCCGCAATTGGGCCCGGTTTGCCAGCCTGATCGGCACTTGTAAAATGAACGGCGTTGAGCCCTACGCCTATCTGTGCGACCTCTTCACCCGCCTCGCAAACGGCCACCTCGCCAAAGACATCGATGCCCTGATGCCATGGGCCTATGCCGCCCGCATCAAGGCCTCACAATGAGCTCGTCAGGTACTCTTCGGTGAGCTCATTTGACGGCCCGTAGATCAACCTCAGATTGCTGCAACTGAAAAAGCCATGGGGCGTGGACGTCGCATACGCCAGATCGCACAGACGCCAGCGAACAACGCCGTCGAGATAGGGTGTTGGCCCACGCTCGATGGCCTGCGCCAAGGCCGCACGCTGCTGATCGTTCAACCGCGACTGCTGACCAGGAGCTTTGCCATTGATCAGGCCTTGGGGGCCGCGCTCGTTGAAGCGCATGACCCAGTCCCGGACAATCTGGAGCGTCACATTGCCGAGGCGGGCGGCATCGGAACGCGAGCCTCCATCGTAGATCAAGGCCAGTGCCAACAAACGTCGTGCCTGAGCTGCGTCCTTCGTCTGCCGCGCCAGTCGCTGCAGGTCGGCCCCAGCAAAATCCGCCCGTAACGAAATCCCTGATCGCATCGCAGACCTCCGGTTTGCACCAGAGATTCAGATTCACCGCGCTTTGGGAAGGCCAAAGAGTCGAGGTCAGCGAGGCGGCGTATTACTTCCTGATTGCAGGTCCTTTACTGCAACCGCCGCCGATAATGTAGGCGGTGCATACGAAGTTCCAGGGCATGAGGGCTTCGTTTTCGGATGCTGGCCAGACTTGAGCAATACAGGTCAGGGTCTGGGAGAGACGTCTACAAACCTGTTCTGCCGCCAAACCGGGCGGGGTGAGAATGGAAAGGCGAAACCGAGCGCGTATGGCACTGATCCCCCTTTGAAAACCAAAGCCACCTGAATCTTCAAAATCAACCAATTCGAGTCAGAACCAAATTTGCACGCCGGAGCACATTAAGGCAGGCGGTCCGATGCACTGACATAATCGGCCACCTCAGAACAACGGGATATCTCGACGTCGAAACAGCGAAAGGTAGCTATTTATCCGCAATTATTTGTCTAGCCGCTATGTCTGCAAGTATGGAAAGAGCCAGTGAGTTTGCCTCTCTTGCTGGCCCAAACATTCCAATCGGTGCCCTGATGCGCTCGAGCTCGGAGTCTTCCACCCCGTCATCTCGCAGTCGTTCCAGACGTTTCTGGTGTGTACGGGCACTCCCTAGAGCACCGATATAAAATGCGCTAGATCTTAAAGCAACGCGGAGGATTGGACGTTCACGCTCGAGATCATGGTGAAGCAAGACAACGGCGGTGAAGTTGTCAAGCAAGCCTTCTAAGTCGCGGCCGGCATCAACAATGGAAACGACATCATAAGAGCATGCTGCTGCAATCCGAGAAAGTGTTTCAGCTTCGATCCCGTTTCCAGACAGGGCGATCCGGCGCGACGGGACGTACTTAACTAGAAAACTTTCTCCGTCCCACCCAGATATGGCCGGCGGATCGGCAACCGTGAGGGTCTGGGAGCCCGGAGAGTAACTGAGTGCTGTCGGAACCCTTTTTGTGAGGCGCTCCAGAGTGCATTGTATCTCGCCCATTCCTCGCAGGAGGTGAATCGCAACTTTGATGCCGCCACCGCACGGTAGTACGATGTCAAAGTAGGGCGAACCTTCGCCAAGCGTTATCATACGGTCCCGACCTTGTGATATAGCCAGCATTGCTTCAAAAGCGACCGCTGCTTCCACACAACCGCCCGATATGTAGCCGCAAAAGCGGCCGTCTGAGGCAACGGCGATCTGGGACCCTAGCGACCGGGCGGAACCACCGCGGATTTCGATAAGCGTTGCTAGAGCAACGTCTCCTTCTCGCAGCCAAGAAGCCGCCAATGAGAGGATTTCGGCTGGATCGTCGGTCATGACTGCTCTAGTCGGTGACGTTAAGGGCAATTCATTCGAAGTCGTGAGCATAACGGTCCCTTACAAAACCAAACAATTTAGGTTCGCGAATCGAGTGTGTGCGACCTGGCGCAGCGTCGAGGAAGTGGCAGCCGCTCCCCTTATCGCTACCGTCTTGCGAGCGAGCGGACGGCGTACTTCTGTTAGCGCCGCAAGTGCTTATCGTGGCAATCTACCGGCGGGAACCGAGAAGCCTGATGAATGACGGGCGCTCTTCTGCATTTATGACTGTTAGTTTCGGTAGTTGCATCCGCGTCAGGCCTGGCAATCGATTGCGCAGTCGGACATGCAGTCTACCACACGCCTATATTCTCGTTCGCTTGATGTCTCGCACGCTCAATGAGGGGACAATACACGTCCCAGCGTCCCGTTGAAACAAAATTAATCACAATAGGAATTGTTAATTCGATAGGACGCGCCGCAGCTTCGTGATGTGGAATTTTCAAGCAGAAAGGTGGGTGATCTACCAAAACGGTGATAACGAGCCACACAAATCGATCTTGACGCATCGATATTCGATGCCAGTCGTAGGTGTAGGTGCGCACTCGCGCTTGTGGCGTCGGTAGCAACCGAGGGAGAATCTAAGTGGCGATTAAGGATCGTCGGAAACTGCGTTAAGCGATTATGGGGGGCAAAATTCGGCGATTTCTGTATTTCTGTGAATTCGGATAGGCTAACTGCGTAAGGGTGTTTTTTCTAGTCCCTGCAAGTTCGCCGTCATAAAGTCGATGAAGGTGCGGACCTTTGCTGAAAGGTATTTTCGGCTTGGGTAGACGGCGTGAAGCGTGCTGCTGAAGCCAAGCGCAAATGGAAGCACCGTCTCCAGCCGGCCGGCGACAATATCCTCGTCCACCATCCATTTCGGCAGGAACACCAGACCCATTCCCCGAAGGGCCGCGAGGTACAGGACGGTCTCGTTGTCGCTCAGCATCACATTGCGGAACGTGACGTTCTGCCGGCCTTCGGGCCCTTCCAGCGACATGCTCTCGCCCAGGTTGACGCCGCTGTAGCGAAGCATCGCGTGGCCATTGAGTTCGGCGATACTTCGCGGCCGTCCCGTTCGCTTCAGGTAATCAGGCGAGGCCAGCAGGATGAACTCGACATCGGCCAGCGGGCGGGCGACGAGGCCGGGATCCAGCCGATCGCGCGTGGTTGCCCGCAAGGCTAGGTCGAAGCCTTCGTCCACCAGATTGACGATCCGGCCGCTTAGATCCACGTCCAGGCAGACGTCGGGATAACGCCGTTTATATTCTGCCAGCATATCGGCAAAGTAGGCGCTTGCCGTCCATACCGGCGCGCTCAGCTTGAGTGTGCCCCGGGGCGCCACCATGACATTGCCGATGGCCGCCTCCACCTCGTCCAACCCTTCGAGCATCTGCCTGGTCTGATTGAAGTAGAGCCGTCCAGTTTCCGTCAGGCTGACACGGCGGCTAGTTCGGTTGAGCAGGCGCGTCCCCAGCCGGCTTTCGAGCTGTATCACATGTTTGCTCGCCATAGCCGGCGAGATGCCGAGGCGAGTGGCGGAAGAAGTAAAGCTTTTCAGTTCCGCAACGGTGCAGAACACCCGCAGGCTCGTCAACGTATCCATCGATCATCAACATCCAGGAAATAGTTCTTCAATAAATGTCACATTGATCAACGACTGAGAAAAAATCAAACTCTTCCTCAACAGGCGTCGTCGGAGGCTCGCTTTTCCAACGGCGCCACGAGCCGCGGCATTCACGGTATGTTGTGAAGGATAATCCGGTGACCGATTCTCGACTCCCGACTTATTTCATCAGCCATGGCGGCGGTCCCTGGCCATACATGACAGGCGAGTTCCGCCGTATGTTCGACGTGCTGGAGAAGTCGCTAATCGACATGCGCGCCGAACTCGGCGACAAGCCGAAGGCGATCCTGGTAGTTTCGGGCCACTGGGAGCAAAAGGGCTTTGCCATTCCTCGGGCGTGGAGCCCGGCATGGTCTACGACTACCACGGCTTTCCGGAGCACCTCTATCACATCACCTACAAAGCCCCGGGCTCGCCGGACCTCGCCAATCGCGTACAGCGGTTGCTGCGCGCAAGGGCTATCGAAGCGGCGCTTGATCCGACGCGCGGCTACGATCACGGCACCTTCAGCATCATGAAGCCACTCTATCCGGACGAGGATGTTCCGGTGGTCCAGCTTTCGCTGGATGCGGGCTACGATCCGGCACTGCACATCAATGTCGGCCGGGCGCTCGCTCCCCTTCGTGATGAAGGCGTCCTGATTATCGGTAGCGGTCTCAGCTATCACAACCTGTCGGCCATGCGCGGCACCTGGGGATACGAACCGTCCCGCCGTTTCGACGCCTGGCTCCAGGAGACGCTGGTCAATTCGCCATCCGACAAGCGCACCGAGCGGCTGATCGAATGGGAGTTGGCGCCCGCTGCCCGCGCGGCTCATCCGCGCGAGGACCACCTCATCCCGCTGATGGTGGTGGTCGGCGCCGCCGAGGACGAACCGGGCGCCACCACCTATCACCAGAAAGACTTCGGAGGCGGGCTCACCGCATCGAGCTTCCGCTTCGGACACGCCCCCTCAGCCCCGCAATCAAATGGAGACGCGCAATGACCAGCGAAACCTTCAAACCGGTCATCTACCTCAAGGAAAACTGCCCCTTCTGCCTCAAGGTCCGCCTGTTCCTTCTGGAAACGGGACTGGCCTCGGAAGTCGAAAGCCGCAATTTCGTGCCCGGCACGGAGCAGGAGGAAACGATCCGGGCGGAGCTTCAATCGC
Organism: Ensifer sp. 22460; assembly: GCF_052044935.1. Taxonomy (NCBI): domain Bacteria; kingdom Pseudomonadati; phylum Pseudomonadota; class Alphaproteobacteria; order Hyphomicrobiales; family Rhizobiaceae; genus Ensifer; species Ensifer sp. 22460. The sequence goes on from NZ_JBQENZ010000041.1 coordinate 7,175, forward strand.
ATCTCGACAAGGTGAGCTTTCCCGCCGCCCAGCTTGAGCCCGGCCGCTACATCGCAGAATCCGACGACATCATTGAATTTTTTGCCGCCAAGACGGGCCGCGATCCGGCCGGCATGACGGTCTACCGGAACTACGTCGATGGCGTGTTCGCAATTTCGATGAGGCTCTGGAAGGAAAACATGGAGCTCAAGAAGGCGGCTTCCGCCGCCTAATCGCTGACAAAAACTTCTTTGGAGAACCTCAATGACCAATATCAGCAAATGGGCGCCTTACGCCCTCACGGCCCTGCGCATCATGGCGGCCCTTCTGTTCCTCGAGCACGCAACGATGAAGTTGCTTCAGTTTCCGGGTCCTGTACAGGGCGTATCCTATCCGCTTCCGACCATCATGATCATCGCCGGTGTCATCGAGGTGATCACCTCGATCCTGATGATCGTCGGCTATCAGACCCGCATCGCGGCATTCATTGCTTCGGGCACAATGGCCATCGCCTACTTCATGGTCCACACGCCCTATGGCTTCTGGCCGTCCCTGAATATGGGCGAGCCGGCGATCCTGTACTGTTTTATCTTCCTCTTCATCGCCGCGAATGGCGGTGGCGCGTGGACGCTCGACAGCGCTCGTCGTTCCGCCATGGCCTGAGACGGCCGCCATCCGGAAACGCAGGGGCTTGGCTGCCGTCGGGCGGCGGGCCCCTCGCGCACACGAAACGATAGATGGAGCCACAAATGAAAGCCGCACTTCTCAAATCCTACGGTGATGTCGATCAGTTCGAAATCGGGGATATTCCGACACCGGCCCCCGGACCCGGCGAAGTCCTGATCAAGATCGAGGCATCCGCCGTCAATCCGTTCGACCTTATTCTCCGCCAGGGCTACATGGCCCAATTCATTCCGCTTCAACTGCCGGCAGTGCTCGGCGGCGACGCCGCCGGCACCATCGCCGAACTTGGCGAAGGCGTGACCGGCTTCGTGGTCGGAGAGCGGGTTGTCGCCGACTTCGCGGCAAACGGCAAAGGGGCGCATGCAGAATTCGGAGTGGTTCCGGCCACATCCGTGGCGAAACTGCCGGCAGGCCTGAGTTTCGAGCAGGGTGCCTCGTTGGTGAAGGCAGGCCTTACCGGCCGGCAGACCGTCGAGGCGATCGACGTTAAGGCTGGAGACCGGGTCCTCGTTTCAGGCGGCCTTGGCACGGTCGGACGTTCCGCCATCCAATATCTCCAGGAGATCGGCGCAATGCCGGTTGCCGGCGTCAGGCCAGAACGGCTGCACGAAGGTCAGGAACTGGCTGGCGAGGTGCTCGATATCACGGTTCCCACCGCACGCCCGAGCTTCGACTATGCGATCAGCACCGCTGGCCCGGTGGCCGACCACCTCATCGGCAATGTTCGCGACGGCGGCAAGGTTGCGAGCATCGTTCCAGTACCCGAAGGCGCCAATGCCGGCAACCGGGTTACGATCTTTGAAATTTACCACCGCACCGACGCGGCCATGCTCGACACAGTGCTGGTCGCCGCCGTCAGCGGATCGCTGGTGATCCCGATTTCCAAGACCCTGACCTTGGATCAGATCGGTGCGGCCCATAACGCGGTGGCGGCAGGGGCTCGCGGAAAAGTCGTTCTCAGACACTGAGATAGACCGACGCGGCTCCGCCTTGAATGCTCCCTCGATCCGCCAATTCTGGGCGGGTCGTTGGCGGGGGTGCCAGATCAACCTCTCGAAATGGGCCAGCCAGCCTATGCGGAGTGGCTAAGCACCCGCGTCAGTCCTCGATTGTAGCCTACGCCAATCAACTTAGCTGGCCGGCGCCCGTAACCCCGCAGAGAGGAAGGCGACGAGGTTCTCGAGCATAGCCTCCTTACTGAGCGATGAGACCTTTCCTTCTGTCAGGTCGCCGATACGGCCTAGGTCGTTCAGCATGAACATGTAGGTGCCTACTAGGAACGCCATGCGTACGCTCAAAAGATCACGCGGTATGCCAGGCATCGCGGTTTGGAGAGCGTCAATGTATCGTCGAACAGAGGCGTCATAAACCTCACGGCGTAGGCGGAGAGCGTGCTCCTCTTGCTCGGCATGCAGACGGGCTTGCAGGCGTACAAAAGAAGCGCCGTTCTCGTTGCTGTACTTCATGTCCCACTGGGGCTGCAGATAGGCCTTTACGATTGCCTCGACAGCTGGGCGCTCAGCCTCTTCCAGCAATTTGTCGAGCAGAACATGTCGGGTACCCGACAATATACCCCCGCGCCGCCGGAAAACTTCATCGAAAAGCGATTCCTTGTCTCCAAAATAATAGCGGATAAGCGCTTGATTTACCCCAGCATTCGCCGCTATTTCGCGCGTCTTCGCCCCAGAGTATCCCCGCTCCGCAAAAGCAATCTCGGCGTGGTCCAGGATAGTCTCTTTAAGGTCACCATCATGCGAGGGGCGGCCAGGCCGGCGGCGCTGGTGGGGTTGTTTGCGCATGCACATTCCGTGTTTTTAAAAGCCTGATTCCGTTTCATGGAAACACACATGACCACAGGCTTACGCACTTAATTTAGGCGAGTGTGGAATTATCCGGAATCGTTAATCCCGTCAATGTAGGGCCAAATGTCGAATTTTCGATGCCTATATTCTTCACCATTCTATTCGTATCCGTCGCGCGTTTAGAGAGGAACCAAATGTATTTACTATTGTGAATAATTTTGGCAAACTGCCACAAAAGACGATCTGCGACAAACGGGACCACACTCCGGAGGTGAAAAAAATGAAAGTCGATTTTACTGTTAATGGCAGCGCGCGTTCGGTCGATGTCGATCCGGCTACGCCACTGCTTTGGGTCGTTCGCGACTACCTCAAGCTTAAGGGCACGAAGTTCGGCTGCGGCGTCGGCGAGTGCGGTGCATGCACCGTTCATCTCAACGGCGAGGCCGTAAGAAGCTGCATAACTACCGTCGAAAGTGTTGCGGGGGGATCGGTGACTTCGATCGAAGGATTGAGCGCTGATCATTCCCATCCGGTTCAACAGGCATGGATCAAGCATGCCGTGCCGCAATGCGGCTATTGCCAGTCCGGCATGATCATGGCCGTATCCGATATTTTGGCCAAGAACCCCTCGCCGACAGACGAGGACATCGATAGGGAGCTCACCAATATCTGTCGGTGTGGCACTTATCCTCGCATCCGCGCGGCCATTCATGCCGCTGCAGCTATGCTGAAAGGAGCAGCTCAATGAGCGTCTCTGTCAATCGTCGCGCATTTCTACTTGGCACGGGAGCACTTGCAGGGGCGGTGCTCTTCCCGATTACCCGCTCAGGCGCGCAGTCAAGTACCGCGCCAGCAACCGAAGGGGTGGAAATACTATCCTGGATCGTCATCAACCCGGACAACACAGTGACCTACACGGTTCCGCAAACCGAAGTAGGGCAAGGCGTAACGACGACAATTCCGCAGATGCTTGCCGAAGAGTTGGATGCAGACTGGGAAAAGATGTCTGTGGCATTTTACGATCCCGCCATTAGCAAGGCTCGCGGCACGCCCTACGTCTGGACCACGACACTTGGAAGTTTGTCCGCACATTATCTCTTTGCACCCTCGCGGCTCGCGGCAGCGCAAGTGCGGGCCATGCTCCTTGAAGCGGCCGCAGAACGCCTTTCGGTCCCGACGGAAGAGCTGACGACTGGTGGGAATCAAGTGCACCATGGCAAGAGCGGCCGCAGCGTAAATTATGCCGACGTTGCCGCAGCAGCGGTTAAGCTGACCCCTCCGTTAGCTGAGAAGGTCGTATACAAATCGGTTGCCGATCGACGCTTCATTGGCAAGCCGATATCCCCCTTAAGTACTGTGCCTGCAACACGCGGAGAGATTGTTTACGGCATTGATATTGATTTGCCAGGTATGCGCTACGCCGCCGTGCAGCAATCCCCTGTCTTTGGCGGTAAGTTGGTGCGGGTCGACGACGAGGCACTGAAGGACTTGCCTGGTAATCCTCAGATCGTCCAAATTAAAGGCGGATTTGTCGGCTACAATTCGCCTGTACCGGATGGAGAGGACCCCGATCTCTGGGCGGCGGCGGTAAATATTGATGATACGGTCGCCGTTGTCGCTGATAGCTGGTGGGAAGCCAAATCCGCGCTGGAGTCATTGGAGATTGAGTGGGATGGCGGATCCCATGCTGGTTTGACGTCAGATAAGTTGAAGACAGCGCTTTCCACGCAGGCAAGTGGTGAGTTGCCTGTCTTGGTTGAGACGGGTGACGTCGGCAAAAGGATCAAAGAAGCTAAGCTATCACTGAAAGCTGAATATGTTTTTCCTTTCATGGATCCCGCGCCCTTAGAGCCGCTTAACTGCACAGTACTAATTGAGAAATCCAAAGCGACCGTGTGGGCCGGGAGCCAATATGCCGACGATGCGCATCGAATTGCGACTGAACTGACGGGCTTGGCGCCGGAGAACGTAAAGTTCAACCTGATGCAGTGCGGCGGCGGTTTTGGCCGACGTGTCCAGAACGACTTCGTTTATCAGGCAGTTCAGATCGGCAAAGCAATGTCAGGAACGCCGGTGAAAGTGCTTTGGAGTCGAGAGGAATGCATCAAGCACAGCACTTATACACCGCTTACAGTCGTGAAATTCGCAGGTGCGCTCGACGAAGATGGAAACATCGACACCTGGTCGTGCCGGATCGCTAGCGCACAGGCGGCGTTACAGTCCTATGGTGGAACGCATTTTCCGTTCTTCTTCCCTAACATGCATATTGCCTACCAACGCGACAAGACTACACCCATTCCGTTCGGATGGATGAGGGGGGTGGGGTTGACGCAGCACTTGTGGATGAACTTCGGCTTTCTCAACGAACTGGCGGTATTGGCACATAAGGACTCCGTTGATTTGTATAGGGCGTTGCTCGACCCATCCCTCATCCCGAAGGACCTTGAGCAGTACGACATCGCAGTCGCACGCTCAAAGACTCTGCGTCGGGTCCTCGATGCGGCTGCCGAGAAAGCTGGCTGGGGTGGGCGCGCAAAGAATGGCTCGGGCCGAGGCATAGCGGTGAGCGACACCGCTTATTACCTTGGCTACGAGTCGTCGTCGAAGGCGGCGGTGGTGGACGTAACGATCAAGGACGCCTCCGTCCGTGTAGATAAGGTCGCGATTACCATCGACGCTGGCACTATCATCAATCCGGATATTGTAAGGCAGCAGCTTGAAGGATGCATCTCGTACGCCTTGACGAACGCCTTCTATAGCGAGATCACCTTGGAGAACGGCCAGGTGCAGCAGAACAATTTTTATGATTACCCGATCCTTCGCATCGCTCAGGTGCCGGAGATCGAAATAAATCTGCTGCCAAGCGAGGGCTCGCCGCAGAGCGTTGGGGAGGATGCCGTTCCAATCACGATTGCCGCCTTGGTTAACGCCATCGCTGACGCTGGCGGACCGAGGATTAGGTCCCTACCGATCAAGGAACTGTCGTTAGTATAGAAACTCGGCGCGCCGACAGTTAAGAGCCGTTGCCCAGCGGCTCTTACAATCATAAGGAAGAACTCTTGAATTTTCACACCATAGTATTTTCTGCAGCGTCTGCACTCCTGCTTCCTACTGTATTGTGGGCTGCAGATCACCAAGTGGAAATGACAAACAAAGCGGCCGACGGAACAGTCATGGCGTTTGAACCAAGGGTTCTACACGTCCAGCCCGGCGACACAGTCACATTTATCCTGAAAGATAAGGGGCACAACAGCGCCTCTATCAAGAATGCCATTCCTGATGGGGCAATGCCATGGAATGGCAAGATCAACAATCAGATTTCAGTTAAGATTGATGTCCCTGGCGTGTACGTCTACCAGTGCACCCCGCACTTTGCGATGGGCATGATCGGCGCGATCGTTGCCGGAGAGCCAGCAAATTTGGAAGAAGTTAAGTCGCTAAAGTTCAATGGTAAGGCAAAGAAAATCGTGGAGCAAATTATTGCCTCGATCGAGGCAGAGAAATAAAGTTGCTTTGCAGAATGTGACACGTTAACGCAAGATGAAATAGGGACCTTCTAGAGTGGGGCCCTTATGCCTGGGCTCCGTCAAGCACGGAGCCCAGGCATAAATATTAAGCGGTCGCCTTCATAAAGTGCCGAATTTCCCGGCCGACTCGGATTCCGCTCTCTATCGCACCGTCAATATACTCATGCCATCCGTCCGCAGTGGCAGAGCCAGCAAAGAATAGACGGTTCTCCGGTTTTGCCATGTCCTTGTATCTAGAGAACCAACCTTTCCTCATGGCGGGGTAGCTCGTGCGGGCGTACTCATCCATTGCCCAATTATATGGTAGCGCTTCAAGTACCTCGACGTCGCCGTGGATTTTGCGTATTTCGGCAGCAATCGCGTCAAAATTCTCGAGGTTAATCAACGATTGCCGGCCAATCGTGATCTTGAGGATCGTCCCAAGTTCATCATCATATGCGTAAGTTTGCACAGCGTTGAATGGGTTAGGGTCATCACAGAAAGTGAATGTGTTACCAAGGTTCTGGCGTACATGGACGTAAAGCTCCGCACCGTCAGCCATCTCGGCGTGTTCGATAAATGCGCGCTTTTCGGGTGGTAGTGGTGGTTCGAAACGAACATCTGCGTAAACTTTGGTCGGTAAGGTAAGCACGCATGTGAGCGCGCGAAACACCCTCTTATCCGCAAGAGTCACCGTGACACCGTTGTCCGTCTGCGCGACAGCTTCCACAGGCACACCAAACTCAGAGTCTGCGCGGCAGTCATCGAAAATCGCTTGGCAAAGTGCATTTGTGCCGCCTTGCACGTGGTATCGCTTTTCTGAGTCAGTGAAGGTTATCGTGTCCCAAGAGGCAAGCGCGTGGAACTTAACAAAACTCGGGTAACTAAGTTCAGTGGTTGGGGCGCCGCCATAAAGCGTTAACTCCGCATTCATGGAGGCTAGCTGCAACTCGTTCAACCCAAGGGATTCGAGATGATCACGGGCAGACACGCCGTCAAGATTGGAGACCTCGTGATTGTCCAAAGGCGAATACGGCCGCGGGAACAACTCTCGTGAGCGGCTGCAGAACTTCTCGAACGCGGTGGTATACTCCTCGTCAAAAGTTGCAGGCGGCACATCGATTTTTTGGCCGTCCGCGAATACCATGTAAGCCTTATCCAGGTCCGCTAAGGGAGCTTCTTTAAATCCGAAGCCGTAGCGCTGCATCTCAGCGAAAACGTGCGGTTGGCACCAATGCACGCCGGCACCGCCTATCTCGACGGGACGACCCAGGAAATTTACGACGTGCGTTCTGCCGCCAAGTCTGTGACGGGCTTCGATAATCAGCACCGACCTGCCCTGTGCCGACAGTTCCCGTGCCGCAACTAGACCGGAAAACCCGGCACCTACGACGATTGCATCATATATCTTTTCTGTCATGTGCTTTCTCCTGCGTCGACTTTTATGAGTTAAGCTGCGTTGAGGATTTGTACGCGAGTGAATTCGTGAAAACCCTCCGGCCCGGCTTCCAGTCCAATTCCGGACTCCTTAGCTCCGGGAAAGGGAATATCCGGAGCGAGTGCCTGGTGTTGGTTGATCCAAACATTTCCCGATTCTAATCTCATGGCGAGTGCGCGCGCGCGCGTAAGATTGCTGGTCCAAATCGACGCACCGAGACCAAATGGACTCGCGTTGGCGCGGCTGATGGCGTCGTCATCATCGGTGAAGGAAATAAGCGGCGCCACTGGTCCGAATTGCTCCTCGTCCACCAGCCGCGAGCCGTCCGTAATGTCGCGAACGACCGTCGGCTCAATGAAGTATCCTGGTCTGTTGGCTACCCGTCCGCCAGCGATGATGATGCCATCTTTTTCCGCAATGGTGAGATACTCTTTGACTTTCTCGAACTGCTCGAGGTTCTGGAGAGGGCCAAGGTTGACGTCCTCGTCCAGGCCGCAGCCAAGTTTCAGCTTTTGCACAGCGATTGCGTACTTCGCGGCAAATTCATCATAAATCGAGCCTGCAACATATATGCGCTTGGCCGCGACGCAGACTTGGCCGGCATTAAGAAATGCCGCGGAGACCAACCCGGGGATGACTTGATCAATGTCTACATCGTCCAGGACAATTGCTGCATCGTTCCCACCGAGTTCGAGTGTTACCCGTTTTAGCGTGCCGGCAGCGCTAGCCATCACCTTTTTGCCCGTTGCTGTAGAGCCTGTGAACGAGATCTTTGCAACATCCGGGTGGTCGGTGAGTCTTGCGCCGAGATCGTTTCGATCGGAGATTACGTTGAAGACGCCGGGCGGAAAAATACCTTCGGCAAGTCGCCCCAGCTCTAGCGAGGTTAGCGGCGTCGTCGGCGCAGGTTTCAAAATCACGGTGTTTCCGGTGATCAGGGCGGCACCGAACTTATTGCTGGCGAGAAGCATCGGAAAATTCCACGGCGTAACGCAAGCGATCACACCCAACGGAACGCGGTGCAGTTCATATTTGCCCCGCGTATGGCTGCGTATTTCCGGTGAGGTCTCGTACGTTGCGAAATAGCGGATGCCGCGGATCGTCGCGCCGACCTCATACGTCGCCTCCGCCAGAGGTTTACCTTGCTCACGCGTAAGAAGCCGCGCAAAGTAGTCGACCTCCTGCTCTAGCCTGTCCGCCAGTAGAAGTAAGCAGGCGCGGCGGGTCTCTAACGATGTTGCGGCCCAATCAGGAAAGGCGTTCTTTGCTGATCTCACAGCCTCTTCGAGTTGTGTGGTGCTGGCGTAGGGTGCTGTCGCAAACATTTCGGCAGTGGACGGGTCGATGACCGGCATTTCTCCGGTACCCGGCACTAGACGGCCGTTTATTAGCATGTTGAAGTTTGTCACCTTTCTTTCCTCCTATTGGACTTTTTGGCGGGCTTATAGATGGGCAGGCGTACCGATCAGCTGGAGCAAGCCCGTTTTGACGAGACTGCATCTCGAAAGACTTTGATCTATTGGCAGCCCTTTGCAGGTACGCACCAAAATGGAGCTGAATTAGTCGCCGCTAACTTGGACGACACAGGCGGCTCGTGATCTTGTTTCTAGCGGACTGCGGCCAGAGCATTGACAAAACTGATCGCTGGCGTCCGATGGGCCGGGCGCTCCTCGGGGCTAACGCGCTGCTAGTTCATGGCTCGCGCGACCGTGGCAGGTATGCGACGGCTGTGGTCTCCACACGAATTGCTGGGCTTATAAAACCGACCACCTGCATGCCAACAACCGAGGGGCCTTGTTGCCCATAGAATGCTTGCCGATGGGGAAAGAGCTGTTCAGTATATTCTTTCGCGCCAACATTGTAAAATATTACTTCACTTACGATATCCTGAGGCGTCCCACCAAATTCTCGCAGCACTTCTCCGAGTATCTCATATATACGTTTCATCTGAGAACCGGCGTCCTCGGCAAATAGTTCATTCCCTGCGTTATCGGTGGCTGTCAAACCGCCGATGAATACATAGTCGCCCGCCCTTACGGCAAGGGACATGCTATAACCGTTCTCCATCTCGGGTATTCTGTGGAAAAATTGCGGCTTCATATTTCTGACCTCCTCTTGGCTCTCACGCACAACGCGCGTATTTCACGCTCTTCGCCGACATGAAAGACAGCGCCCCCTCCAAATCTCGGCTCCGAACTGTGCGCCTAACACTTCCTCCAGTGCAAAAAGGATCACCGTCCATGCAAATGGGCGTTCGGATTGGAGAATAGCCTCGCGGATGCCGCTTAAGCAGCCACTCTCGCGCCGCCACTCCCCAACAAGGTGGGTTCGAACGTAATTATTCAAGGGTATATTAAGTTGAAATGCGTGGCAAGTGTCATCAAGGCACCGCGGCTTTCTGTGGCCCGAGTGGCGACTCCATGCCGCGGCTCTATCACCCGCGGCGAAATCACATATCCAGACAAAAATTAGGTGAAAACAATACGTTACGTGAGAAGAGCGGTAAACTAGAGCTTAAGGCGCAGGCAGTGGGTTTGGTAAGCGTCGAGTCCCTCATGGGCCCAAACCACTTTTGACTTGTAATTCTTTCTTTGAATAATTAATGTGGTGAAACCTACTCGAAACAAGGGGCCTGCAAATGAAGCGCTTTCGTATTGGTCAGATCGTTCCAAGCTCCAACATTACGATGGAAACCGAGATACCCGCGTTGTTGCGAGCCAGAGAGCTCGTATCGCCAGAACGTTTCACGTTCCACTCGTCTCGCATGCGGATGAAGCATGTAACCGCCGAGGAATTGAAGGCCATGGACAGGGACAGCGACCGGTGTGCGCTCGAACTGTCGGATGCGCGCGTCGACGTGATGGGTTATGCCTGCCTGGTAGCAATCATGGCAATGGGGCATGGCTATCATCGCCAGTCGCAGGAGCGCCTGCACAAGGCAACGGTCGACAACGGCAATCCGGCGCCGGTGGTGACGTCGGCCGGAGCGCTGGTCGAGGGCATCAAGGCGATTGGCGCGAAGAAGATCGCGCTCGTCGCGCCTTACATGAAGCCGCTCACTGAGCTCGTCGTGGACTACATCCGCAACGAAGGCATCGAGGTCAGCGTATGGCGCGCGCTCGAAATTTCCGACAACCTCGCGGTGGCCGCACACGATCCGATGAAGCTGCCCGGCATTGTCCGTTCGATGGACACGAGCGATGTCGATGCCATCGTGCTGTCCGCCTGCGTTCAGATGCCCTCGCTGGCGGCTGTTTCCGAAGCGGAAGCGGTGACTCGTAAACCGGTCTTGACGGCGGCGATCGCCACCACGTGGTCGCTGTTGAAGGCGCTCGACCTCGAGACGCGCATTCCGGGTGGCGGCACGCTGCTTTCCGGTGCCTATTAAGGGGAGGGCGCATTGGCTCGGGGATACAACGTTAACGCAAACGGCATTCGCCAGCACTTGCTCCACTATGAGGGGCCGGGACCGCAGGTGCTGCTCATTCCTGGCATCACGTCGCCGGCCATCACTTGGGGCTTTGTGGCCGAACGGCTGGCCGCAAGGTTCGACGTGCATGTGCTTGACGTGCGTGGGCGTGGCTTGTCACAAGGCGGTGCGCTCGACTTCTCGCTCGATGCCATGGCAGAGGACGCCGTTCGGGTCGCTGAAGCGGCGAGCCTCGACCGACCGATCCTGCTCGGGCATTCGATGGGCGCGCGAACCGGGATACGTGCCGCTCGCATGTGTCCGTCGGGCTTCTCGGGGCTGGTTCTGGTCGATCCACCCGTCAGTGGGCCAGGCCGACGGGGTTATCCGGCATCATGGAGCTGGTACGAGGACTCGATCCTGCTCGCCCAGCGCGGCTGCTCGCCGGAGGAGATGAAACATTTCTGTCCGAGCTGGAGCGAAGAACAGCTCGCCCTTCGTGCCGAGTGGCTGCACACCTGCCAACTGGACGCGATCCGCACCGCCTTCGACGGGTTTCACTCCGATGACATCCACGCCGATCTGCCTGCGCTCCGCCTACCGATGCGCCTGGTGGTAGCAGGCGGTGCAGCGGTTATAGAGCCGGCCGATGTCGAGGAGATCAAGCGCCTCGTACCGGCAGTCGAGGTGCGAACGGTCGAGCGCGCGGGGCACATGATCCCGTGGGACGACCTGGAGGGCTTTCTCGCCGCAGTCATGGACTTTGCAGCATAGTTTTCAAAAAAAAGGGATTCTGAGCAATGGACCACACGAGTTTCACCGAAATCTGCCTCCACCAGTTGAAGATGTCCGGCGTGCGCGACGGCGAGCGCCTTGTCGTGCTCACGCAGGGCAATGAACGACTGGACTATGCAAATGCGTTTCTTGCCGCTGGCCAACGTCTTGGCGCGAACATGTACCACATGCGCCTGCCGGCGCCCTTGCCGACGGGTGGCTGGAATGTTGGCGTCACCGGCCTTGCCGCGATGCCAGATGCCGTTGAGGCCCTCAAGAACTGCGACATGTTGATCGACTGCATCTTCCTGCTGTTCTCACCGGAGCAGATGGCGATCCAGGCCGCCGGTACGCGCGTGTTGACAGCGGTTGAGCCGCCTGAACTTCTGGCTCGCATGCTTCCTTACAAGGAACTGCGGGAGAAGGTGGAAATTGGTGGCGAGATCCTCTCGAGAGCCAAGGTTATGCGGATCACGTCGCAGCACGGGACCGACGTTACATACAAGCTGAACACCTATCCCACGATCACGGAGTACGCGTGCACGGACCAACCAGGCCGGTGGGACCACTGGCCGTCTGGCTTTGTCTTCACCGGCGGCGACGACGATGGCGTCGACGGCCAGATCGTAGTCGCGCCGGGCGATATCTTATTGCCGCAAAACACCTATGTGCGTGAGCCCATCATTTACACAATCGAGAAGGGCTGGATCACCGACATCCGTGGCGGCCTCGATGCCGAAATCGTCAAGTCTTACATGCAGTCTTTCGCGGATCCGAAAGGTTACGGCATGAGCCATGTCGGCTGGGGCATGAACCCCCAGGCAAAATGGCATAACTTCGTGCCGGGCGCCTTTCCAGGCGGCATGGGCATGGAGCCGCGTTCGTTCTACGGAAACGTTATGTTCTCGACCGGCCCTAATAACGAGCTTGGCGGTCCAAACGACACACACTGCCACCTCGACATCCCGATGCGCAACTGCTCGCTCTTCCTTGATGACGCACCGATCGTCATCGATGGGGATATCGTCGTGCCGGACATGAAAATGGAACGATAAAGATCAAGTCCGAGATGCACCTCAAAATGCGGTGCATCTCGGACACAGTAGGAGACGCGCGATGTCGCAGGAAGAAGTATACGAAGCGGCTGGTTTCGGCCGACCAGTGGAGCGGGGTTCGCGTCCCGCGATTGTGATTGTCGATTTCACGTACGGGTTCACCGATAAACAGTACCCAACTGCGGCTGATATGAGCACCGAGATCGCGATGACGCGCCGTATAGCGGATGTTGCGCGCGACGCTGGATATCTCGTGATTTTTACTACAATCTCATATCATCCAAGTGAGGTGGGTAACGTTGCCTGGCTCAGGAAGGCGTCGGGTATGTCGGCGTTGCTTGAGGGCAGCCGTCTGGTCGAGATCGATGAAACTACCGGGGTTCGACCGGAAGATCTGATCTTAACTAAGAAAGGTGCCTCGGCATTTCACGGCACTTCACTTGCCTCGCTACTGACGGCTGCATGTGTCGATACCGTCGTAGTAACGGGGGCAACGACGTCAGGATGCGTGCGGGCAACGGTCGTTGACGCTGTACAATCCGGCTTCAACGTTCTGGTGCCGCGCGACTGTTGCGCCGATCGGGCGCAGTCACCGCATGATGCAAGTCTGTACGATATTCAGCAAAAATACGCCGATGTGACCGATGCTGTCGACGTCATGAATTGGCTGGGCTCTCTACGAGCGCATCGCTAGATCGCCGCACCCGCTATGCAATGAATGTGCGCCGTACAAAACACCTATTAGGGCTGAAATGATCTGAAATGGCGCGATAGGGTGTATGCTTAAACGCTAAAATGAGAGGTGTTACACGCACTGTGGACGCCTTGATGACAAAAAACGTTCCGGGAACGCAGCAAATTGGGTGGAATATGATCGAAATCAAAGATGTGAGCAAGGTCTACGGGGTGGGGGCAGGCGCCTACACAGCGTTGGATAGTGTATCCCTGACGATCCGAAAAAACGAATTTTTCACACTTCTTGGACCGTCTGGCTGTGGGAAAACGACGCTACTTCGTATGATCGCCGGCTTTGACTTCGCTACGAGCGGTACATTGACGCTCGACGGGGAGAATCTGATCAACAAACCCCCGTATCTACGACCTGTAAACACTGTATTCCAATCCTATGCCCTCTTCCCGCACATGACCTGCGCGCAGAACATTGCTTTCGGACTGCGAATGCTGCGTAAGCCAAAGGATGAGATTGCTAGAACTGTCGCGGAAATGTTGGAACTTGTGCAGATGACCCGCATGGCCGACAGGTTGACTAACCAGTTATCTGGCGGGCAGCAGCAGCGCATCGCTCTGGCCCGTGCCCTGGCTCCCCACCCGAAGGTTCTGCTTTTGGACGAGCCCTTATCCGCGCTGGACTTCAAGCTACGCAAGGAAATGCAGATCGAACTCAAGCGCCTGCAAACGCAAACCGGCATTACGTTCGTTTTCGTCACCCATGACCAGGAAGAGGCGCTGACGATGTCGGACCGTATTGCGGTTATGAGTGCCGGTAAGGTCCGGCAGATCGGCCTGCCACGAGAAATATATGATCAACCGGCAGATCGCTTCGTTGCCGATTTCATAGGCGAAACCAACTTCCTTCCAGTCAATTTATCTTCTGTTGACGGTAGGGACGCCTGTATCGAATTCGAACCAGGTATACGATTGCGAGCGCGAGCACCGAAGGATGGGTCGCGCGCTGGCCCGGTAACGCTGGCGGTGCGGCCAGAACATGCTGAGATCGTCCCGGCTGGGGCTGGTCATCTCGACGGCGAGTTGATGAACATTGTCTATTTTGGCACTGGTACCGCATATCACGTCCGCGTGCGCGAAGGCGGAGTTTTTGTCACGCGAACGCAAAATGCAGACTCGTCGACCGAAGCTATTTCTGTTGGCGATCGCGTCGGCATCCGCTTGCGTGACGGCGCGGCCCAGATTCTGGGAGACTAACCATGCATCCCTCCGTGAAACGACCGACCATATCAAAGGCGCAAGCGCTTCTGATTACACCTGCATTGTTGATTCTTCTCCTAGCCGCAATCATCCCCGTCGTATTGATAACTATCTATTCCTTCCTCACTCCCGGGGAATACGGAGGGATCGACTGGACGTTCTCAACCGAGAGCTGGGTGAATGTCGTCCTAAAGCGAGATTTCTTCACTAACGAAGTCAATTGGGCGACGGAACACCTGGTGGTATTTTGGCGGTCAATAAAACTTTCGATTATGACTGCGCTCCTAACTTTTCTGTTTGGTTTTCCTGCCGCCTACTTCATCGCGACTCGCCCACCGCATCGCCGCGATTTCTGGTTGACGTTGATAATGTTGCCGTTCTGGACAAACATGCTCATTCGGACCTTCGCAATGATGCAACTGATCCGGAACGAGGGCGTATTCAATAACGTGCTCGTCGGCTTGGGAATAATCAGTTCGCCAGTCCAAATACTCTATACCGAGACCGCGATCATGCTCGGTATGACATATGTTTACCTGCCGCTTATGGTGCTTCCTATCTACTCATCAATGGAGCGATTCGACTTTCGTTTAGTGGAGGCAGGATACGATTTGTATGCCCGGCCATTTCAGATTATGCGCGAAATAATCTTGCCTGTTGTTAAGCCTGGTGTCGTCGCCGGCGTGGTTCTGGTTCTCATCCCTTGTCTCGGCGACTATGTCATAACGACAGTTCTTGGCGGAGGAAAACAACTGTTGTTGGGCAACCTCATTGGGATGCAATTCAGTGCACTCCGCAACTGGCCGCTCGGCTCGGCACTTTCGCTGACCCTCTTAATAATCGTCGGAATTGCGATGATCGTCTTCGTGCGTGCCACGGAAAAGGAGGAGGGCGTCAATGGCTAAAACGTTCAACGTTCGTCATATGCCGGGCATTAACCTAGTAGCGATGCTATGCTTCCTGATACTATATATGCCCATCGTGCTATTGATCATGTACTCTTTTAATGCGGGCGAGGCTCTTTCCATCTGGGAGGGATTCTCGTTCCGCTGGTACGCATCGGCATGGCAGAACGCGGCAGTAAAGGAGGCGGCTGCTCGTTCTCTGACACTCGCAGCTGTCGCCGCAACCGTCGCTACGGCAAGTGGGGTTCTTTTCGCCCTAGCGACTACGCGAACGCGTCCGTGGAAAGGACAAGGATTGGCACTTGCTGTGGTCAATCAGCCGCTAATGGTCCCGGAAATAGTGACCGCGGTCGGGCTGCTGAGCTTCTTTTCGGTGCTAAAAGTGACCACTGGTTACACGGGCATGCTCTATCTTGTCGTCGCACATTCAGCATTCTGCATTCCGTTCGCCTACATGCCGGTTAGAGCGCGGCTTAAGGGGATGGACTTGAGTTTGGAGCAGGCCGGTGCAGATCTCTACGCCCGGCCAGTGGAAGTCTTTCGACACATCACACTGCCACAGCTTTGGCCGGGCCTCCTTTCTGGCTGGATGCTCGCCTTCGTCATTTCGCTCGACAACGTAGTCATTACAGAGTTCGTGAAATCCGCCGGGCAAGAAACTCTACCCACATATATGCTCGGCCAGCTCCGGCGAAGAGTAACACCTGAAATCAACGCAATCTCCACGGCTCTAATACTTGTATCTATATTATTCGTCGTGGCGACTTATTTACTTGGGCGACAGCGCAAGTAATAAAATGAACATAAACAGAAAGGGAACAGACATGAATAGAATGGCAGTCTCAATCGCCGCAGGTGTGGTGCTACTCACATCAATTCCGGCTTCCGCAGAAGGTATCTTGAACATCTACAGCTGGGGAGATCTTTGGAGCCCTGAGATGATCAAGAAATTCGAGGAACAATACGACGTCAAGGTGACATTTTCGGAGTACGATAGTAGCGATACGGCGCTGGCAAAGCTGAAGGCCGGTGGAAACGACTTCGACATGATCGTCGCAGCATCCACATATATCCCAATCTTCATCCAAGAGGGCTTGTTGTTGAAGTCCGAACCTAACAAGCTCGAGAATTTCAAGAACGTTAATAAGCGCTGGATTGATGTCAGTTTCGATCGCGGCCGCGAGTATAGTATCCCTTGGGAGTGGTCAACGGTCGGCCTTAGCGTAAATACCTCAATTTATAAGGGCGACATCAACACGGCGGCGCTGCTATTTGATCCTCCCGCCGAACTACAGGGCAAGATCAACATTATTCCCGAGATGATGGACGTTATGGGCCTGGCGATCCACTACCTTGGAGGCGACAAGATTTGCACCGACGACAAAGCCCTTCTGCAAAAGGTCCGTGATAAACTGCTGGAAGCAAAAAAGCATTGGATTTCCATGGATTACAATACTATCGATCCGATGGTAAAGGGTGACTTTGCGGTGACGAGTGACTGGGGTGGGCCGGCCTTTATCAAAAGGCAGCGCAATCCCGACATTGCATATGGCTATCCCCAAACCGGCTATGGATTGGCCATGGATAACCTTGCTATTCTCGCTGATGCGAAAAATATCGACAACGCCAAGCTATTTATGAATTTCATGATGGATCCCCAAAACGCGGCGATGTTGTCAAACTATATCAAGTACCCCAATGGCATCGACGGCTCAGAGCAGTACATGGATAAGGAAATGACCACGTCACCTGAATTCGTGGTGCCGGAGAATTTGGCTGGTCCTTCATACTGGAATGAGACCTGTTCTCCCGAAATTCAACAAATCTATGGCAGGATTTGGACAGAGTTGAAAATGTAGCCCGCGGAAACTTGAGTCGGCAGGCCGCTTCGTGCGGTCTGCCGATAAATCAGTTGCTCGTTGGGTAACAGCTGATCTGCCAACTACCCATTGTCTTAGGCGCGTTCCCCCGTTAATTAATTATCCGCATCCTTAATTCACTAATATTTTGGTGCATCGAATGGGCGGAGAAGTGATGCTACAACAAGCGAAAGCCTCCAAGGGAAGGCGCAAACCTGGGCGGCCGAAGCCTGGGATTGATTATAGAGATCTAATTTTAGATGCTGCCGAACTGATCTTCGCAGACGAAGGGTTCGCTGGCTCGAAAATGCGCGATATTGCCAACAGAGCTGGTGTCAACCAAGCTCTTATCCGGTACTACTTTGGCAGCAAAGAGGACCTGTTCGACGAGGTTTATCGTCGGCGCGGGGCATTGCTATCGGGGAGGCGCCATGTACTGCTTGACGAGGTGCTCGCCCGTCCGACGAGCTTGCGCGTCGAGGACATCGTGCTCGCTTATCTCGCTCCTCAATGGGAGATGAAACACAGCGGCCCTGCGGGTGCCGCGTTCGTCAGATTGCAGGCGCGTCTTCACGCTGAACCGGCTGAGCATTCCTTTCGCCTCCGCCGCGAAGTCTACGACTCATCCGTTAAGCGATTTGTCAACGAGATAGCTCTCCTCACCCCTGATATACCGAAGGACATTATCAGCCTACGCATGGCGTTCTTGGTTGGCACTTATCTGTTCATGTTGAATGATCTTGGTCGGTTGAACGATCTAACTGACGGTCAACTAGGTGTAGTCGGCAAAGACGAGATGCTTAAGCACCTAACGGCGTTCTTGACCGCCGGCCTCAGAGCGCCTGTGCCGGATTAAACTGGCGTTGGAAGTGATCTTGGCCCCAAGCTTCGTCCAGTTTTGGGTTCTCAATGCGCGCCTAAATCCACTCTTAAGAGCGCAGACTCACGGGAGACGCGGAACCTCGCAAGGCGGTTCACGCCGGAGGGATACCATCTTGCAGAATTCTTATTATCTCCGGGCAAGGCCGAGATCACCTCGAAAGCTTAATGCCGATCATCGGTGCCGGAACATACTCGCTATGCTTTGAACAGCTTGATCAGTCAATGGGTAACCTGATCAAGCAGATAGATAAAAATTAGACGAAGCTGGCGAAGGTTGGTCGTTCAGCTCCGGTCCCAAGTCGGCTGTTCTAGGTTCCAGGTGTCGGCCCAATCACATCTTCGGTCGTCGCCGTGACTATTCCGGACGCTAGTGGATTGATTCCAACACTTGGTGCCCCCGTTTGACGGCGGCAATGATTTCCTCGGGATCTGCCTTCCATTCGAAAGGGCGCGGTTCTTGGTTGTGCTCTTTGATGAACCGGTTGATGGCCGCCTGCAGGTCGACGACGGAGTGGAAGACGCCGTGCGTCAACCGTCGGCGTGTCAGTTTTGCGAAGAAGCCCTCGACGGCGTTCAGCCATGAACATGATGTTGGAACGAAGTGGAAGGTCCATCGCGGATGCCTTGCCAGCCAGGCGCAGACCTTCGGCTGTTTGTGGGTCGCGTAGTTGTCGAGAATGACGTGGACGGCCTTATCCTTCGGCAGTTCCGCCTCAATCGCGTTGAGGAAACGGATGAACTCCTGATGCCGGTGACGCTGCATGTTGCGGCCGATCACCGAGCCGTCGAGAACATTGAGGGCAGCAAACAAGGTGGTGGTGCATGGCGCTTGTAATCATGGGTCATCGTGCCGCCCCGACCCTTCTTCAATGGAAGGCCCGGCTGCGTCCGGTCGAGCGCCTGGATCTGACTTTTTTCATCAACGGAAAGGACAATGGCATGGACCGGCGGCGAGACGTAGAGCCCGACGACATCGTGCAGTTTCTCGGCAAAAGCCTTGTCATTTGACAGTTTGAAGCGGCGCCAGCGGTGCGGCGCAAGACCATGCTCGTGCCAGATCTTGACGACGGAAGAGGCCGCGATCCCAACGGCCTTTGCCATCGCGCGATTCCAGTGCGTGGCCTCCTGCCTGGGCGGTTCCAACGTCAGCGCGACCACCTGCTCGACCAGTGCCGGATCGAGTGGAGCGATGCCGGGCGGGCGGCTCTTGTCGCGCAAAAGGCCATCCACACCTTCGGCCATGAACCGCTCCTGCCATCGCCAGACGCAGGTCTTCGATTTGCCGGTCGCCGCCATAATGGCCACCGTTCCCAAGCCGTCGTCGCTCATCAGGATGATCTTCGCTCGCCACGCATGCTTCTGCGGCGAACCGCGGTTGGCAACGATGGCTTCGAGCCGGACCCTGTCGGCGGCGGTGACGTCAAATGCAATACCGGAGCGCATGCTGGACCGTCGCACATTCGACAACCGATGGGAATCCAAAATCGGACTCTTTTGTCGCGATCAATCCACTAGGATGTTTCGCTCGGACCCAGAATTCGCTGCATGACCTAGCCTGACCCCGCGTTAAAACTCCAGCGGTGGTACCACTCGATTGAGAGGGATTAAGAGACAGGGAGACGCAAAGCGGGTGGACACCTAGGGGCGGGCAGTTCGATGAGAGTGCGATTGTAGACGATGCCTTCTCTCTGGCCTTTGAACCGCGCCGGCTTTGCCGGAGACCGTTTGGTTTAAGTTATGCGGCCATAGCCGGTGCGTCCAGCATGGCATAGTATCGTTCTTCCGCCTCGGCCGGCGGAGTGTTTCCGATTGGCTCGAGAAGGCGGCGGTTATTGAATCAATCGACCCATTCGAGCGTGGCGAACTCCACGGCTTCGAAGTTGCGCCACGGTCCCCGTCAATGGATGACCTCGGCCTTGTAAAGGCCGTTGATCGTTTCGGCGAGAGCGTTGTCATAACTGTCGCCAACACTTCCGACGGAAGGCTCGATGCCCGCTAACCGCTCGGAATAGCGAATGGACACGTACTGCGAGCCGCGATCGGAATGGTGAACCAGTCCGCCGCGATGGACGGGCCGCCGATCATGAAGTGCCTGGTCGAGGGCATCGAGGACAAAGGCCGCATGGACCGTTCGGCTTGCCCGCCACCCGACGATGCGGCGGGCGAAGGCATCAATGACGAAGGCCACGTAAACGAAGCCCTGCCAGGTCGCGACATAAGTGAAATCGGATAACCACAGCATGTTCGGCGCTGGAGCGAAGAACTGTCGGTTCACCCGGTCGAGTGGGCATGGAGCGGACTTGTCCGACACGGTGGTTTTGACTGGCTTGCCGCGAATGATGCCTTGAAGTCCCATCATTCTCATGAGCCGTGCGACGGTGCAGCGAGCGACATCGAAGCCTTCTCGCTGCAACTGTCGCCAGACTTTCCGCACGCCATAGACCTGGAAGACCTCGTTGAACACCCGGCGTATCTCGATCTTCATGGCCATGTCGCTCCGGGCGCCCCGGAAGACCGGCGGCAACGCTAAACTGGGGAAGATTCAAACGGCACTTCTGGGGAGTATTGATCCGGTATCGACACGGTGTTCGTCGATGAAGGAAATCATCGCTTCAGTGGGCGGTCGAGCTCCGCCTGGGCAAAATACGCCGAGGCTTTGCGTAAAATCTCATTCGCCTGACGAAGCTCGCGGTTCTCCCGCTCCAGAGCCTTCATCTTCTCGGCAACGTCACTCGGCAAACCTGCACGCTTGCCGCTGTCTACCTCGGCCTTCTTCACCCATTCATTGAGCGTATGTGCCGAGCAGCCGATCTTGGCGGCAATGGAAGACACAGTCGCCCATCGCGAAGGATGCTCCGCTTCATGCTCGACCACCATTCGAACAGCGCGGGCGCGGACTTCAGGAGAAAATTTGTTCGTCGTCTTGCTTGTCATAGACCCTACTTCTCACGAGTTGGGGTCTCCAGCAAAGCCGGGGCGCTTCACTTCGCCGATAGCGGCGTCTTCATCCGGTCGGAAAGCACTTCCACCAACGGCCTCTCTAAAGCCGCGATGTGGCAGTGCAACACAGTCGAAAGGTTCTTTTGCAAGACGAAGCACCCACCTTATCATCCACCTTGAGGAATGACGTGGCAGTAGATCGTTAAACTGAGGTTCGGCGCAAACACGGCTCTGGTTGCTGGCCATCCGGCAGAGGTCTGCGCTTCGGTCTACCAAGTGCGTCATCCCACTGCGGGTAGCAGGCATCGGCTTCCGCGCAAGAGGCTCGTTATCCTCCGACGCGAGTTCAAACTGCTTGATCTTCAGATTAAGATGCCGCGCCGGCTGGCATCAGACTTTCGGCAGACGCGTCCAATGCGAGACCCGGGCCGACCAAAAAATTCCTATTTGGATTAATTAATTTTTCTTAGCCCTGTGATCGGTGTAAGGTGACATCCGCCAATAGGGAGGAAATATCATGATAACCAAAACCGCCTTGATCGCTGCCTTGACGACAGTCCTCGCAAGTGAAGTTGCCTACGCGGATGGAGAACTCAACATTTATACGTATGGTGGCTACACAAGCGCAGAAATGATCAAAAAATTCGAGAGTGAATACAACGTAAAGGTTACAATCTCGGAGTACGATACAAACGATACCGCCTTGGCAAAATTAAAGGCTGGTGGACATGGGTTCGATCTTTTTGTTGGAGCATCTACATACACCCCGATTTTCATTAGGGAGGGGTTACTTTTTAGGTCAAATCCAAATGAAATGGCAAACTTTCGAAACGTGAATAAGCAATGGGTGGATGTGCCTTTTGATCCGGGTCGGGCATATACAGCACCATGGCTCATAAATGTCGTCGGAGTCAGTGTGAACACGTCAGTATATCAAGGCGATATAAATACAGCGGCGATTATATTTGATCCGCCAAACGAACTTAAGGGGAAAATCAACGTACAGCCCGAAATGCTGGATATAATGGGGCTCGCGATCCATTATCTGGGCGGGAAAGAGCTTTGCACCGATGACAAAGTCCTTCTGATGAAGGTGAGGGATAAGCTTCTCGAGGCGAAGAAGCATTGGATCTCTATGGACTATATGACACGTGAACCCATGATCAAAGGCGATTACGCTGCATCGGCTGATTGGAATGGAGTTGCTCTACAGGAGCGCTTGCAGAACAAAGATATCGCGTTTGGTTACCCGCAAACAGGCTTCCCGTATTGGATGGATAACATTGGCGTTGTAGCCGGCGCCCCAAACTTGGAAAACGCGAAGCTTTTCATCAATTTCATTATGGATCCGCAGAACATCGCTCTTGAGTCGGATTTCACCAACTTTGCAAATGGAATTGACGGCTCGGATCAATTCATGAAGAGCGGAATTGCTTCAGCGCCGGAGTTTCTAATTCCGGACAATTTGAAAGGCGCGGGATACTGGGCTACGACCTGCCCACCCGCGATCCAAAAGCTGTATGGCGCGATTTGGTCAGAGGTTAGAATGTAGACATCGAGTCTTCGCAGCACGCCGGTACAGCAACCCGGCGTGCAATTTGCTCGCCAAATGCATACAATCAACAGCGCCCGGTTTCTCTCTTCCTCTCTTCCTGCGGGTTCGACTATATTTCAATGTATCGCTTGGCTAATTGATTAGGTCTCTTAGACCTTAGGGTGGCCGTCACTGCCCAATGAATCTTAACTGAACTTTATCCCGGAGTCATTCGCTGGGGTTTGTCTTTGTCAGAGAGCGTATTTCGGCTCGTAATCTTCATTTCTTCCGAAGCGGAGCGGACAAGTCCTGCGTTGTTCGCCAATACATCATCTGGAAGTAGGGATGTCATCAACGATGCGGTTTCCTGCCATTAGCAACCGCCCCGCTGGGCGCTAGGCGCTCGTTGCGCATGATTTGAAACGCGGTCGTCAAAAGCCTGTGCGCAATAACGCCACGCGCATTAATCGTCCTTCGAAGACCGGCGGACGGCCATCAGTCGCTATCCACAGCGTCGGACCGGTTTTGCGTCTGTTAATCTCGGAACAGGTTCACCCGGTACCTTCATAAATACGTCGGGGCGCTGCGGCTTTTGCCAGGATTGAGCGAACTAATGAGTCTCGTCTTAACTCGACGATAATTATTCCATGTTATAAAAAGAGCGTGGACGCCGGAAGCGAATACGACAGGTCGTGCACCTGGAAACGGACGCGCCTTGTTCCATGCAACGGCCTTGTATTGATCCGTGACTATCGATGTCACAAGTAGATGCGCAATTTTATTCCTTCGGTGCACGCAACGGCTGTCCTCCGCACGATTGGCAAACAAGACGTGCTGGTCGACCGGTGTGCGGAGAATGCTAGACTTGGTTTGACTGAAACTCTCGCTCATTAGATTGGGGTGGTTACAAAAATGCGCACGAAACGGTCTCTTGCTTTGAAGCTAATCGCTGTTACTGCTGCCGCGATAGCCCTAGTCTTAGTATTATCAAATGCTATCCTTGTTTTGGTTACGAAGAGCCGGATAGAGCATCTGACCGTCCAGCAGGCTAAACTCGAAGCTGCAAAATTGGCAAATGACATTTCAGCGGAAATGACAGCGTTATCGGCTCCGACATCCACGATGGCAGCTTTGATCGGCCAAGGCAGAGAAAAAGACTATCTTGATCGTGCTGCGGTGATCGACATGCTACGTGCTACAGCGCAAGCCACTATCGTTTTCAGCAGCTGGTTCATGGAAGAGCCCAACGCTTTTGACGGAAAGGCGGCAGAGTTCAAGGGAAACACGACGCTTGGATCAGCAAGTAATGGCGCGTTTTCGCCTACGTGGACAAAGCCCGGCGGGACTCTATCGATGGCACCAGTCGCCCTCGATTATAGCGCTGAATACTACCACGTAGCTTCCAAGTCCCGGCAGGGCCACCTAACGGAGCCCTACGTTTGGGTCGACGCGCAAGGATCTTTCCTCTTATCCACGATCTCGTATCCAGTCGTCAGTGCAGATCGCCTTATTGGTGTGACTGGTATGGACGTAGACCTAACGGCGCTATCCGCCAAGCTTGGCGCACAAAGGCCATTCGGGTCAGGGCGAGTATATGTTATTTCCCAGGCAAAACGGTGGATCGTAGCGCCCAGTGCGGACCAAACAACAAAGAATTATGATGGACTAGGCCAAAAGGAACTGTCCGAGGCGATCACCGAGCAGAAAACTGGAATTGTAGAAGACGTTGAGGTCGATGGGGTCAATTACACCCGCGTCCTACTTCCTTTCGAAGTGCCGCATTTGAATGTCCGGTGGGTTGTCTGCGTCGACGTTCCGACTTCGGTAATTGCCTCTGCGGTGAACGAACAAATTACCTTAATGGTCTCGGCAGGCTTTTTTGTAGTATTTATAATAGCGCTCGTCTTATTTGTTACGACAAGAATAATGCTTGCCCGTCCAATTGGGCGTTTGGTCAAAGTTGTAGAAGCGTTGGCCGTTGGGAACTATAGTGAATCAACCAAAGATACACGTCGATCGGATGAGATGGGAGCGGTCGCAACCGCGTTGGAAAAGCTACGCCATGCCCTCATCCAAGGAGAGCGTGCGGAAACAGAGGCGACTAATGTGAGAGAGGCAAACGCGCGTGAGCGCGCTACCGCCGAGGCCGCTCGCGCGGACGCGCTTGAAGAACAGCGCCTCGTAGTGCGTGTGGTCGGGGAAGCGTTGAAGGACCTTGCGCAGGGTAACCTTACCTGCCGAATTCGGGAAGAGTTCCGAGGTGAATATGCCGAGCTCAGGGTCAACTTCAACTCGGCTTTGTCCAGCTTAGAAGAGACAATCCGCGTGGTTGGCAGGGGCGTAAGTCATATCAACGCAGGGATAGAGGAGATTAGCTCAAGTGCGACCGACTTGGCGCGACGGACTGAAATGCAAGCGGCAGGCTTAGAAGAATCCGCCGCCGCGATGGCAGAACTTACGGAACAGGTCCAAGCAAGCGCGACGAGAGCTTCCGCTGCTGCGTCAAGCGTCAGCGCTGCCACCAAGGATGCAGTTACGACTGGCGATATTGTCGAGTGCGCGGTCCAGTCGATGGAGAGCATTAGCCAATCGTCGCTGGAGATTACCCGTATCACAGGCGTCATTGATGAGATCGCATTCCAAACAAATCTCCTTGCCCTGAATGCTGGCGTAGAGGCGGCACGTGCGGGTGAGGCTGGGAAAGGCTTTGCCGTCGTCGCTCAGGAAGTACGTGAACTAGCCCAACGGTCAGCTGCAGCAGCGAAGGACATCAAAGTGCTGATTAATTCGTCTGCGATGCAGGTACAACAGGGGGTCGGACTTGTCGGAGAAGCCGGCCGCGCTTTGAGCAGGATCACAGCGCAGATCACAGCAATAAATGAGAATGTAAGGCAAATCTCTGTGGTAGCGGACGAGCAATCCGTTGGCCTGAAAAGTATCAGTAGCTCGATAAACCAGATGGATCAGGTTACACAGCAAAATGCAGCCATGGTTGAGGAAACGACTGCGGCAAGTGTATCGCTTCGAGATGAAGCGCGCCTCTTGAGTGAAGCGGTAAATCGTTTCAATTTCTCTGAAAATCGCGGCAAGGAAGAACAAATCCCGCAGCGTCGTGTGGCTTGAGTTCTCGCCGGTTCGCATGGTTTCAGATACAAGTCCGGTCGCGCTCCGGTGCAAGTTTTTCACGGGGCGAGGGTCACCAGCTTGACATCTGGAATTGCCCCTTGAAACTGAAGTGCCTCAATTAGACCGGACAGTCGGCATAAGCAGTAAGCACAGGCTTGAGGACAAGCTTATGTCTACCGACTGTCGACGCATGGAGTGATCACTGTCAATCGGCGCGGAATGTTGACCCCTTATCGGCGTCCAATATTCCACGCCGAAACACAGTGATCACTGGCGACGTCCTGGTACGGGGGTGGACAACCGAGCAGAAGCTGCAGATTATCATGGGGAGTTTGGAGTTGAGCGATACGGTTTCGTCGGCCGCCCGGCGTCATGGAGTTGCGCCACGCCTTCTGTATCGATGGGGCAGACTTCTCAGTGAGTGAGGAACGGCTGTCTTAGATTACGATGAGCCGGTCGTCGGCAATTCTGCGGTCAGGAAGTTCGAGGAGCGCGTTCCCGAGTTGGAGCACATGCTGGGCCGCAAGGATGGAGGTCGAGGTTCTCCGCGACGCTTTTTCACAGGTTCAAAAAATAGCGGCAGCTCTCGTTGCCGAAGCATGGTGCCGATGAAGACCGTCGCGGACGTTCTCAAGGTATCCCGCTCCAATGTTACTGAGCTTCTGACGGCAGATCAAAGCCGCGCCGGCCGTATAAGGCTGAGGATGTCGAGCTTCTGTCAGCCCTCCGCAGGCTCGTCGACGCCAGGCCCACCTATCGCTAACGGCGGAGAGCCGCGCTGCTCAATCGCGAAAGGCGAGTCGCCGATCAGCCGGTCGTCAACCCCAAGCGAGTCCACCGGATCAGGAGCAATAACGCCATGCTGCTGGAGAAGCACACCACCGTTCGCAATGGCCGCGTCCACGATGGCTTTGCCATGGTGATACGCTCGAACTTTCGCTGGTGCTCGGACTCGCTGTAAGCCCACGGTGAGGGCCGCCTTGTGAGGTGACGCTCAACATCGGAAGTCCTAGTGCAAACACTAGGGATAGTCCTATGACGAAGCATCCGATTGAAGTGATCACGTCTGTTGAGCGTCGTCGGCGCTGGTCTCGCAAGGAGAAGGAGCAGTTGGTCGCCGCCTGCCTTGAGCCTGATGCGGTTATCTCCGAGATTGCCCGCGCGGCCGGCATCCATGTCAGCCAGCTCTTCCGCTGGCGCAAGGAGCTTTGCCAGGTCGATGGACCGTCGGCAGGAGCGGCAAGCATGTTGGTGCCGGTAATCGTGTCTGAGACCGCTTCGGCAGGCTCGCCCGCTATACCGGAGCCATCCGCACCATCCCATCCCCGACGCAAACGCTGTGATGTAACGATCGAACTTGGTCGTGGCCGACGCGTCCGCGTGGATAGCGACATCGATACTGAAGCGCTTGGCCGTATTCTCGACTGTGTGCTGGGACTGCGATGATCCTGGTCCCTACAGGTGTAAAGGTCTGGCTGGCGACAGGCTATACCGACATGCGCAAAGGCTTTCCGGGTCTGTCGTTGATGGTACAGGAGGCGCTGAAGCGTGATCCGATGTGTGGGCACCTGTTCGTATTCCGCGGCCGAGGCGGCGGTTTGATCAAGGTGATCTGGCATGACGGCCAGGGAGCTTGCCTGTTCACGAAGAAGCTTGAGCGGGGACGCTTCATCTGGCCATCGGCAGCCGATGGCACGGTGGTAACCACGCCTGCGCAGCTCGGTTATCTGCTGGAAGGCATCGACTGGCGAATGCCGCAAAAGACCTGGCGGCCGACGTCCGCCGGGTGAACGAAAGCACTGGAATGGCGGGGTCGAATATGATTCCATCCTGTCATGAGCAATGTGACCGAAGAGCTTCCGGACGACCTTGCCAGTGCGGTGCACTGCTGGCCCAGGAACGCGCTCGACGTGTTGCAGCCGAAGCAGAAGCGGCGACCGCCAAGGCTGAAGCCGCTAGCGCAAAGGCACTCGTATCGCATTCCGAGGCGCTGATCGCGAGGCTGAAGCTGGAGATCGACAAGGTTCGTCGTGAACTTTACGGCAGCCGATCCGAGCGCAAGGCGCGGCTCCTGGAGCAGATGGAACTTCAGCTCGAAGAGCTCGAAGCGGACGCCGGTGAAGATGAACTGGTGGCAGAGATCGCAGCCAAAGCTTCAGCTGTCAAAGCCTTCGAGCGCAAGCGCCCATCACGCAAACCGTTTCCCGAACATCTGCCGCGCGAGCGCGTCGTCATCGCCGCTCCCACGAATTGCGCCTGCTGCGGATCGGCAAAACTGTCGAAGCTTGGTGAGGACATCACCGAGACCCTGGAGGTCGTTCCGCGTCAGTGGAAGGTCATCCAGACGGTGCGGGAGAAGTTCACCTGCCGCGAGTGCGAGAAGATTGCGCAGCCGCCAGCACCATTCCACGTAACGCCCCGCGGTTTTGCCGGGCCGAACCTGCTGGCGATGATCCTCTTCGAGAAGTTCGCCCAGCACCAGCCGCTCAACCGTCAGAGCGAACGTTATGCCCGCGAAGGTGTCGACCTCAGCTTGTCGACATTGGCTGATCAGGTTGGAGCATGTGCCGCAGCGTTGAAGCCCATTCACTCTCTGATCGAGGCGCATGTCCTTGCCGCCGAGCGTCTGCATGGTGACGACACGACCGTGCCGATCCTGGCAAAGGGAAAGACCGATACGGGCCGCATCTGGACTTATGTCCGGGACGATCGGCCATTCGGCGGGCTCTCACCGCCGGCCGCGCTGTATTATGCCTCACGGGACCGGCGGCAGGAGCATCCGGAGCGCCACCTCAAATCCTTCACCGGCATTCTACAGGCGGACGCCTATGGCGGCTACAATCCGCTGTTCAAGGTAGACCGCGATCCCGGTTCTCTGACGAAGGCACTTTGCTGGGCTCACTCGCGGCGCAAATTCTTCGTGCTCGCCGACATTGCCGCAAGCGCCAAGCGTGGAAAGAACGCTGCGCCGGTCTCGCCCATGGCGCTGGAAGCCGTCAAACGGATCGATGCCCTGTTTGATATCGAGCGGGAGATCAACGGGCTTATGGCGGATCAACGTCTGGAGCGTCGCCACAAGGAAAGCCTGCCGCTCGTCGACGATCTGCAGACCTGGCTTCAAACCGAGCGGTTAAAGCTGTCACGCAGCTCTCCGGTCGCAGAGGCGATCGACTACATGCTCAAGCGCTGGGATGGCTTCATGTCCTTCCTGGAGGACGGCCGGATTTGCCTGACGAACAATGCGGCCGAGCGAGCGCTCAGAGGCTTTGCACTCGGCAGAAAGTCCTGGCTCTTCGCCGGATCGGATCGTGGCGCTGACCGTGCTGCGTTCATGGCGACACTGCTCATGACCGCCAAGCTCAACGACATTGATCCACAGGCATGGCTTGCCGACGTTCTCGCCCGCATCGCCGACACGCCGATCACCAAGCTGCAGCAATTGCTTCCGTGGAACTGGCAGCCAGACGCGCTGAACGCTCAGGCGGCGTAACCTGCGGTCTCCACCGGAGGCTTACGACTCGCTAAGCTCACCTGCTGGAACGGCGACGTCATCAGCTTGGCGTTCATTATCGACGCCCTCGGCCGCGAGATCATAGCCTGGACGACTGTCGTCAATGCCCGGATATCCGTCTCCGATGCGCGGGACATGATGCTGGAGACCGTCGAGAAGCGCTTCGGCGCAACGCGACACCACAAGCCATCGGACATCTGCCCGACAACGACAGAGCGTACACTGCAAAGGAGACAAGCTTACTGCTCAAGCTGTGAACCCGATGCCAACGAAATCCATCCTCATTCCGCGCTCAAAATATCATCCCTCGGCAGTTATCAGGGCAGCTGACTATCCGGGGAGACGAGGCGTACTCCAGCAGTGTAAAAAAAAACGCATTGAATGTTTAAAAAATTGGACATAGATTGCGTCCATTGCCCTTTGAGCAAGATTCAATAGAGGGTACAGGGCAGCCTAGTGTCTAATCGTCAGGAACGTCTGTCGACGGAAAAGCCGTGGCTTTTCCCAACGCGGAGTTGTGCGCTGCTTAGCGCGGGAAATGGGAGCAACTCAATTGGAAACACAAGCAGGAATCGCTTCGGGGCCGGCGATCGCGCGAAATGCGCTCGCGATCGAGCATAGGTCAATCGACTATGTTCCCCTGTCGGAAAGACATGGGCGGCTTTCGGACCAAGCAACGATTTGGTTTGCCGGGAGTGCACAACTTTTGAGCCTCGCGACAGGTGCGATCGGCATCACTTTGGGCCTCAATCTTACCTGGACGTTGATCGGCTTACTCCTTGGCACCATCCTTGGGACGATCCCGGTTGCAGCACATGCAAGCCAAGGCCCACATCTCGGGCTCCCGCAAATGGTGCAGACGCGTCCCCAGTTTGGCCGTTACGGAGCCATCTTCATCTGGCTGGTAGCCGTCATGGTCTACTGGGGCTACGTTGTGCTAAACGTTAATCTCATGGGGGCTACATCGGAACAACTCGGTCTCGGTTCCGCGAGCACTTCGGGAATCTTGCTTGGGATTATATCTGTCGTCTTCGCTATATTCGGTTACCATTGGCTTCATGTCGGTCAGCGCTACACGACAGTCGTGCTCTTGGTTGCTCTGGCGACCTTCACATTCGGCATCGTGTTTGGAGTCGGTTTCCCCCCAGAGCAAACGAGACTTTCCGGTACGTTCCAGTTCACGCCATTCTTGATGGTGGTTTCGGCATCGCTCGCATACCAGCTTTCATGGGCCTTCTTCGTCTCCGACTACTCTCGGTACATGCCGCCCACCACAAGCCATCGGTCCATCATATTCTACACAGCGTTCGGTGCGGGTGCTGGTGTCTTCGCAATGGAGGCGGTTGGGGCCGTTGGGGCGGCTCTCTACCCGAATGACAGCTTAACTCTTGCCCTTCAGGAATCCGGCAACCAGATCATGCCTGGTTTTGGCGCAGTGCTTCTCGTCGTGGGTGGAACAGCTCTTTTGATATTTAACGGAATGTGCGTCTACGGCGGGGCGCTCACCTTAATCACCGCGATGGACAGCGTCGTTGAGACATCACCGACGCGTAGCCTGCGAATTAAAACCATTGCCGTGATCGGCGTGACGGCAACCATCGTCGGCGTTCTGCTCCCGACGGATTTCATCAATACGACCTTCTATACAATTCTTGCGGTGTTGGCATACCTGATGGCACCATGGACCGCAGTAAATCTTGTCGACTATTTTATCGTGCGGAAGGGACGCTACTCGATCACTGAAATCTTCAATCCGAACGGAATTTACGGCAACTGGAACTGGCGTGGAATTGCTGCGTATACGCTTGCGTTTATCTCAATGATTCCGTTCATGTACCTGTCGTTCTACCAGGGACCAGTCGCGACATATCTCGGTGGCGTCGATTTCGCCTTCTTCGTCGGTATCCCGGTGGGTGGGGTGCTTTACTGGCTCTTCTGCTTGAATCTCGACTTGAAGCAGGAACTTGCTACTGTTGCAGTTGCCGACAAGCATCTCGATGCCTATGCGAAACCGATAGTTTGATGGCAACCCCTTGACTACCGAAAAGAACCGCGAGGATGGCAGGCGGGGCCTGTTCTCGCGGTTCAATCTTTAGCCCGGCGCGTAAAAATACGCATACGGTTACTGCTACTTTCTCGGCTTGCTAGTTTCAACAATCATTTATGCCACACGCATTTGATGGTTCAAAGCGGGTTTGTTAGATCATTGGTGGGGTGACAGCGCATGCGACGACGGCGACAGTCTTGCCTACGTTCTTTAGTCTGTACGGTTGGGCCCCAAAAATATGAAAGCCGCCGCCAGCTTCAATGCGTCGAGTGCCTACCTCGGTCTCCAGCTCGACCGTTCCCTTCAAGATGCAGGCCGCGGTCTCACCGTCGTGTTTGATTGCTACTTTTCCCGTGTCCGTACCCGGCGAGTAATGTTCGACGAACATTTGCAGCTTCTTGTCACGCCGTTCGCCTCCCAGCACCCGCATATCGACCTTACCTCGCGATACCACCGCAAGGTCCTGCGCATCGTAAACCAATACATTCTGTTTTGAGATTGGGAGCGCAAAGAAGTCCGCCATCGATATCGGAATCGCGTTCAATATTCGGTGCAGGGAAGCCAGCGAAGGGGCGTGAGAGTCAGCTTCGATCAGCGACACCGTGGAATTAGTCACACCCGCACGCTTCGCCAGTTCCCGCTGAGAAAGGCCGGCCTCTTCACGAATGGCCTTAAGGCGTGCCCCCACAGCAAGCTCCGCTGCGTCATTTTTCGGTCGTTGTTTTCCGACGATGGACTCCTCCTCGTCCGGGCCCGAAGCTTCTTTTAATCTCACAACTATCTCCATCACATCATGTCATGGCATCTATATAAGGTGATGCCAAACATTGAAAGTTGAGCGTTCAAAAAATTAAACGCGTGACGAGATGCTCAGTCGGCTCAACTTGCCGTTTGCGAACATCAGTGGCTCCATCAGCCTCCCGAGGTCGCTGTGAAAAATGTTGAAGTGTTAAAAAAATCATATTGCTTGTGCAAAAAAATTCAACTACGCATTCGTATCAAGTCATAAAATAGGAACTCCATGTGAACCCTCTCAATCAGGGACGGCTTTCTGGTGGATCGGCAGTCGTTTTGGACGTTTACCACCGTGCAGCGATCAGCAAACCAGCGCCGTTCTGAGCGCTCCTGCGATCCGATAGCGTACTCTCAACCTGCAGTTTCTCTACCTTTAGGAGGTGAGTTAGGTCGTTTCACCAAGTTCCTGGAAGGAGCCGTCCTGATGAGAATGACGAGAAGCCAATTCCTGAAGCTGATTGCGGCGGCAACAATCGCCGCGGCCGTCCCTACATTAGGGTTCGCACGAGACGCGAAAAGGCAAATCTTCGTGACCTGGGGTGATTTGGCGCCCTTTGGAATGACGAAGCCGGACGGACGTTCTACGGGGTCGAGAGCGATCTTATCCAGGAGTTGGCTAAGCGGAAAGTTCGACTACGAAATCCGCCATATGGCTTGGGATGGTATGATGCAGCGGCGGATAGACGGCAAGTTCGATGCTAACATCTACTGGTTCCCATCACGGATAAACGATTGAAAATCTTTGATTTTTCGTTTCCGTCCACCTCGGAAGCCTCCTCCTTTGCCGTTCTGAAGGACCTGCATCCTCTTCTTCCCGCGCGCACGACCGTGGAGGCCAAGCTAGTCGATGATGTCGTCGTCGAAATCTCGGTTCTTGCCTCCGAGATAGTGTGACGCGGCGGCGCGTTGATAGTCTTCCAGCTTACACTGAGCTGGCGGGAGGGGTGACTGGGGCGAACACTCTTCAATTTACACAATAGGACTTCGAGTTTGGCTCATTCATTGGATTTTCAGAACTTCTCTGAGGCGCGCGCGATAGCTAAGCGCCAGCTTCCGAAAGGGATATTCGAATACATCGACAGGGGCGCGGAAGACGAGACGGCGTTGGCCTCGAACCGTACCGCTTTCGATGAGGTCAAAATCCGACCGCATGTGCTGAAGGGGAACGCAACACCGCGCTCTACCAATATCACGCTTTTCGGCACCGAATACTCGTCACCACTCGTCGTCACTCCGACCGCCTTTGCGGGCTTGGTACGATACCAGGGCGAATTGGAACTCGCCAAAGCGGCTGCGAGATTTGGCATTCCCTATTGTGCTGCAACGGAGGCGATCTCATCCGTGGAGGAGATCGCAGACGCTACTCCCGCGCCCGTTTGGTTTCAGCTCTACTTATGGAATAAAGCACAGGCGTCGTACGACCTTATGGACAGAGCTTGGGCTAAGGGAGCGCGCACCCTCGTCCTGACTGCTGACACAGCAGTGATGCCCAAGCGTGAATTTAACCGCCGAAACGGATTTGATATCCCGTTCCGGTTCTCGTCTAGGAATGTATGGGATGTGGCAAACCATCCAGGTTGGGCCGTTCGCGTATTGATTCGATATCTGTTGACTAGTGGGATGCCCAACTTCGCGAATTATCCTGTTGAATACCGAAAAAGTCTTCTTAAGCGAGGGGGAGGGCCGTCTCTCGATTTGATGCCAGACATGAGCTGGGAGCACGTACGAGAGGTGCGGGCTCGTTGGAAGGGCAACTTGGTCGTGAAGGGCGTCCTTCGGACCGAAGATGCGCTGCAGGCAAAGGACGCTGGCGCGGACGGCATCGTTGTCTCCAACCACGGTGGTCGTATGTTCGACAGCGCAGTGTCACCAATTGCCGTGCTCCGCGAAATTGCCGACGAGGTGGGTCACGAAGTTACGGTACTCGCAGACAGCTCGGTTCGACGAGGAAGTGATGTTTTCAAGCTCATCGCCTCTGGCGCGAAGGCGGTCCTTGTTGGTCGAAGCATGCTCTACGGCACCGCCGCCGCGGGAGAGGAGGGCGCCGTGCAGATGATGAAAATTCTATCAGACGAACTTGCCATGACGATGGACCTCAGTGGCTGCCGATCGCTGGCTGAGATAGGCGAGCACCTGTTGCATCGTTCCTGATTGAGCATGCCCAAACCCATCCGCGTTGTTACGGAGAAAAATTTTAACAGCAATAGCCGTGCGATCGCCCTAGCAGGCTATTGAAGAAGTCTCCCGTTTGGTCTTTAGGATAGCCTCGTCGCCATTGTGATAGGCGAAAGTGATCTCGATCGTACTCTCGTCGAGCAATTCGGCAGGTCCGTCACCCGAGACTTCGTCCATTTCGTCGCATCCTGCCCATGTGAAGGAGACCATGGACGTGCTGTAGCCGAGTTCGAGGCCCGCTTGCATCGCACCGAAGGCGATTTCGCCATGACCGTTGGCCCTGATGGTGATTGTGGCGGGCTCGACCAGGTCGAGATAATCCCGACCCCACAGATCGGCCTCGACGATCCGCCAGCGGCCGATCAGGCGGCAGTTTCTGGCCGCGCTCATGACAGCATCGCTATCAGCTTCGGTAGCCGTACCAGATTGTAAGCGGCGGCCGCGAAGGTGAAGGCCCATCCGACGCGGTCGCGGCCACGGAACTTCGTCTTGTCCTGCCCCGCGACGGTCTCGATCCAGCCGAACGCCTCCTCGATGCGCTTACGGATGCGCAAGCTGACCCCATAGCCGGAATGGCGCGTCGTGCGACCGTCGATGGCCGAGCGGCGACCATTAATATTCTGCGCCACATGGGGCGTCACCTTCATCGACCGCAAATCTTGGACGAAGTCCTTTGTGTCATAGGCCTTGTCGGCACCCAGCGTGATCGCTTGTGTCCGATCAGCGAAAGGTTCGATCATGTGCAGCGCCGCTGCCCGTTCAGCATATCCGCTGGCCTCAGTCAGATAGGCATCGACCAGCAGCCCTTGGCGATTTTCCATCAGCCCATGCCCCATGAAGCACAGCTTGGCCTCCTTGCCTTTGCCCTTCTTATAAAGTCTTGCGTCTGGGTCGGTCGTTGAAGCATGCATCTCGTTGGAACGCTTTTCGCCATGAAAGTCTGCTTCGACATTCCGACCACCTGCATTCGAAGGTGGTTCGCCATGATCGCCCCTTTGGGCCGTCCTTCGGCTTGAAGCTCTTGATCGACGCCCAGGCTTCGATCAGCGTGCCATCGACAGAGAAGTGGTCTGTAGACAGCAACCGCTTTACCTTGGGCTGCGAAAGGATCGCACTGAGGAACTTCGCGGCGATGTCGCCTTCCAGCAACCGGTCGCGGTTCTTCGAAAACACCGAATGGTCCCAAGCTGGATCGTCAATGCCAATGCCGACGAACCAGCGGAACAGAAGGTCGTATTCCAGCCGCTCCATCAAAAGCCGCTCCGAGCGGATCGAATAGAAGGCTTGCAAAAGCATGGCGCGCAGAAGCTTCTCAGGCGCAATCGATGGCCGCCCGATCGGCGAATAGAGCGCTGCAAACTCCCGTTCCAAGAAAACCAGAGCGTCGTTCACGATCTGCCGGATTGCCCGCAGCGGATGATCACGACGAACTCGATCCTCCAGATCGACATAGCTGAAGAGTTCACCCGTCCTCACATCGCCGCCGCGCATGCATCACTCCAAAACTCGACGAAGCGAGTGAATCACGGCGAAAGCCTCCAGGCCAGCTTCTTTTTCAACAGCCTGCTAGAGCGCGTCCGGGTATCGATGAATCGATTGTGATGTGACGTGCCGGCTGGTTTCTGATTCAACATCCGCTTTGACGGATGTTGGTGATGGCCAGAGCGCTGAGCAGGGGTGTACGGTTACGTGTCTTGAAACCTGCGGATGACGGGGCATCGGCCCGGCAGGCGGCGGCCCGTTTCGGCGTCGGGGTATCAAGCGCGATCCGCTGGATCGCACGGGCGAAGATCAGCGAACTGACACCGCGGCCCCAAGGGTGACGGCGCGGCTAAGGCCGCCGGTGTGCGCGACGCCACGGAAGCGACAGGCGCAGGCTGCTCTACCTGCCGCCTTACAGTCCCAACTTTAACCCCATCGAAAACGCATGCGCAAAGCTCAAGGCATTGATGCGGTCAAGGGCCGAACAAACCATCCCCGCTCTCTGGAAAGCCGCCAGTTCCATCATCGAACTCTTTACGCCGGCCGAATGCGTAAACTGCTTCAGGACAGCCGGATATGAACCGGATTAAACCCGACGTGCTCCAGTCATATGCTCGACGACGCTGCATACGAACGGGCCGTCATGCTTCATGCAAGCTTAGTCGAAGTTGGCAAGCCGCTCTCGTTTATCAAAAGCGCACATACTGTGACAAACGTCGCCCGGACCTCGTCGCGTCTGGCTTCGCGACAATCGTGATTTGACCCTATCAGTGGGGCCTTCTCCGCGAGTTTTGAAGGCGTTTCGGGCATTCCTGTGGTCGGCCGCAGTGATGCGGCCGACCTTTCGATTTCACTCGGATTTCGCCCGTTCGAAACTCTCCGCATCTGGGTAGGGGAACCACCAGAAGTCCTGCGGGGCGGCCTCTGGATCCATCACCACGTACTTCGAGGACTGGAACTGCGCTAGGCCTTCTGGGCCGAGCTGCCGGCCGATACCTGACAGCTTACGTCCGCCAAAGGGGAGCGCGTCGTTGTCAAGGATCGGCGCATTGATCCAGACCATACCTGCTTCAATCTCGTTGACCGCTCGCATCATCTCGCCCATATCGCGGGAGTAGAGGTTAGACCCAAGGCCGAACTCGGAACGGTTCGCGAGTTCAAGTGCTTCATCGAAATCTTTCACGCGACAGATGGGCGCGACGGGACCGAAAGATTCTCCGTTGAGGATTTCTGACTTTGGATCCACATTCGTCAGGACTGCAGGCTCGATGAACCAGCCGTGATTGAGTCCATTGGGGCGTCCGCCACCGGTGGCGAAAATTGCGCCTTCATGACGCGCGCGCGCGAGAAGCGACTCGAAGCGGTCTCGCTGGCGGTGCGTCGCCATTGGGCCGATGTCAACATTTTCGAGGCCGTTGCCAATGCGAAGCTTTTTCGTTTCAGCGACCAGTCGTTCGACGAACTCGTCGTGAATGCTGTCATGAACGTAGAATCGTTCTGCCGATGTACAAACTTGGCCGCAGTTGAGGTAAGCAGCGAAGGCAGCCGCCCGCACAGCGATATCTAAAGGAGCGGAAGGCATGACGATGAAGGGGTCGTTGCCGGATGCCTCAATCAGAGCGGGTTTGAAGGTTTCGGCGCAAACCCTCAGAATTTCCTGCGCGATCGGCACAGAGCCAGTGTACGCGATGCAATGGGTCTTTTTGCTTCGGACGAGGTGTTGAGCGACACGCGGGCCGCCGGTAACGACTTGCACCAGACCCTTGGGCAGTTCGCTGAACACTTCCATGAATTTTAGAGTAGTAATGCTTGTCTGCTCATGCGGCTTGATGATGACGGAATTGCCTGCAGCGAGTGCGGCCGCCAGTTCCCAGCAAAGGAGGACAAGCGGGAAGTTGAAGGGAAGAATGATAACGACAGTTCCCAACGGTTCCTTGATCGAGAAGTGGAACTGGCCCGGAACAGTCGATCCAGCGATTCTGCCGCTCTCGTTGCGCCCAAGTTCGGCATAGTAGTCGATCGCGGTAGCGCACCACGATGTTTCGTCGACGGCTTCCTTGAACGGCTTACCTTCCTCACGGGTCATGAAATAGCCATATACAGCCTTATCGCGACGGATCTTTGCCGCGACTTCGTGAAGGGCCGTAGAGCGAGTGCGTGAATCTATGGCCAACCACGCCTTCCTCGCGGAGTTTGCGATGTCGATCACATTCTCGAGTTCGTCGTCCGTGGCATCCGCGATTTCAGCAATGCGATCTTCAGTGGCCGGGTCGATGACCGAGATTCTATTGGTTGCGGCGCTCTTCAAATAGCGTCCGTCGACAAACAACGTGCCTGAAAGGCGGTCGAACTCTTGGTGGATTGGCATGTCTTCTCCTTGTCGGCGCACACCCGGTACTCGGGCAGCTAGAAAGTCTGGTTGCTGGTTCCAAATCTTGTGGTCGGATCCAGAGATCGGGGCGATGCTGGAGCGCTCGAGGTGTGTAGGCCGGTGGCTCGTGGTGATAGGATCTTTCAGCCGGAGAGCAAGGCATCGCGAAATGCTTTCGATCCCATTTGCCGCGCGCCTTTTCGCAACCGGGGAAAGGGCACGACTTAGCCCTCCGACGCTCATCCTTCGAAGTACGTCGATCCCACCGTCCTCAATGAAATTGTTCGCTGCCGCGTCCCCGATTGTTGTGTGAAGCGGCCACCCAACGAACGCAACGCTATGTCAAAAATATTCAACATTCAATACGTTTTTTCAAACGGTGCGCGTGGACGGTTTTTTTCGCGAAATCAAAGAGCTCGCTCGATAAACTATGTGACCAAACTAAAAAGCGCGATCGCAGATCGTAGATCGCACGATTGACATTCTCTGAAAATTGCCGTCACAAATCACCCCATCGCGACGGAACGCCCGATTGCGAGGAGGAGAAATCAGATCTTTTAGGATGGAGACGAGTCACATGGCGCTGACCAAGCTCACGACGTACGGCCTATACACGGCCACCACAACGCCCCTGACCCCCGACGGAAGATTGAACACACGCGCCATTTCGGAGCAGATCGAAACTCAGTTGCAAGCCGGTATCGCTGGGATCGTTGCAATTGGCGGGACAGGCGAAGGAGCTGCCTTGTCCTTTGCTGAACGTGTTGAAGTTGTTGGAGTGACAGTTGAGGCTGTCGGCGGAAGGGTGCCGGTGCTTGCGGGCGTTATCACTCCTGGATTGCCCGACACTCTGGCACTCGGTCGCGCTTGCTTGGAGGCGGGGGCAAACGGACTGATGGTCATCACCCCCTTCGGTACGGCCCCCAGCCAAGCTGGCATTCGGGACTACTACAAGGCAGTTGCCGACGGCGTTGGCCAAGCTGTGATGCTTTACGAGATCCCTTATCTTACTCTCGTTTCACTCGAACCGGAGACCGTATGCGACATCGTGGCGGACGGTTCTGTCTTCGCAATGAAGGCATCGAACCCAGACCAGACCACCTTCACCAGGGTCGTCGAGTTGGTCGGGGAGCACATCGCGGTAATGTCCGGGGATGAGCACTTATTCGCAGCCCAGATCGCGCTTGGTGCCGTTGGAGGCGTACTGGCCTCTACGAACGTTCTACCGCGTACGTGGGTTCAGATCTTCGACACCGCACGGGCAGGCGATCTTAAGACTGCGCAGGGGCAGATCGGACGTATCCGGAACTTCCTTCTCAGCGTTTACGCGGAGCCCAATCCGGGCCCGATGAAGGCTGCTCAGACCCTTGCGGGCTTTGAGGCTGGCCCCGTCCGCCTGCCAAATAGGGCGCCTAGCACGGCGCTCGTTGAAGAGATGCGCACGCAGTTGGCAGATCTGCTCGCATACGAACGGGGACTGACTGCTTAGTCCGGCAGATCCTCGCAATAAAGCGTTCGCCACCGGTGAAGGAGGCGCACGGGGAACCGAAACCAACTGGAGAGAATGAAATGAACCGAACTGCAAGTTATTTGAGTGCGACCTGCGCCGCAATCATCATGAGTGTCGGCATAGGATTTCACGCTGTGGCAGCGGTACCGTACTATGAAGTACCAGCAGACTACCCAGCTTGTACTGACGAGTCTTATGAAAACGCGATCGAGAACGGTGTGAAGCTTGGCGTGGCTGCGGCTATGCCCTGGTCCGGTATCGACCCGGCGTCGGGCAAGGCCGTAGGAATCGACGTGGAGCTACACGCAGAAGTCCTCAAGCACATGGGTATCACAAAGATCACCTATGAGGCGGGCGCGTTCAACTCGCTCATTCCGTCGATGCTTTCTAACCGTATCGATATGGTCGTAACCGACCTACACGTAACCCCCGAACGTTCGAAGACTATCGCTTTCAGTGGTCCGGTTTGGTGGTATGGCCCCGCTGTCGTTGTCCAAGCGGGGAACCCAAAGAAGGTGAAGAGCTTCGAAGATCTTGCGACCGTTCGCGTCGGGGTTCTTCTTGGTACCGGTACTGACGAATACCTGAAAAAGGTCGGTATCGAAGCCACGCGCTTCCAAAGCTATGCGGAAGAGTTCGCTGCCATCCAGCAGGACAAGGTCGACGTAGTCGTTGAGTACGATCTCCTGGCCGCCGAGTTTAAGAAGGCCAATCCCGACGCGAACGTCGAATCCCTCGCGAGCTTCCCGATCCCGGACGATCTTTTGAAGAACGGCTACGGTTATGCCCGCTTTGGTTTCCGCAAGGAGGATTGCAGCTTCCGTGCCGCCTTCAATCAGGCTTTGGCGGAAGCCAGAGCTTCGGGCGCCATGTCAGAGGTCCTTCGCAGGAATGGGCTTTCGGATCGCAATCTCTTCTACTTCCCGCTGCAAGTGAACTGATTAAGGAGCGACTGCGTCACTGGTCGATCCTAAATCGGCCGGTGACCATCGGCGAAGAACACGATGGAACTCTTGAACTTAGACGTGATCCGGTCATACGGATATGTACTGTTGCAAGGGCTAGGAAATACGATTTTGCTCACGCTGATCGTTATAGTCCTGGCCGGCGTTCTGGCCATTCCGCTGGCGCTCGTTCGGACCTCGCGCCTCTGGCTCGTCCGCCTGCCCTTCGAAGCGTTGGTGGAGATTATTCGCGGCACACCTCTGATTTTGCAGTTGTTCTACGTGTACTACGTTCTTCCGGCTGCCGGCGTTCAGCTTGATCCGTTCGCCGCAGCGGTTGTGGCATTGACGGTGAACTACACGGCATATCTCAGCGAGGTCTACCGCGGTGGCATAAAATCCATTCCTGACGGACAGCGTAATGCGGCGGCCGCCCTGGGCATGACCCCGGCCAAGGCGTTCATCAGAATTATTCTGCCTCAAGCTTTCAAGGTTGTGACTCCCACGCTAGGCAATTACTTCATCGCGCTCTTCAAGGACACGGCCCTTGCGTCCGTCGTGACCGTCAATGAGTTGCTCTATACCGGCAACCTCGTGTCGTCCTCCACGTATCAATATTTCACGGTCTATACGGTAACCGGGATCCTCTATTTCGTGGCTGGTTTCCCTGCTGCCTTGTTCGTCCGATATCTGGAGCGACGCATGCATACAAAGCGCCGTGTGAGATCGGCCCCGTCGAAGCCAAATCTGGTCGATTCAATAGAAGCTAGGGGTTCCAGCCGATGATCCTGTTAAACAATATCCACAAATCCTATGGATCCTTGGCCGTCGTCAACGGAGTGTCGCTTGCGATACGCAAGGGGGAAGTCGTCTGCCTGGTCGGCCCCTCCGGTAGCGGCAAGTCGACCTTGCTTCGCTGTGTCAACAATCTCGAAGCACTGACTGCCGGTGAGATCCGTCTCGACGGCGAGAGGGTTTATTACGATGAGATTCCCGAAGGGCTGAAGCCTCACAGCCAGACCCGCATCGCCAGGGTCCGCGCCCGTCTGGGAATGGTGTTCCAAGACTTCAATCTGTTTCCTCACATGACGGCGTTGCAGAACGTCATGGAGGGACCCGTCCAAGTGCTCGGGATCTCGAAGGCTGACGCCCGACAGCGGGCGATGGATCTTCTCACGCGGGTGGGGCTGGCCGAGAGGCATGACTATTACCCGGACGAACTTTCGGGTGGTCAGAAACAGCGGGTCGCAATCGCGCGGTCGCTCGCCATGAAACCTGAAGCCATGCTTTTCGACGAGCCGACCTCGGCGCTCGACCCCGAGCTCGTACACGAAGTTCTCTCGGTAATGCGCGAACTCCGCAACGAGGGAATGACGATGATCATCGCGACACACGAGATGAACTTCGCGCGCGAAGTGGCTGACCGCATTGTGTTTCTGGAAGGCGGCGTCATCATCGAGGATTCTCCTCCCGAGAAATTCTTCGACGTGTCCACTAGTGCCCGCAAGGAAAGCTTCCTGCGCAGCCTTACCCGCAGGTAGGGCGCGCTACCCTTGAACAAGTGGCCGTCGCTTTTGCCCATATCGCAGCGTTGGATGCCATCACTCCCTTGAAAGCCAATGACATGAAACTCGCCG
This sequence comes from Ensifer sp. 22460, assembly GCF_052044935.1. Taxonomy (NCBI): domain Bacteria; kingdom Pseudomonadati; phylum Pseudomonadota; class Alphaproteobacteria; order Hyphomicrobiales; family Rhizobiaceae; genus Ensifer; species Ensifer sp. 22460. The sequence goes on from NZ_JBQENZ010000041.1 coordinate 49,487, forward strand.
AAAACATCAAAGAGAGGCTTGCCGCGATTCTTGGCGACCGGATCAGTGTTAATCCTTCCATAATCGAGCAGCACTCCCGCGGGGAGGGCCACTTGCCGTCGGCTCCTCCGGAAGCGGTGTGCTTCCCGGTTTCGACGAAGGAGGTGAGCGCAGTCCTGAGGATCTGCAACGAAGCCGGCGTTCCCGTTGTGCCCTGGGGAGCGGGCACATCCCTGGAGGGCAACGTCAATGCGCTGCGGGGCGGGGTATGCATCGACCTCAGCCGAATGAATGCTGTGCTTGCTGTCAACGCCGAGGATCTCGACGCGACGGTCGAACCCGGCGTGACACGTAAACAATTGAATTCCTATCTCCGGGATACGGGCCTTTTTTTCCCGGTCGATCCCGGCGCGGATGCGACGATCGGTGGGATGGCGGCTACGCGGGCATCCGGCACCAATGCCGTCAGATACGGCAACATGAAGGCGAATGTGCTGGCCCTAGAGGTGGTGCTTCCGAGTGGGGAGATCATTCGAACCGGCTCTCGTGCGCGGAAATCCGCCGCAGGCTACGACCTTACGAGCCTCTTCGTTGGCAGCGAAGGCACGCTCGGATTGATCACGGAAGTCACCATCAAGCTATATGGCCTTCCCGAAGTTATTGCATCTGGTGTGTCGAGCTTCCCAACCGTCGAAGACGCGGTCACCTTGGTCACGGAAGCAGTACAGCTCGGCATTCCGCTTGCCCGAGTGGAGTTCCTTGATGAGCAGACCATTGTCGCGGTCAATCGCTTTTCCAAGCTCGAGCTCAATGTCGCGCCAACGCTGTTCTTCGAATTTCACGGCTCAACCGCGTCGGTCGATGATCAGATTGCTCAGATCTCCGAACTGGTCGCGTCACACGGTGGATCAAAATTGGAGTCCTCGACCGACATCGAGGAGCGCAATAAGCTATGGCACGCAAGGCACGAGGCGCATTATGCTCTCCTCGCGATGCGCCCCAACGCACGCGTGTACGGTACCGATTCCTGCGTTCCGATCTCTAAACTCTCTGAAATCATTCGGCTGACACGCGAAGACCTGGAACGCGTGCCGTTCTTTGTGAGCGTTATCGGCCACGTCGGTGATGGAAACTTCCACCTTGGCATGGTCATCGACCCGGAGGTTCACTCTGAATTTGAATTAGCCGAGGAGATTCATGATCGGCTTATCGAACGAACGCTCGCTCTCGGTGGCACATGCAGCGGCGAGCATGGGATCGGATATGGCAAGACCAGGTATATGGAATGGGAGCACAAAAATGCTATCGGAACCATGTGGACCTTGAAGAGGGCACTCGACCCAAACAACATTATGAATCCGGGGAAAGTACTTCCTTAGGCACGGCCGCGATCACCGAGTCGGCCGGGCGGGTAGTTTCACCCGGCTTGACCTACCCAGCATTCAGTGTTGGTGCTTTTATACGAATATGGATGCCTGAATTGAGAACCACTATGAAGTCAGGACTTGCACTAGAACCGATCGATTTTCAGTCGATGCAAGACCAAGTGTACGAGCAACTCCGAACCGTGCTGATGCGGGGCGGGTTCGAGCCTGGTCAGAAGCTCAGCGGAAGAATGGTCGGTAAAGCACTCGGAACCAGCGAGATGCCTGCGCGTGCTGCCTTGGGTCGGTTACTAGCCGAGCGAGCATTGGTTCAGAAGTCTAACGGCACGTATGCTATTCCGATAGCCACCAGGACGCGGTTTAAGGAAGTCATGGAGCTACGGGCTCTTCTTGAGAGTCACGCGACGCTCCAAGCCTGCGAGCGTATCGATAGTGATGGTCTTCGGGAGCTTCGCCGTTCAAGCGACGGTCTTATTAAGGCGCTGAATGACAACAATCTCGAGCAATACTTGGATTTCAATCAGAAGCTAAAATTCGGAATTTACAAATACTGCAGCTCGGAGACTTTGAGATCACATATCGAACTCCTTTGGCTCCAGTGCGGTCCATTCCTCAGACATCTTAGCGTCGCACCCGGCGACGCTCGGGCGACTTCCTATTGCGAGGAAGCGGTCGACGCGCTCGTGGCACGCGACGCGGCCAAGGCAGGTGCGGCCATATCGAAAGACATCCGGTCCGGCCTCGATTTTCTGCTTGTGCATGGTCAGTTTGCAGACGACGACGGGAATGACGGAGCCAGCATGCTTTAAACAAGGAAGCCTCATTTCACGGAGCCTTGCGAGCGTTTGCGCTGACATTACTTGAGGTGGCCCCCTTGCCAAGGAGGCGTAGCGCGGGCCGAAAGGTCCTTTCGATTTTCCCCTCAACGTGTTCTCATGAACCATCACACCTCGACTAGCCGGCTGCGATAGCGAGAGTGACAATATCAAGCTGCGCTCGATAGAGACTCTTTCGCGCGGTTTTCCAGCGGGCGAGTGCGGCGGGCTCTCCGCGTTATGCAGAGCATCATCCCAGATTCTTCGTATCTTTAAAACGAATTCGCGAGAAAACGCTTGACGCCAACTTTGCAGAATATATTGAAGGTTCATCAAAAATTGCGCCGGAAAGTCCAGTCATGAAAATTCTTGTTTCAGTGAAACGCGTCATCGATGCGAACGTGAAAGTCCGAGTTATGCCGGATGGTTCTGGCGTCGACCTGAACGGCGTGAAGATGTCGATGAACCCGTTTGACGAGATATCCGTTGAAGAGGCTCTGCGGCTCAGGGAGGCCGGCAAGGCCTCGGAAGTTGTGGTCGTCTCCGTCGGTCCGGCCAAGGCGGAAGAAACCTTGCGCACGGCGCTCGCCATGGGCGCGGATCGCGCCGTCCTGGTCGAGACTGATGATGCCGTCGAGCCGCTCGCCGTCGCCAAGATCCTCAAGGGGGTCGCGGAAGCCGAACAGCCGGGCCTGATCATCGTCGGCAAGCAGGCGATCGACGACGATTCGAATCAGACCGGTCAGATGCTGTCGGCGCTGCTCGGCTGGCCACAGGCGACGTTTGCCTCGAAGGTTGAGATCGGCAACGGTTCGGCCGAGGTGACGCGCGAAGTCGACGGTGGTCTGCAGACCATCGCGGTCAAGCTTCCGGCCGTCGTCACCACGGACCTGCGCCTCAACGAGCCGCGTTATGCTTCGCTGCCGAACATCATGAAGGCGAAGAAGAAGCCGCTCGACAAGAAGTCGCCGGCCGATTTCGGCGTCGATACCGCCCCGCGCTTGAAGGTGCTGAAGACCGAGGAGCCGTCGGGCCGCAAGGCAGGCGTCAAGGTTAAGTCGGTCGCCGAGCTGGTCGAAAAGCTCAAGACCGAAGCCGGCGTGCTCTAAGGCGTTCATGCCCCGAAAAGTGGGAACCGGTTTTCGGACAAGGGCATGAACCGAAGGAATCAAGGGAGAACACAACCATGGCCATTCTTCTTCTGGCAGATCACGACACCGCAACCCTTTCCGACCAGACCGCCAAGGCGCTGACGGCAGCATCGAAGATCGGTTCCGACGTGCATGTGCTCGTCGCCGGCTCTGGTGCCAAGGCTGCGGCCGATGCGGCTGCAAAGCTCTCGGGCGTGACGAAGGTCCTGCTCGCCGACGATGCAAGCCTCGGCAACAACCTCGCCGAACCGCTGGCAGCGCTCATCGTGTCGCTTGCCGGCTCCTATGACGCCATCGTCTCGGCTGCGACCTC
>NZ_JBQENZ010000042.1:0-36780 GCF_052044935.1 Ensifer sp. 22460
TATCGTGGCCGTCGATCCTACCAGCGGCCGGCAAGTTCAGACGACTTCCCCTAAGGACAATATCGCTCGGTGGAGTTTCGCGTAATCTCAGCTGCGACGAGTTGCTTGAGCAGCCGCGCTTGGTTGCCGCTTCGGTCACCAGCGCAAAACCTAGGAAGGAGCATGACAATGAACCGTATTGCGACTTTTTCTATGATTGCCAGCCTCTCCGCCCTGAGCTTCGTTGGAATCGTGCACGGTCAAGGTGCCGCAATGGACTGGCCCAAAGAGATTGAGCAAACTGTGCGCAGCTACAGCGGCGACAAGATCAATGTCGTCGATGTAAGCACACTTGCGGAGCAGAACCAAACGCGCATGTGGGTCGAGCATGCCACGCCGGAACAACGTGCGGCGCTGCTCGAGGCGGTCAAAGCGAACAAGTCCTTGGCTGAAAAGCTGAAGGCGCAGAACGTCGAGATGGACAACATTGGCGGCGCTGAACAGGCGACCGACGGCGGGCTGACGATATACGTTCGCTAACCCTCCCCGGGGTCAGTAAAGCGGGGTGCGGGACACCGATGGTACTCGCGCCGCATCCCGCTCCATCCGCGAGCATACCGCGGCAGGCGTTCGGTACTCGTTACCGTTATGGGACGCCCCACGCACCAAACCTCCCCCACCCCATCATTTCCCGCAAGCCAAGCTTGCCGACGATCCGGCGGGCTGCCTTCGGCCCAAAGTCGAACGCCTTGGTGGGCCATACCGCCCGTGACCAGCGGCATGGCCATGACCAACTCAATCAGTTCCGGCCGCATCGACGAGGTGCGTCGGCCGGTCAGCTTCCGCTCCATCATCTGCCGTGCCAACGCCAGCCGGTCACTTCGAAGCGCTTCGTGCTCGCGTCACTGAACGGCCCGCCAACGCATCTCCGTTCATCGCACCAACCAGCCGCCATCAACTGGGAGGACCGCGCCGTGCATATAGCTGGATGCCGGCGCGAGCAGGAAAACGGCAGCATCGCCGATATCCTCGGGGATGCCCCAGCGGCCAGCAGGAATGCGATCGATGATCGCAGCGCTGCGATCGGCGTCCGCGCGAAGCGCCTCGGTGTTGTTGGACACGATGTAGCCAGGGGCGATCGCATCGACGTTGATACCCTGGCTTGCCCATTCGTTGGCAAGGATACGGGTGATGCCCAGCACCCCGTGCTTTGACGCCGTGTAGGAGGCGACACGAATACCGCCCTGGAAGGACAGCAGAGAGCCAATGTTGACGATTCGCCCTGCCCGCTCGTAGGCAAGGCGGGCATAGGCCTGGCTCAGGACAAAGGTTGCCTTCAGGTTCAGGTCGATCACCTGATCCCAGTCGGCCTCGGAGAGTTCGACCGAGGCGGCCAGGCGGATGATCCCGGCATTGTTGACCAGTCCGTCCAGCGGGCCGCATTTCTCCCAGACGCGATCGATCAACGTTTTGACCGCCTCACCATCGACGAGATCGCAGGCAAACGACACAACCCTGCCGCCCGCTGCTTCGACCTTTTCGACCGTCTCCGCCATGGACGAGCGCCCGACCGCGACCACCTCGCCGCCGGGCCGGCCGATCGAAACTGCAATACCTTGGCCTATCCCGGTGTTGGCGCCGGTGACCAGCACACGCCTTCCCACCCGACTGAAGGCGGAAGGGTCGCTCATCGCAGCACCTCCATCGGCACCGGGTCGACGTCGGTGTAATCGACATTGTCGCACCTGCCGAAACAGGCGCGCAGAAACCCAACGTGTTGGGATTATTCCTCGATATCGACCTTGTCGAATCGATGCGAACCCAAGGGTTCCATCACGTAGTTCTTCACCTTTTTCGACATCGGCAGCACAACGGTGGAATGAGCAATCGGAACCCAAGGTGCCTGGTCGCTGATCATGGCCTGCGCTTCTTCGTACAGTTTCGTCCGCTCGCTCTGATCCTCGCTGGTACGCGCCTTCTGGAAGATCTCGTCGAGCGGCTTGTCGCACCAGTTGGCATTGTTGCTCCCGCCGACGCCGGAGCAGCTGAAAAAGTAGCTGAGCAAGTTGTCCGGATCGCCATTGTCGCTCGTGCCGCCGAGGATGACGGCGCCGTCGCGCGCTTCGTCGCGCACCTTCTTCAGGTACTCGCCCCATTCATAGGAAACGATCTCGACACCGATGCCGACCTTGGCAAGGTCCGCCTGCATCAGCTCGGCCGCGCGGCGGGCATTCGGCATATACGGACGGCTGACGGGCATCGCCCAGATTTTCATCTTCAGATCTTTGACGCCAGCTCCGTCGAGAAGCTTCTTTGCCGCTTCCGGATCGTAGCTGTAGCCCTCGATGCTGCCGTTATAGCCCCACATCGTCGGCGGCAGGACGCTTTTGGCGACCTGGCCCATGCCCTGATAGACGGAATCAACGATCGCTTTACGGTCGATAGCCATGTTGATAGCGCGGCGCACCTCCAGCTTGTCGAACGGCGCGACCAAGGTGTTCATCGCGAGATAGGAGACGTTGAGACCCGGTTGTTCCAATACCGTCAGGTCCGGATTTGCCTTCAGCCCGTCAACATCGGCCGGCGCCGGGTACGGCGCGATATGGCATTCCCCCGCCTGAAGTTTCTGCATGCGTGTCGTCGGGTCGGTGGTGATCGCGAAGATGAGATTGTCGATCTCCGGCGCGCCCGCCCAATAGTCTGCATTGGCTGCAAAGCGGATCGCCGCATCTTGCTGGTAGTCGACAAAGCGGAACGGCCCGGTGCCGACAGGCTTGCGGTCGAGGTCCTCGCGCCGTCCCTCAGCCGCCAGCTTGTCGGCATACTCTTTCGACATAATCGAGCCGAAGTTCAGGGCAAGCTTCGCCGGAAGCGATGCATCCGGTTGCTTCAGCACGAACTTGACGGTCATTTCATCGACCTTGACGATGTCCTTGATGACCGTTGGCATGTCCATCGCGTTGAACATCTCCCAGTTCGCACCAGGAAAGTAGCTGTTCCACGGGTCGTCCTTGTCCAACTGGCGAATGTAGGTGAAGAGCACGTCGTCGGCGTTGAAGTCCCGTGTCGGGGTGAAATCATCCGTCGACTGGAACTTCACGCCTTCCCGCAGTTTCAGCGTGTATTCGGAATTGTCCTCGGAAATGGTCCAGCTTTCGGCAAGGCCCGGAACGACGTTGGTGGTGCCGGGCTCGAATTCAGTGAGACGATCGTAGATCGTCTCGGCCGAAGCATCCCACGTGCTGTTGGCCGAGTAGAGCGCTGCGTCGAACCCCTCTGGCGCGCCCTCCGAGCAATAGACGAGCGTCTTCGCCATGGCAGGCGTCAGCGCCACGCCAGAAAGCATGGTTGCTGCAAACAGGGAAACAAGGGTTTTGCGCGTCCGCGCGAATTTCAAAGTCATTGGCGTGTCCTCCCTTGGGAATGGAATGCGAATGCCCGGCGGATGGCTCGCCGGCTGAGGTCAATCGGCTTTGCCGGCCGTCGTGCCGAGGCCACGGCCGGGCGCCCAGACCGGATCCGGAGCGGTCCAAAGCACGTCGTTGCGGATCAGCTTCACCAACTCGTTCGCCTGCAGGTCGAGGAAGCGTTCACCCTTTTCGGCGGTTGCGCTGCGAGGATCGCCCCAGGTGCCGGTGACCGGCGCCCGCTCGGCGAAGGAATAGAAGCGCGACACGTCCGCCGGCACGTCAACGGGATGCTGCTGGTTGCCGAAGGCCTGACCGAACATCTCGGTCTTTACAGCATCCGGAACGATCGCCAGCATGACCGACGCTTCGCCTTCGCAGGCATGGTGCGCACCGGTGTCGACCTCGAAGATCTTGCTGGCCTCCTCTGGTGCCAGCATCCACGGCGTCGTGGCGACGATCGGCATGGCGAACTCGACCGTCAGTTCGCGCACGGCAACCGCGAGCGGGTCCATGTTGCCGCCGTGACCGTTGACGATGAACAGCCGCGCGAAACCGAGCGTCTTCAGCGATCGGACGATGCAGCGAATGACGCGGCTCAGTGTATCGTAGTCGAGCGTGATGGTGCCGCCGAAAGGCAGATGGTGCTCGCTCATGCCGAGCCACAGGCCGGGAAGAACGGCGACCGGGATGTCATCGGCCACGAGACGGGCGGCACGGATGGCCGCGGCCGATGCGCTGGCGGTGTCGGTAATGACAGGCAGGTGCGGCCCATGCTGTTCCAGCGAACCGATCGGCAGAACGGCAAGCGCGCCCGGTTTTCCGGCGAGTTCACGCAGGCTGGGTGCGGTCATGCGCGCCCATTCGACTTCCTTCTTCATCTTAGGCCTCTTTCATCAGAACAAATTCATTTCGGCTCGTAGCCGCGTGGACTGCCGCACGCGCGACGGCGTCCGCCGACATGGGGAAAGATTCGGAAGCGGCAGCTGACCGGGGGCACCGATCGGCATTGATCAGGTCAAAGTAGTCTCCGGCGGCGTAGGTCGCGCTTCGTTCGAGTGCAGCGGTGCGATCCGCTCCAAATATGCACAGTCGGAAATATCAATCAAATTATTTCCTATAAGAAAATTATCTTTCTTAAAATATCGGAACAGCGCATCAAATGACATGGAGCGGCCACGCCGCCAGCCGTGTCAACGGCCGGCGGAGCGTGTCTATAACGCTCGTCTGCGCCTCACCCCTGCGCCAGATGGCACCTTGCCCTGCGTGCGCCCTCGCCGAGGTGCTGGAGAACCTGCGGCGCCTCGCAGCCGGCGGCCGCCTTGCCGCAGCGTTCCTTGTAGAAGCAACCGGCTGGCAGTTTTCGGTTGTTTGGAAGCTCGGCGGTCCGCACGTCGGCAATGGTCGGCAAGGGACTTGCGAAACTCGGAGCCGCGGCCAGCAGCGTTTGGGTGTATGGGTGCCGAGGGTCGCCCAGGACCTCTTCGGCCGGGCCTGATTCAACGATCTGGCCGAGATACATCACCGCGACATCGTCGCAGAAGTGGCGCACGAGTGCGACATCGTGCGAGATCATGAGGTAGGCGAGCCCCCGCTCCCGCTGCAGTTTCAGAAGCAGGTTGATGATCTGCGCCTGCACCGACACATCGAGCGCTGATGTGGGCTCGTCCAGGACCATGAGGTCGGGATCCGTGCTGATGGCGCGGGCGATTGCGATGCGTTGTCGCTGTCCGCCTGAAAACTCGTGTGGCAGACGATCGAGATGTTCCGGCCTAAGACCGACGGCGGTCGCCAGTTGTTCAGCCTTCGCATGCAGCTCGGCGTTGCTATGCCCGCCGCGAATATGCAGCGGTTCGCTGATGAGCCGCCACACCGGTAGGCGCCGATCGAGCGAGGATTGCGGATCTTGGAAAACGATCTGCATCTTCTGCCGCAGCTGGCGCCTCTCTCTCCCCTGCGCTGCCTGAAAATCCTGACCGTCGATCGCCACCCTGCCCTGCTCGTATCGCGCAAGCCCGATGATTGCCTGGGCGAACGTACTCTTGCCGCAACCGGACTCGCCGACAATGCCGAGGCTTCTGCCGGCACGAACTCTAAGGGTGACGCCGTTGACGGCGTGCACATGCGAGGTGGGGCGCCCGAGCCAGTTGCGGGACGCCGGGAAGCGGACATGGAGATCGGAAACCTCCAGAACCGGCCGCGCCATCGTTTCAACGCCTGCCGTCATTGGCGGCTCCCTTGCTCTGATAGTACTGGCGCGACACCGCGCCGCCAGCACGCCACCTGTTGGCTATCGGCCCCGGCCAACTGCGGAGACTGGGATCGACAGAGATCAACCGCTTCCTTGCATCGCGGCTGGAAATAGCAGCCCGCCGGTGGATGCAGGAGATTAGGCACCGCACCGGGGATCGCTTCGAGCTCCTGTTTCGGCGCCACCCGCTCCGGCAGACAGCGCAATAGCGCCTGGGTATAGGGATGCTGCGGCGCCTCGAGCACGGTGCGGGTCGCACCATGCTCAACGATCCGTCCGGCATACATCACGTAGAGCCGGTCGCAGAGCTGCGACACGACGGCGACGTTGTGCGAGATGAAGATCACCGATGTGCCGGTGCGGCGCGCACGGTTCTGGATCAGCCGTAGGATCACGGCCTGGACAGTGACATCGAGCGCGGTCGTCGGCTCGTCGGCGATGATGAGGCCGGGATTGCAGGAGAACGCCATGGCGATCAGCACGCGTTGCCGCATGCCGCCGGAGAGTTCGAACGGATAGAGCTTCATCACCCGCTCGGGCTCGCCGATCAGCATGTCGGCAAGAATATCCCGCGCAATGCGCCGGGCATCCGGCAAGCTTGTCTCCTCGTGGCGCATGATGACGTCAGTCAGTTGCTTGCCGATGCGGATCGTCGGGTTCAGCGCGTTCATCGGCTCTTGAAAGATGGTCGAGAACACCTTGCCGCGCACATCCTGCAGCTGGCTGTCGTCCATGGCGAGGGTGCTATGGCCAAAGAGCGTGACCGAGCCGCTGGTGATCCTGTAGCGACCCCTGGGCAGCAGCCCAGTGGCGGCCATGGTCGTTACCGATTTGCCGCAGCCGGACTCGCCGACGATCCCGACGATCTCGGCCTTTCCGATATTGATCGACACGTTGTCGAGCGCCTTGATCGCGCCGCTGAAGGTTGGAAACTCCAGCGACAGATTGTGAATGGCCAGCGCCTGGCCGCGTCGTTCTGCCGTGCCTGTCATCATCTGCCCCTCAAGCGCGGGTCGAGCATATCGCGGATGCCGTCGCCAACGAGATTGCATCCCATCGCCGTGATCAGAATGGCAAGACCCGGGAAGGTCGCGTACCACCACTGATCGAGCATGTAGCTGCGGCCGCTGCTGACCAGCGCGCCCCATTCGGAGGTGGGCGGCTGGGCACCGAGGCCGATGAAACTGAGGGCGGCTGCGATCAGCACGACGCCGCCAAGATCGAGCGTCGCCTGCACGATGATCGGCGACATCGCGTTCGGCAGGATATGCCAGCGGAGAATGTAGAACGGCGAAGCGCCGAAGGTGCGCGACGCCTTCACGAAGACCTGCTCGCGCAAGGAAAGCGTTTGACCGCGGGCCAGGCGCACATAGGCGGGAATACGTACGATCGCCACGGCCAGCATGGAGTTGAACAGGCTCGGGCCAAGGGCTGCGGCCAGCGCCATGGCCAGCACCAGCGCCGGCAGAGCAAGGACGACATCCATGAGCCGCATGATGGCGGTATCGACCCGTCCGCCGACCACGCCGGAAAAACAGCCGATCAGCACCCCGACCGACATCGAAATCAGGACGATCATGAAGGCGGCGCCGCAGGACGCCCTCGCCCCATAGATCACGCGTGAGAACAGGTCGCGGCCAACCTCGTCCGTGCCGAACCAATGCGCGGCACTTGGCGGCAACAGGCGCGCCGTCAGGGAAACCTTGTCCGGATTGTACGGCGCGATCACCGGTGCAGCGATGATCATGATGAGAACGAGCAGAATGATGGCAGCGCCAACCAGGGTCAGCGGGCTGCGGCGGCTCAGGTACCACAGATAGTGCAGCCGCTCGGAGATGGACTTGGTCCTGCGGGCTGCGGTAGTCGACGCAGCAGGTTCTGTCGGCATGACGGCGGACATGATCAGACCTCCCTGATCTGCGGGTCGGCGAGCATGTAGGCGAGATCGACCAGGAGGTTGATCAGCACATAGCCGATGGATGCGACGATCGTGAAACCCATGATGGCGGGAAAATCGAGCGTCTGAATGGAGGTCACGACATAGGTGCCCATGCCGGGCCAGGCGAAGATCGTCTCGGTAAGCACTGCTCCATAGAGAAGGTCGCCAAGCGCCAGTCCCAACAGGGTGATCGAAGGGATCAGCGCGTTTCTGAGAGCGTAGTTGAAGACGATCATGCCCTTGCGCAGGCCGCTGGCGCGGGCGGTGCGGATATAATCTTCCTGCAGCACATCCAGCATCGAGGCGCGGATCTGGCGGGTGATCACGCCCATATTGGCGAAGGCCAACACAAAGCCCGGCAGGATGATGTGGTAGACGGCGCTGCGAAAGGCATCGAAGCGGCCTTGCAGCAGAGAGTCGATCAGCAGGAATCCGGTGATGCGTTCTGGTGCAACGATGCCCATGGCCAGGCGCCCGCTGCCAGGCAGTATCTGGAACTTGGCGTAGAAGAGGTAGATCAGGATCAGGCCGAACCAGAACACCGGCATCGAGATGCCGCAGACGGAGACCGTCCGCGCGATCTGGTCGATCGGGCCGTCCTTGTAGACGGCCGACAGCACGCCGAGTGGTACGCCCAGACAGATCGCGATGAAGAGCGCGACCGTTCCGAGTTCCAGTGTTGCGGGCAAGAAGGTGCGAATATCGGCTGCAACCGGGCGGTTGGTCCGCAAGGACGTTCCCAGATCGCCCTGCAGGAGATTGCCGATATAGATGGTGAATTGTTCGACGACCGGGCGATCCAGACCCAGGTTGCGCCTGACGTTCTCAAGCGTTTCGGCGCTTGCCCTATCGCCCGCAATCATGCGCGCGGGATCTCCCGGAATGAGGTGAGAGATCGTGAAGGTGATGACCGCGACCCCGAGCACCACAAAAAGCAGCAATATCAGACGCGGAATGATGATGCGGGTGATTGCCATGGACGGTAGCCCTTCCGGCACGAAAACCTAGCTTGGGAAACGTTGAAACCCTGCCGCCATGGCCGCTAAGGCCGGCGGCAGGTGTTCTGTGGAATGAGGCCCGTTAAGGCGACAGGATCGCTTCAATCCGGCTCCCTCACTCCGTCTTCGACATCGTTCCGAAGTTGTAAACCTGGATCAGCATGGGATTGTAGACATAGCCCTTCACCGCCGTGCGGCGGGCGAAGATGTCATTCTTTTCCATGATGTAGAGATAGGGCGCGTCCTCAGTCGAAAGCTTCTGCGCCTCGATGTAGAGAGCCTTGCGCTTGTCCTCGTCGACGATCGATCCCGCCTCACGCACGAGATCGGTCACCTGCTTGTTGCTGTAGAAGGAACGGTTGCCCGGACCACCCATTTTGTCGGCATCGAACCAGTAGTTCATGAACATGTAGGGGTCGGCAAAGTCAGGCGTCCAGGCACCGGGAGCCATATCGAATTTGCCGTTGGCCACCAGTTCGCGTTTGGTCGTGTCGGCGACCGCCTGCAGATCGAGCTTGATGCCGATTTCAGCCAGTGACGCCTGCAGCGCCAGCCCGACCGGCTCCCAGGCAGGGTCCGCCTGAGAGAAGGTATAGGTCAGGTGAATATCGCTCTTGCCGGAGTCGGCAAGCAGAGCCTTGGCCTTCTCAATGTCGTATGTGTACTGGAAGCCCTGCGGGTCGTGTCCCCACATGCCGCTCGGCACCGCGCCGCGCATTTGCTTGGCCTGGCCGAGCATGATGCCGTCGATGATGCCTTGATAGTCGACCGCATAGGAAATCGCCTTGCGAACCTTGGCGTCGTCGAGCGGCGGCTGGCGGTTGTTCATGTAGATGTAGTTCACATACATACTGGGATTGCTCTCGACCACGACGGAAGCGTCCTTTTGCAGCGCCTCCGCCTGATCGAGCGGGATCTGTTCGATGATGTCGGCATCGCCGTTGATCAACTGAAGGCGGCGGGCCGACACGTCGCCGACGATGCGAATGACGACCTGTTTCAGCGCCGGCTCAGTGCCTGCGTAGTGTTCGTTGCGGTCGAGCACGATGCTCTGGTTGCGCTCCCAGGAGGCGATACGGTAGGGCCCGCTGCCGGCGGAGTGCTCGGCAAGCCAGGCCTTCGCCATATCGCCGTCCGTTTCATGCTCCATCACCTTGGGATTGATGATCGCTGCCCCGGAGACGGCGAGCGTCGAGATGAACGGCGCGAACGGCGCCGTCAGATGAAATCTGACAGTCTGCGGATCGACGACCTCGACCTCCTTCAGCACCGGGAACGCGTCGGACGGTCCGGCCTTCAGCTTCATCAGCCGGTCGAAGCTGAATTTGACGGCGGCGGCGTCGACTGGTGAACCGTCATCGAACTTGTGGCCGCTGGCGAGCTTGAAGGTCCACACGAGGCCGGCATCGTCGGCGGTCCAGCTTTCAGCCAGTTCGGGCCCGACCTCCGTTGAGCCGCCCTTGTAGGCGACGAGCCTTTCATAGGCGGCATAAATCAGTGTGTAGCCGCTGTTGCTGATTTCAACTCCAGGATCGGCGGTCGGCGGATCTTCCGCTCGCGCCATCACCAGCACGTCCTGCGCTGCGATCGCGCCGGAAAGAGGCGTCGATGCCAGAAGCAATGCAACGCCGATCGATTTCCACTTGGAACCGTTCATCTCGTAGTCCTCCCCAGAACTGCGGCGCACGATGCCCTCCCGGCACCAACCGCAGCACTAGAGTAGGAGACGATTTTCCTAAGTGCAATATTTTTTCTTATCGTATTTGTTTTTTATCTTCGTTTAACTTTTGAGCTTGATCGTCTGTGCGTTCGCCAGTGTGGAGACCAGCTCGGTTTCGGGGGTCGAGCAAACGCACAGGATTTGCGCAGGTTCTTCGCTGACGCTGAGATAGGCGTGACCCATTATCGCGTCGAAGTAGCAGGAATCGCCCTTCTTGAGCCGCAAAGGCGCATAGATCTCGGTGTGAAGTTCCAGTTCCCCTTCGAGAACGTAGAAGAACTCCTCGCCCTTGTGCCGGATAAGCGGCCCAAACTCCTCAAGTGTGCGTGCCCGGGCTACCGCCACGATCGGAACCATCGACTTCTTAGAAATCTCCGTGCAAACATAGAGATAGTCGTAGTTCTGCGTGATGATCGCCCGCCCGTCGCCGGACTTGGTGTAGGTGCGCCGCCCCAGCATGTTGGGGGCTTCCTCAGCGCCCGCCATGGTCCCGAAAAGCTCGACGATGTCGACCTTCAGGCCCTGGGCGAGCTGGATCAGCCGGTCGTAAGTGAGCTGCATCTGGTTGTTTTCGACCTTGGAAAGGGTCGAGACCGCAAGCCCGGTCATGGAACTCACCTCTGCCAACGTCCAGCGATTGCGGTTGCGAATCTCCTTCAGGATATCGCCGAGGCTGGATTTCGCATCGGTCATCGTTGGCGTCTCCAATTTGCCTGCAGCCGTTCCGGACCGCGTGCCGATCTCGGCTCAGCCCGCGACGCGGCAGAATCCGACTGGCATTATAGGAAAACCATTTCCTATAATACGTGGCCGAAATCAACATTGCCCTCGAAGGCAATGCGTGCCGGCGACACCCTGCCCGCGATCGTCTTCGGATCGATACCGCCCTTGCCCTACCCCTCGAATGGGTTGGCGACCCTGGGCCAATAGGGCCGCTTCAGCTTGGTAAAGGCCAGTTCCTCGAAGGAGGGCTGCAGGGCACCGGGCGCGCTGATGTAGAGAATTTCGCGCGCGATCGGTTCGAAGCCTGCGCGGAAGTGGTTACTGGATTTCACCACGACGATCTTCTTTTTCGCGGGGTCCAGGCCCAGCGCGCTCATGCATTCCGGGTGGAAGGTTTGGGTGCGCACGGTGTTCAGCACGATGTCGACGCTGCCGGCACTGACCCATACGGCGTCACCGATGCCAAGCGGCGTCGGACCGAAGCGCTGGGTAATGCCCGAAGCTATGCGCCTGACCGTCACCGTCAAATCGAGCGGATCGCCAGAAGCCGGCCCAACCTTGCCGCCGATCCTGAGCGCCAATGTCGCCCCCTCTCCCGCCTCGCGGCACATGCGCACCGCAATCGGGTCCCAATAGAGGCAGGTTGCCACGTCTTCGATGCCGCGCTCGATGATGCGGCTGAGGATGAATGTCGAGTCTCCAGGCGCCCCACCGCCTGCATTGTCGGAGACGTCGGCCAGCACGACCGGTCCGCTCTTCGCCGCGACGGCCCGATCCAGCGCCGCGTCGATACCGAGATAGTCCCCCCGCATCTCTTCGCGCGCATCGAATATCTCCCGGCCGAAGGACCGAGCGGTGTGGGCCGCCTTTTCCGGGTCATTGTCGGTCACGACCAGCATCTTGGCGCCGACATCCTCGACGTCGCCCCAGGGGAAGCCGTGGCCGAAGGAGACCGACAGCACGCCATCCTGCCCCTCCATCGCCTTCATGCGGTCGACAATGCCGCGCAACGGTGCGCGATGCGGGTGGAAGGTGTTGATCATGCGGCAGTCATAAACGCCCATGGCCGGTCGCACTTCGCCGGCGAGCGTCCGCTCCACCAGCCGGAACAACTGGCCGGCAACCTCCTCGATGTCCGTATGCGGATATTCCTTGTAGGTGGCGATCATGGTCGCATTGGCGAGCATGCGGTCGGTGATATGGCAATGCAGATCAAGTTCGGCGGCGACCGGCACATTCGGCCCGACCAGGCCGCGCACATGCTCGAGCAGATCCCCCTCGACATCGTCATAGCCTTCGGCGACGCAGGCGCCGTGCAGGGCAAGCATGACGGCATCGACCGGCATGGCCGCCTTGAGGTCGCCAAGGATGGTGGCGCGGAAGCTCTCATAGACCGCCCGCGTGGTCCTGCCGCCTGGCTCGGCCACGGCGCACAGGCTCTCCACCACGCACCAGGCCTTTTCTTGAGCGGACTTGCGCCAGACAGACATCTGCGACGAGCAGCAGTTGAGCGGCCTGCTGGTGGCATCGCCGTAGGCGATCAGGTTTTCCCGGAAGGCCTCTAGGCCCGTCTGCATCGGCGAAAATGTGTTGGTCTCGGTGTCCAGCCCAGCGATGAACAGTTTCATTTTTACCTCTCGCCTATCAAGAAAGATATTTTCTAATCATAAAACTATGTTTATCGTCGGAAAGTCAAATGCATTATCCGCGTCCATGACGCGGCTGACTGGGGAGGCAGGAATGCGCGTCTATATTTCCGCTGATATCGAAGGGATCGTCGGGGTCGTGAGCCGCGACCAGCTGATGCCCGAAGGTTTCGAATATGAGAACGCCCGCGGCTGGATGACGGACACAGTGGTCCATGCCTGCGAGGCTGCGCATGAGGAAGGTGTAGAGGAAGTCATCCTCAGCGATTCTCACGGGAATGGCGAGAGCATCTTGATCGACCGCCTGCCCGACTATGTGCAGATCGTCCGCAGTTGGCCGCGACCGCTGATGATGATGCAGGGCGTCGAGCTCGGGTCCTTCGTCGGCGCCATGCTTCTCGGCTATCACGCCGGCGCAAGTCATATCGGAGGCGTGCTGTCGCACACGATCGGCGGCACAGCTTTTGCCGAAGTGCGGATCAACGGCGTTGTCATGCCTGAGGCTGGCATCAACGCCGCCATCGCCGGGCATTTTGGCGTGCCGGTGCTGCTCGCCTCGGGCGACAATGTGGCATTGGACGAGATAAGCCAGGTCATCGGAGACATCGTTGCGGTACCGGTGAAGCAGGTCTACAGCACGCAATCGGCGATTACGCTCACACCGGCCGTCGGACATCGACGCATCCGCGAGGGCGTCAAGAAGGCATTGTCCAGGGCGGCTTCGGCAAAGCCGTTCAAGCTGGAAAACCCGACGCTGGAGATCGTGTTCCGAAATCGCCTGCCGGCCGAGTACCTTTCCTACCTCAAGGGCGTCGAGCGCACCGATGGTTACACGATCCGGTACCAGGGTGACGACATGGTCGACGTCTCGCGCTTCATCCAATTCGTGGTCGGCTACAATTCGCGCCTGACTTTCTGACGAGACCTTCTGCGGAATCAAACAATGACTACCTCCATCGTCCTCGGCGCCGGCATGGTCGGCGTCTCAACCGCGCTCGCATTGCAGGAGAGTGGGCATCAGGTGGTGCTGCTGGATCGCAAGGCGCCGGGCCGGGAAACCAGCTACGGCAACGCCGGCATCATCCAGACTGAGGCCGTCGAGCCCTATGCCTTCCCTCGCTCCATGACCGAGATCGCGAGGGTGGCGCTCAAGCGCGGCAACAACGTCGATTGGCGGCTGCGCGATATGCCACAGCTGGTGGGGCCGCTCTGGCGCTATTTTGCGCAGTCGGCGCCCGCGCCTTACGCGAGGACCATCGCGGCCTATTCACAGCTCGCGCTGCGTGCGAGTGACGATCACGCGCGTTTCATCGAACCCGCCGGCGCTGGGGAACTCATCGTCCGGCAGGGCTGGCGCGCGGTCTATCGTACACCTGCGACATTCGAAGCGGCTGCCGCCACCGCGGAACGGTTGAAGCGTGTCTACGGCGTGCCGTCGACGGTGCTTGGTGCAGATGAACTCGCGGCAAGCGAACCGGCGCTGCAATCTCGGCTCGCGGGTGCGGTCCATTGGACGTCACCCTGGACCTGCCGTGATCCGGGTGAACTGGTCGCGCGCTACGCCGCCCTCTTCGTTGCGCGCGGCGGAACGCTGGCCCGCGGCGACGCCCTGAGCCTGCTGAAGAATGGCGCCGGCTGGCAGGTGTTGTCCGAGGACGGCACATTTACGGCACAGAACGCGGTCGTCGCCTTGGGTCCATGGTCGCCGACGCTCGCGAAGACGTTCGGCTATCACATCCCCATGGTGTTCAAGCGCGGTTATCACAGGCATTTCGCAGGTCCGAACGGACCGCGCATCTCGATGCTGGATGTCGACCGTTCCACGCTGGTTGCGCCGATGAACACAGGGTGGCGAGTTTTGACCGGTGCGCATATGGCGCCGCCGGGCACAGCGCCGGCATCGCGGCAGATACTGCATGCCGCCAATGCCGCGCGCGAGCTTTTTGGCCTGCGCGAGCCCGTCGAAGCCACGCCTTGGTCGGGCACCCGCCCCTGCATGCCCGACATGCTGCCCGTCGTCGGCCCGACCCGGCATAAGGGCCTCTGGTTCCATTTCGGCCACGGCCATCAGGGCTTCACATTGGGCCCGACGACCGCCTTCCTTCTGGCGGAGCAAATCGAGGGGAGACACGGCAATCCGCTCGCCTTGCCCCTGACGCCATCCGCGCGAGGCTGGACATAACGCGCCGCTTGGCGCCGTTCGGCATGGACGCTGGGTAGGATTACGAGCACGAGCACTTGCGGACTGGCGAGACTTTCAGCGTCTCGTCAGTCTTAACGGTGCAGTTGGCAAACACCGGTAACGCTCATGGAGCGCCCCAGCCTTCCTTATTTTCTTTTCAACGGACAGTTCGGTTCCGTCCCGGTACAGCCTTCATGCGGCTGCATCCCGGAAGATGCCAGCGCGGCGGCGCGCTTAGCGCTTGAGAAGCTGTCCCCCTCGCCGGTTCCCCGTGCCGGCGGCGATCGTTTTTCGATCATACCGTTCCTCGCGGCCGCTGACTTCCAATCCTCCAGCGCATTCAGCACGAATATGCACAGGCGGAAATATTCTCCGGTCGCCAGCTTGACACGGTTTAGGCGTGCTTCTATCAAGTTGTAGGCCTAACCCTACAATTGGATGCCATGCACCACTCTCACTCATCTTCAACGTCCGCGCTGTCACTCGCAGACCTTCCCGGTCCGGATGTCGCCATCCGCCCACTGCACCACCCCTGGCGGTGGATCAGTGGCGGTCTCGTCATCCTGCTGCTTGCCGTAATCGGGCGCGCCTTCGCAGTCGGGCAAATCCAGTGGACGGTGGTCGGCGAGTTCCTGACGGCTGGCGTCATCATCACCGGCTTCGGTTGGACGCTGCTGATCTCGGCCTGTGCGCTGGTGCTTGGCGTCTTTCTTGGTTTCGCTTTCGGCATCATGCGGCTTTCGGAAAATCCGATCCTGCGCTTTGCTGCATGGCTCTATGTCTGGGTGTTCCGCGGCACGCCGGTGCTGCTGCAGTTGCTCATCTGGTTCAACATCGCGCTGGTCTTCCCGCGCCTCTATATCCCCGGGCTCATCGATGCCCGCATGGTCGACGTGGTGACGCCGTTCGTCGCGGCTGTCCTCGGTCTCGGCGTGAACGAAGGCTCCTATCTGACGGAAGTGGTGCGCGGCGGCATCTCTTCGGTCGATAAGGGCCAGAAGGAAGCTGCCCATACGCTCGGCATGACGCCGGGCCAGACGATGCGGCGCATCATTCTGCCGCAGACCTTGCGGCTGATCCTGCCCGTGCTTGGCAACAGCGCCATCGGCATGCTGAAGTTTTCCTCGCTCGCTGCCACCATCGCCATGGGCGAAATGCTGAATGCTGCGCAGCGCATCTACTTCATCAACGGTGCCGTCATCGAACTGCTGTTCGTCTGCGCCGTCTGGTATCTGGCGGGAACCACCGTTCTTTCCATCGGCCAATACTATCTCGAACGCCATTTCGGCCGCGATACCGCAGCCGCAACCAGCGAGCGCCGCTGGTTCAAAGGATGGGCGCGTCGTCCCGTCGCCTCGGGGGAAGCATGACACTCGCAGTCAAGGCGGTCGGTATCCGCAAGAGTTTTGGCAGCCACGAGGTCCTGAAGGGTCTCGATCTGGAAGTCACCTATGGGGAGGTGCTCTGCATCCTCGGGCCCTCGGGCAGTGGCAAGAGCACCTTCCTGCGCTGCATCAACCATCTGGAAACGCCGAATGGCGGCTATGTCTGGGTTGACGGCGCGATCATGGGCTACGAGCTCAGCCGCGGCGCGCTTGAGGAATTGCCGGTCAAACGGCTCCGGGCGCAGCAGAGCCAGCTCGGCATGGTGTTCCAGCATTTCAATCTTTTCGCGCACCGAACGGTGCTCGGCAACGTCACCGAGGGACCGATGGTAGTACGCGGCTTGAGCCGCGCCGAGGCCGAAGCCCGTGCCATGGGCCTGCTCGAGCAGGTCGGCATGGCGGCCAAGGCATCGAGTTATCCGTCGCAGCTTTCCGGCGGCCAGAAGCAGCGTGTGGCAATCGCCCGGGCGCTCGCAATGGAGCCACGTGTCATGCTCTTCGACGAGCCGACCAGCGCGCTCGATCCAGAACTCGTCGGCGAGGTTCTGGAAGTCATGCGCAATCTGGCGCGCGGCGGCACCACGATGATCGTCGTCACCCACGAGATCGGCTTTGCCCGGGAGGTCGCCGACCGCGTCGTGGTGATGATCGACGGCGAGATCCGCGAGATGGGCGTACCCACGCAAGTTCTGGGCAACCCCGGCGACCCGCGCGTGCGGAGTTTCCTCAGCCGCGTGCTGGCCTGAAGACAAGAGTTCAAAAAGAGGGAGAACTGAAAATGAAACAACTGCTGCCGATGGTTCTGGGGCTTGCCTCCGCCACCTTCATCAGCCTCGCCGCAGGTGGCGTGGCACAGGCCGCCGACGAGAAGCTCGCCGCCGCTCTGCCGGACGCGGTGCGCGATACCGGAAAGCTGAACATCACGATCAGCCTTGCCTATCCGCCAATGGAATATAACGACGCCGGCTCGACCGAACTGAAAGGCTTCGACATCGATCTTGCCAAGGCAATCGCCGAACGCCTCGGCCTGACGGCCGAGTTCCAGAACGTCGAGTTCCCGCAATTGATCCCGCAGGTCGTCACCGGCCGTTCGGACCTGATCATGACCGCCTTCTCCGACAAGGTGGAGCGCCAGACGCAGCTCGATTTCATCGACTACTTCAAGACCGGCAACGTCTTCTATTCGACCGCGGACCACCAAGGCGAGATCAAGACCGAGGCGGACCTTTGCGGCAAGACTGTCGCGGTCGCAACGGGAACCAGCTGGGTCACCTGGGCGGAAAATATCGGCAAGGCTAAATGCGCAGCCGACCAGTTGATCACCGTCATCCAGATCCCGACCCAGGCCGAGCACATCATGCAGATCCGCCAGGGCCGCGCCCAGGCTTCGGTCATCGGCCTTGAGGGACTGCTCGACCTGATGAAGCAGGAGCCGGACAAGTTCTACCAGATCGGCGAAGTCGGCGACGTCAACCACTACGGCATTGCTTTCGCCAAAGCGAATGCGCAGTTGCGCGATGCCGTAAAGGGAGCGCTCGACGCCATGAAGGCCGATGGCACTTATGCACAGATCCTCGACCGCTACGGCTTGAAACAGGCTGCCGTCGAAGAGTTCAAGATAAACGGAGCCACGAAGTAACCGAACCGCGCCGGAGCCTGCCTTGACCCATCCTTCCATGCCAGACGCCTCCACCATTGCAGCAAACGGAAACCCGGACGACAGACTGGCCCGGCTGCGCCTCGATCTCTATTCGAGCGAGCAGCTCTACCGGCAGCTCTACCGGGCGCTCCGCGCCGCGATTCTCGGCGGCGACTTCTCCGAAGGGGAAGCGATTCCCTCGGAGAACCAGTTGCGCGACCAGTTCGGCATTGCCCGAACCACCGTGCGCAATGCGATGGCGCTTTTGGTGTCGGAGGGATTGGTTCAGCAGGTTCGCGGCCGCGGCACGATCGTCTCGCACCGGCCTGTCAGCCACAACATCTGGAATTTCGGCAGCTTCACGGAGCTTGCCCGCCGCCAGGGCCAGCGCCCGGTGACGCGCGTGCTGGAACACCGGGTGGAGAATGGCGAACTCTTGCTGGTGCGCGCGCGCGGGCTTGCCAATGGCGACACGGTGAGTTGGCTGAACGTCGACACGTCTCAGCTTGATCTTGCCCTCTATCCGGGGATCGACCGCTACGATTTCGCGGCGCAATCGCTCTACGAGGTTTTGCGCCGCGACTATGACCGCCACCCCTTGCGTTCGGAACTGCTGCTCAGCGTCGTGCCGTCTTCCGAGCGCCTCAGGGAGGTCTTTGCCCCGGCGCCTGACGTGCCGGGCTACCTTTGCGCCAGCGGGGATGTGCTCGATGCCGACGATCGGTTGGTCGAGCGCACGTCGATCGTCTACTCGCCGGCAGTCCAGATGAAATTTGCAACGCGCTGGGGGCGCGAGACCGCGCCGCACGGTGCGCAGGAGAGCAAGATATGAGCCGCTTCGGCGACACTTTCACGACCCCAAAACCCATTCTTGGCATGCTGCACCTGGCTGGTGACGGCCCCGCGGCCAAGCTTGCCCAGGCCGAGGAAGAGGCCCGCATCATGGCCGGCGAAGGCGTGGACGGGGTCGTGGTCGAGAACTACTTCGGTGGTGCAGAAGACGTCGAGCGGGTGTTGGACCGGCTGTTCGGGTTCGACCTCGGCACCCGCATCGGCGTCAACGTGCTCAGAGACGATGCGCGCGCCTTTGCCCTTGCCAAAACGTACCCCGTTTCCTTTATCCAGGTGGATTCTGTCGCCGGCCATCTGCCGCCGGATGCGGACGAAGCCTTCGAAGCCGAACTCGCGGCACGCCGCGAGGGCGTTTCGGCGCTGTTGCTCGGTGGCGTTCGCTTCAAGTACCAGCCTGTTCTGTCCGGGCGATCGGAATCGGAAGACGTGCGCATCGGCGCTGCGCGCTGCGACGGTTTGGTGGTCACCTCCGACGCCACGGGCCAGCCGACCGACATGGACAAGGTGGCGCGCTTCCACGCTGCAACCGGCGGCGGGACGCCCCTCTTGATCGGCGCCGGCCTGACCGAATCCAATGCCGCCGAGCAACTGGCCAAGGCCGATGGCGCCGTCGTCGGCAGTTGGTTCAAGCACGACCATAAGGACACAGGCCGCGTCGAGCCTGCCCATGTTGCCGGGCTCATGCGCGTCGTGCGCGCCATCAGGAGCGACGCATGAGTGCGGCCGACACGGCCTTCGCCCGCCCGGTGACCCCGGACAATTTCTCGCGATACGGCAGGGTCTATGACCTGACCGGCGACACCGATCCCAAGGTGGTCTGGACCGTCGGCGACGCCTGGCATGACGGCTTCACGAAAACATCGTTGATCGATGGTGCCGGCCATCTCGGTGTTACGCGCGGCGGCAGCGCACCGTGGCACTGCGGCGTAATGGAGCGGCATCCGCAAACGGAGGAGGCGATCTTCTGCTTCGCCCAACCGGTTGTCCTCGCCGTCGCTCCCGCATCTGACGCCACGGCGCCGGACCGGAATGAGATCGAAGCCTTCGTCATCGCGCCCGGGCAGGCCGTGGTGATGGACCGCAACGTCTGGCACGACGCCTGCCGAGGCGTCTCGGAACCAACCCCCTACTACTGGATGGCCGTCTGCGGTCTCGGCGAGAGCCCTTGGGTTCCGGTTGCCGGTGGCCCGAAGCTGGTGCAAGCCATTCCAGGCGAAGGACCAACCGCATGACAAGCTTCTTCATCGGCGACGTCGCGCTCGACGAATACTACACCGCCGATCGCTGGCCGGGCCGAGCCGACAAGGGCATGGTCAAGGAGCTTCCAGCCGAGGCTGGCGGCTCCATTGCGAATGCCGCTGTCGTACATGCGGGGCTTGGCGGTGAGACGCAGTTCCTCTCCCTGCTCAACGACAGTCCGCTGTCGCAACGTTTGATCACCGATTTGAAGGCCAACGGCGTCGGCGTCGATTACATGCTGATCGATCCCGCGATTCCGGAATCGCGGAACTTCATCTTCCTCGTAGACGGCGAGCATGTCGTTCTGACGGTCGAGATGGGCGAGCAGCCGATGTGGCTCGACGCGGCTGCCCTCGATGCGCTGCGCCAACCAGGCTTTCTCTACACGACGCTCTATCGCGCCCGTCGTCTCCATGCGCGAACGGATCAAGGCGTGGTCAAGCAAGCCGACCTTCTTGCCGATCTCCGCCAGCACGGCCGGCGCGTCATCTTCGATCTCGACGTCGGTGGATGCACGCCGCAGGATATGCCTTATCTCACAGGTGCTGCGGTCGTCATCTTCAACCAGGTCGGCTTCCGCGCGGCTTTCGGCCACGACGAAATCACGATTATCGGCGACTGGATGCAGGCGCACGATATCGACTGGGTCGTGCGCACCCTCGCTGCGGATGGCGCCGAGGCCCGCAATGGCGACACGATCCTTCGTGTGCCCGGGTTTCCGGTCGACGTCGTTGACGTCACCGGTGCAGGCGACACCTTCGGCGGCACATTGACCTGGTGTCTGTCGCAAGGCCAGGCCATCGAAGAGGCGCTGGACTTCTCCGTCGCAGCCGCCTCCCGCTCCGTCACCATCCACGGCCCGCGGGCGGGTAAAGCAGCGCCGGACGATATCCGCCGCTGGCGTGACGACGAGCGCCGGTCGAGGGCGCGGTGAACCGCAGCACTCGATCGGATCGCCGGTTTCGGGCTTAGGATTGTCGCTGGACCCTTCCTTGCGCGGCTTTAAGGGAACGGCCGGACGTCACGTCGCCCACCGCCCCTGACCAAGGACTGCCTATCAAATGAAGGGCGGGAAACAACGCAAATGAACCGCCGCTGAGGGGCAAACGCTTCCTCAAATCCCCAGCATGCGCCGGTTGGCCGCCTCGTCCGTGCCGCCGCCGGCAAAGTCGTCAAACGCCTTCTCCGTGACGCGGATGATGTGGTGCTTGACGAAGTCGGCACCCTCGCGCGCACCGTCCTCGGGATGTTTCAGCGCGCATTCCCATTCGACCACCGCCCAGCCCGAGAAATCATTGGCCGCCATCTTCGAGAACACCGCGCCGAAATCCACCTGGCCGTCACCCAGAGACCGGAAGCGGCCTGCCCGGTTGACCCAGCCCTGATAGCCGCCATAGACGCCCTGGCGCCCGGTCGGATTGAACTCCGCATCCTTGACGTGGAACATCCGGATGCGGTCCTTGTAGATGTCGATGTTGTCGAGATAATCGAGGCACTGCAGCACATAGTGTGAGGGGTCATAGAGCATGCAGGCGCGGGCATGGTTGCCGGTGCGCTCCAGAAACATCTCGTAGGTGATGCCGTCGTGCAGGTCCTCGCCCGGATGGATCTCGTAGCAGACATCCACACCACAGTCCTCGGCATGGTCGAGGATCGGTTTCCAGCGTTTCGCCAGTTCGTCAAAGGCGGTCTCGACGAGACCGGCCGGCCGTTGCGGCCAGGGATAGACGAAGGGCCAGGCGAGCGCGCCGGAAAAGCTTGCCATGGCGTTCAGCCCCAGGTTCTTCGAGGTGGTCAGCGCCAGCTTCACCTGTTCCACCGCCCATTGCTGCCGCGCTTTCGGGTTGCCGCGCACTTCCGGTGCGGCAAAGCCGTCGAAGGCTTCGTCATAGGCCGGGTGCACGGCGACGAGCTGGCCCTGCAGATGGGTGGAAAGCTCGGTCACCTCGACACCGTTGTCGCGGGCCGTGCCGGCAAATTCGTCACAATAGGTCTTCGAGGTCGCCGCCTTCTGAAGATCGATCAGCCGCGCATCCCAGCTCGGGACCTGCACGCCTTTGTAGCCGCAATCGGCCGCCCATTTGGTGATCGCGTCCCAGGAATTGAACGGTGCCGCATCGCCGGCAAACTGCGCAAGAAAGAGCCCTGGCCCCTTGATCGTCTTCATCTCTCGTCTCCTCCGTTGGAAAATGTGCCGGGCGCTCGAAAGACGCCGGCGATGCCCGCCTGGGGCTCAAGACGACACGACCTGAGATTTCAGGTGATCGTTGTGGGATGGCAGCCCGCGCCGACCGCGGGCCGCCTTTCAGTCAAGCCTGGATCAGAAGGGCGAATCCGGGAAGTAGAAGTCCTTGGCATTGTCCTTGGTCACGAGCGTTGCATCGATCGTGTAGACGCCACGGACCGGAACCTGGCCGTAGAAGTTGGCGACCGTCATCTCCAGCGCCGTTCCGACCATTGCCGGCGGGTAGAGCACGTCGACCGGGATCATCTTGTCGCCGTCCATGACCTTCTTGATCATTTCCTTTGAACCGGCGCCGGCAACGACATACTGGATGTCGGTACGCTTCGCCTGCTCGATGGCCTGCAGTACGCCAACGGCCATGTCGTCGTCCTGGCACCAGACGACGTCGATCTTCGGGTACTTCGTCAGGTAGTCCTGCATGACCTTGAAGGCATCGTCGCGGTTCCAGTTGCCGTACTGGCGATCGAGAACCTTGACCTTCGAGCCTTCGATGCCCTTGTCGAAACCGTCCTGGCGCTGCTGGTCGATCGGGATCGGCAGGCCGCGGATGACGACGACTTCGGCTTCCGGTGTCGTGGCCTTGATGTATTCGCCCGCGACTTGGCCGAGAGCCGGGTTGTTGCCGGCGACGTAGAGATCGCGCACCGAGTTGTCGTTGACGCTGGGCGCACGGTCAACGAGCGCGACGAAGGTTCCCTTGCCCTTTACTTCCTTGATGGCGTTGACCAGCGGATCCGGATCGGTCGGCAGGATGACGAGAGCGTCGATGCCTTGCGTTTCGAGGTCCTGCACGGCGTTGGCCTGGCTCGCCGGATCGGGAGAGGTCTTGACGATGACGTTGAGGCCCGGGTTGCGCTCCATCAGGATCTTGGCGACGCGCTCGGCGTGGAAGACCACGCCGGCCGTCCAGCCATGATCGGCAGCCGGAATGGAGACGCCGATCGTCACTTTCTTTTCTTCCTGCGCGTGCGACACGCCAGCGAGTGCGGTCATGGCCGCGAGGGTCAGGCCGAATAGCTTATTACGCATTAAGTTCCTCCCAAATATCAGGTCAGCCTGTTGCAGGCCGGGAGACCTGTGGACCCGGCCGTCTCACGATTTCCGAACCAGCGAGCGCTGGACGAGCATCGCAATGATGATGATCGCACCCTGGATGGCGCCGATCAGGTATTCGCTGATGAAGTTGGAGAGCAGCATGATGTTGCCGACCAGTTCGAGGATGAACGCGCCACAGATCGTGCCCCAGACGCGGCCGGCGCCACCCTTGAGCGCGGTGCCGCCGACGACGACGGCAGTGATTGCCTGTAGTTCCCAGAGAATGCCAGTCGTTGCCGACGTCGAGCCGAGGCGCGGCACATAGAGGAGGACGGCGGCTGCCACGCAGAGCCCCTGGATCACGAAGGCGACGGTGCGGACGCGGTTGACGGAAATGCCCGAGTAACGCGCAACGTCGCGATTGGAACCGACGGCCACGACGTGCCGACCGTAGCGCGTGCGGTAGAGGATAAAGGCCGCCACGGCAGTCACCGCGAGGATGACGACGATCGGTACCGGCAGGCCGAAGATCGTGCCGAAATAAGCCGGCCGATAGATCTCCTGGAGCTCCGGCTCCTTAAGCGTGATTGCGCCGCCTTGCGACAGCCAGGTCGTCAGTCCCCGATAGATGCCCATGGTGCCGAGCGTTGCGATGAAGGGCTCGATCTTGCCGACCGTGGTGATCAGACCGTTGGCAAGACCACAGAGTGCGCCGGCGACGATAGTAAACAGGACCGCCGCCAGAAGCATGAGTACCGGATCGGCGATGACCCCGGAGTTCATGAACAGGATCATCAGACTGGCGATGAAGGCGACCATCGCCCCGACGGAGAGATCGAGATCGCCCGACGAAATCACGAAAGTCGCTCCGACCGCGATGATGGCGATGAAGGCGCTGCGGGTAGCGACGTTGGCGAGGTTGTTGATGCTGATGAAGTTGGGATTGACCAGCGCCCCTACCAGCAACAGCAACGCCAGTGCGACGAATGGCGCCACGGCCCTCAGATCGATGTCGCGCCAGCTGCGGCGGCGAATTGCGCCCTGACTGCCTTCCTCGTTTACGCTCATATCCAATTGAACCTCCGTCCCACCTGTCGGGAATCTTGTTGTTCTCGGCATCTGCGCAGGATGCGCCGCGGCCGCCTCAGGCCGCCGTCTTCTTCTTCAATCCTGCGGCGTAGCGCATGATCTCCTGCTCGGAGATCTCGTCCCCCTCGAGAATGCCGGCGATATGGCCTTCGCGCATGACCACCACGCGACTGCATAAGCCTATGACCTCGGGCATCTCCGATGAGACGACAATGATCGAGCGACCGTCCCGGGCGAGCGCCGAGATGAAGTGGTAGATCTGCTGCTTGGTGCCGACGTCGATGCCGCGGGTCGGCTCGTCGATGATGATGATACCAGGGTCGGTTTCCATTACCTTGGCGAGAAGCAGCTTCTGCTGGTTGCCACCGGACATGCGTCCGGCGACAATCTTGTCATCCCTGACGCGGATGTCGAACCGGCGGCGCGCCTTGACCAGAGCCGCCTCCTCGCTTCCCGGATCGAGATAGCCGAGGCGGCTATGGCGACCGAGCGACTGCAACGTCAGGTTCGCCATCATCCCGGCATTGAGCAACAGCCCCTTGGCTTTCCGGTCCTTGGTCATGTATGCGAGACCGGCCTTGTTGACCGCGTGCACGTCACCGGATGAAACCGGCTGGCCACGAACGAGAACCTCGCCGGACACACGCGGGCGCAATCCGACAATCGCCTCCATCAATTCCGTCCGACCCGAACCGATCATCCCGGAAAAACCGAGGATTTCGCCGCGGCGGACCTCGAAGCTTGCGTCCCTAACGTAGCCTGTTGAGACCGAACTGACGCGCAGCACGACCTCCTCGTCGAAGTCGGGTTCGCTTTTGGCGGGATAGAGGCTCGAAAGCTCACGGCCGACCATCAACTGGGCGATCGCCTCGCCGTCGAGGATGGAGGTCGGCGATGTCTTGATCCATTGGCCGTCGCGCAACACCGTCACGCGATCGGTGAGTTCCATGACCTCGTCGAGCTTGTGCGACACGAAGACGAAACTCGTTCCCTTGTCGCGCAGCTTGCGCACCAAGCGGAACAGAAAGTTCGTTTCTTCGCGAGAAAGGACGGCGGTCGGCTCATCCATGAAGACGACACGCGCGTCACGGCTGATAGCCTTGGCAATTTCCACCATCTGTTTTTCGGCGATCGACAGCGAGCCGATCATCGCATTCTCGTCGACATGGGAGCCGAGGAGATCGAGAACGCGGCGCGTTTCCGCGCGCATGAACTTGCGGTCGAGCACGCCGAACCTGGTCACTTCGCGGCCGAGAAACAGGCTCTCGGTGACGGTTAGATGTTCGGCCAGATTGAATTCCTGATGGATGATGACGATGCCGAGCGCTTCGGCCGCACCGTCTGGCGGGAGCTTCACCGACTGGCCGTCGAGCAGGATCTCGCCCGAGGTCGGTTGCTCGAAGCCGGACAATATCTTGACGAGCGTGGATTTGCCGGCGCCGTTCTCGCCCATCAGCGCGTGGATCTCGCCCTGGCGCAGCTCGAAATCGACGCTGAAAAGCACCTGCACGCCGCTGAAGGATTTACTGATGCGGCGCGCAGACAGCACGACGGGAGCCCCGTCGACAACCTCCGTGGTCATATTCCCCTCCCTGCGGCCTCCACCGCTTTTTCAATGATGTAAACCTTTACACTGACCGATGTAAAGGTTTACATCATGCTTGTACGACAATTTTTTCTGCCTGCGCGTTTGACCACCAGGCAAGTCTGTGTAGTGTCTCGCAACAAAGCCCGAGGCCAACCGAGTGTCCGATTCCACCCCCGCAACCATCGAAGATGTCGCCCGGATCGCCGAAGTGTCGATCGCGACAGTTTCGCGGGCCATTCACATGCCGGAGAAGGTTGCCAAGTCCACGCGGTTGAAGGTCAATCAGGCCATTGCGCTGACGGGCTACACCACCAACGCGATGGCGCGCAGCCTGAGGCTGGGGCGCTCGAACATGATACTCGTGGTCGCGCCCGACATCGGTGATCCGAACTTCTCCAGCATCCTGGTTGGCCTTGAAAACGAAGCGCGAGCCCATGGCTACGGCGTGCTGATCGGGCATACCCAGAATGATGCGCAACGCGGGTTGGAATATCTGAAATTCTTCAACTCGAACCAGGCGGCCGGCCTGATCCTGTTTACCGGCATTCTTCCTTTCGGCCATCAGGAGGTGACGCCGCGCCTGCCGCCGACCGTCGGTGTTTTCGAGCCCGTCTTCAACGGTGGCATTCCCTATGTCGGCGTCGACGACGTCGAAGGCGCGCGCAAGGCCGTTGATCTTCTCATTTCCGAAGGGCATCGGCGGATCGCATTCATCGGAGACTCCCATACGCGCCTTGCCTATGGCCGTCGTCGGTCGGGCTACGAGGCCGGACTTGCCGCAGCCGGCTTCCCTGCGAACCGCCGCCTTATCCTCGAAGGCGACGGTACGGTGGAAAGCGGCAGGCTGGCGCTGGAGCAGCTCTTCATGCGCGACGACCTTCCGACCGCCTTCATGTGCGTCAACGATCAGACTGCTCTTGGTGTCGCGCTTGGCCTTAAGGCGCGCGGCTATGAGATACCGGATCAGTTTTCGGTCACCGGCTTCGATGACGTCCCGCAAGCCAGTTTCATGACCCCTTCCCTCACGACGATCCGCCAGCCGCGCACCGCGATCGGCAAGCACGCGATGGCACTGCTTCTCGAGATGCTCTCGGACCGCACCCCTTCAGAAACCGAGATCCTGCTGAGGCCCGACCTGGTGGTCCGCAACTCTGTTGGGCCGCCGCCGACACGGCGATGAAGGATTTGGGGCCGACTGCCGATTTCTCAGAGAGCGGGCACGTGATTCCGAAAGCTAGCTGGCGATCCTGTTGCGCGCCTGCATGATGATCTCGCGCAGCCACCGGTGCATCGGCGAATGATGCGAGCGGTCATGCCATAGCATGTGGAAGACCATTTGCGGGAACTCGATCGGCGACTGGCGTACGACGAGCGGCAAAAGCCCCGCAAAGTAGCTGGCAAAATGACGGCTGGTCGAGAAGATCAGGTCCGACTGCAGCAAGAGGTACGGTGCGGTCGTAAAATAGGAAAGCGCCACGGTGCGCGCCCGGCTGACTCGAAGGCTCGACAGGTGGGTTTCGACGACACCGCGATGGGCCATCGAATAGGCCACCGGCACGATATGGGCGGCCGACAGATAGTCGGCTTCGCTGAATTCGCCCTGCGCCAGAGTATGGGTGTCCCGCATCAGGCAAACGATGTCGTCCTGCAGGAGGATCGAGCGTTTGAGATAGGCGGGCGGAGACGGCCAGTTGCCGATGACGACATCGACGTCACCCCGGGCAAGCGCCCCCTCGAAGTCGAAGTCGGGACCGAGCGCCCGGATCACGAGGCTCGCATTCGGCGCCTTGCGCCTGATCTGATCGACAATTTCCGACAGGAACACCGGCGCCATGTAGTCCGGCGAGGCGATCGTGAAGCTGTGATTGCTTGATGAGGCGTCAAACGGCGCCGTGGCGTCGACCAAGCCGGTGAGATCGGCCAACAGGGCCTGAGCGCGCGGCAAAATAGCCAGAGCGCGCTCCGTGGGGACCATTCCGTCACGGCTGCGCACAAGCAATTGGTCGGAAAAGATCTCGCGCAGCTTGCCAAGCGCCAGGCTGACTGCCGGCTGGGATTGCTCCAGCTTGACCGCGGCACGCGTCACACTGCCCTCGGCCATGAGCGCGCAGAAGACCTTTAGGAGATGTGCGTCAACGGTATCTTCTTTCGACATCTGATCCGCAGAATAGCCAACAAAATCCGGCAGGGCGAGCCGGCCAACAGGTCAACACCACCTTTTATTCGTCTGGCTAATAATGGGTATTTGCCTGCCCGCGTTGACCAAATCGCCCCCGCCGAGCACCGTTTGCTCAGGAAACACCGCGATGCGGCGGCTCAACTTCAGGGCAAGACATGCTTGATATCGACGCGATCAACCACATGGACTGCGACGCCTTCGTCGCCTACCTCGGTCCTGTCTTCGAGAATTCACCTTGGGTCGCACAACGCAGCTGGCAGAAGCGGCCGTTCGCCGACATCGAGGCATTGCATGGTGCGATGTTCAGCCAGATCCTGGCCCGTGACACGGCGTCAAAGGTCGAATTCCTGGGCGCGCATCCGGACCTTGCCGGCAAAGAGGCCAAGCAGGGCCGGATGACAGCGGAATCGACCGTCGAACAGGGAACGGCCGGGCTCGACAGCCTGGCGGGCCACGAGATGGCGCTGATCGACGATCTGAACCGGCGCTATCGCGCCCGGCACGGCTTTCCCTTCATCGTTTGCGTTCGCCACTACACCAAGGCCGGCATCTTTGCCGAGTTCAAGCACCGCATCGGACGGGAGACCGAGGCTGAGCTTGCGGAAGCACTGCGGCAGATCGCCAACATCAGCCGCCATCGACTGGGCGCCCTCGTCAAGGAGGCGCAGGAGGTTATCACGCCGGCCGCATAGCGGCTGGTATCCTGAAATGGACTTATACGGGAGGTAGTCCACAATGGCATCGGCAGCACATGCGGGGCACGGAGGCGGCTCATCCGCCGCGAACCCCGAAAACCTCGAATCCGTCTACCGCAAGGTGACATGGCGGCTCCTTCCCTTCCTGATGTTCCTGTGGATCCTGGCATGGATCGACCGGGTCAATGTCGGTTTTGCGAAGCTCACCATGCTGCAGGACCTGCAGTTCAGCGAAACCGTTTACGGCCTCGGTGCCGGCATCTTCTTCCTCGGCTATTTCTTCTTCGAGGTGCCGAGCAACATGTGGCTTGAACGGATCGGCGCCCGCGCCACGATCGCCCGCATCACCATCGGCTGGGGCATCATCTGCGTGCTGATGATGTTCGTCACCCAGCCCTGGCAGTTCTATACGCTGCGGTTCCTGCTCGGCGTGTTCGAGGCCGGCTTCTATCCCGGCATCATCCTCTACCTGACCTATTGGTATCCGTCGCTGCGTCGCGCCAAGGCCTTCGGCCTCTTCATGTCCGCCTCGGCACTTGCCGGCGTCATCGGCGGCCCGCTGGCAGGCACGATCATGACGCAACTCGGCGGCGCCAACGGCTGGGCCGGCTGGCAGTGGGTATTCCTGCTCGAAGGCATTCCGTCGGTCCTCGCCGGCATCGCCACCATCTTCTATCTGACCGACAAGCCTGAGAAGGTGCATTGGCTGACCTCGGAGGAAAAGGCCCTGCTCATCCAGGACATCGAGCAGGACAAGAAGGCTCTCGGCC
Source organism: Ensifer sp. 22460 (assembly GCF_052044935.1). NCBI lineage: Bacteria > Pseudomonadati > Pseudomonadota > Alphaproteobacteria > Hyphomicrobiales > Rhizobiaceae > Ensifer > Ensifer sp. 22460. The sequence continues at coordinate 29,562 of NZ_JBQENZ010000042.1, forward strand.
ATCGCGAGCACAGCGTGCTCAAGGCGCTGAAGAACCCGATCGTATGGAAATTTATCGCCATCTATTTCTGCATCATCATGGCGAACTCGACGCTGACTTTCTTCGGTCCCTCCGTGGTGCGCGAAATCGGCTTCTCCAGCCCTGCAACGGTCGGCTGGATCATGGCGGCCATCTATCTCGGCGGTGCTGCGGGCATGATCCTGAACGGCATCCATTCCGATCGCACTTCGGAGGTGCGCTACCACTGCGCCTTTGCAGCACTCGCGGGTGCCACCGGCCTCATGGCCCTGGGTTTTGTCCTTCCGGCCAGCCCTGCCCTGTCGCTCGCGGCCCTGGCGCTCGCGATCGTCGGCACCATGTCCGCAATCCCGGTCTTCTGGCAGATGCCGAACCATTGCCTGGCGGGCTCGGCTGCGGCGGTCGGTATCGCGCTCATCAACTCGGTGGCGAACCTCGCCGGCTTCGGCGCCCCCTACCTCATGGGCTACCTGAAGGACACGACCGGCGTCATGACCCACGGGCTGTGGCTGGTGGCTGCCGTCGAGGCGCTGACCTTCGTGCTGATCGTGGGTTTCGTCAGCAAAGTCAGCCGGCAAACGCAGCAGCCTGCATAGAACAAATCCTGCAAATCCTCGCGCCTCGGGGGTTTTGACAAGACGAGAAATTGTATCGGATCATCGCAGCTTTGCTCGATGGTCCGATCATCTGCGGCGCGCACGACACGTGAGGGGCCGACACGGGAAAGGATTTCGGCGCCTTTGGAGCCCGGTCTCGACGGTAATTCTGAGATTTTTTCAGATTTTTTTCATCGCGATGGATGAGAAGCCGCGCCCGCTCCGTATATGCGGGTATGGATTCGAAGAACGGTGCTTTTGACGTTATTGGGCAGCTGGCTGCGCTGCGGCGCTATGCTCGCTCGCTAGCGCGCAATTCGCCGGACGCGGAGGATCTCGTTCATGACGCTCTCCTGAGAGCCTACGAACGACGCTCGACATTCCGGTCTGGAGCGAACCTTAGAAACTGGCTTTTCGCGATCGTTCGCAACACGCATATCGACGGCTTGCGGTCCGCGATGTCTCGTGGTCAGCGTGACGATCAGTCGGCGCAGGTGGCCGGATTGTCTTACCCCGCCCACCAGGAACACAGCGTACGGCTGGCTCAGGTCCGCGAAGCGTTCATGATGCTTCCGGAAGAACAGCGCGAGGCCCTTCATCTCGTTGCCGTTGAGGACCTTTCCTATCACGAGGCTGCCGAAATACTCGACATTCCCGTCGGGACTTTGATGTCGCGCGTCTCCCGGGCAAGAGCGAGCCTCAGAGACTTCGAAAACGGAACGAGAAAGCCCAACCACCTGAGGCTTGTCGGAGGCGATAATGACTGACGTCGACACGATTATCGATACCGATCTCGATGCCTATGTGGACAACCAGCTCGATGCGGCCGGCAGGCTTCGGGTTGAGACCTGGCTTGCCAGGAACCCGGACGCGGCGGCTCGTGTCATGGCTGACCTCGGCATGCGGACCATGCTCAAGCTGGCGTTGACGTCGGATGGCGTTGCCGCACGCCCCGAGACGCGCGAGGCGGCCCGCCGCCTTTCGTCGGGACTGGCGAATGCGCGCGTGTGGAACGCCCTGCAGAAGGTGGCGGCGGTCGGCTTGATGATTTCGGTGGGTTGGATTGCCCATTCGTCCGTCGGTCCGAGCGAAGTCAATGCCTCGGCCCATCCGCCAGCTTTCGTGGAATACGCCATCCGCGCGCATCAGACCTCGCTCGTCAGGGCGGGGATGCCGTCTCAGCCGGAAGTGCAGGCCTATGACCGGGACGACATTCGTGCTGCGACCGCCATCGTCATGCCGGAGCTTCCGAAGGACTGGAACGTCGTCGACGTCCAGGTGTTTCCCTCGGATTTCGGGCCCAGCGTCGAGACGAGCGTCAGGACTGATGCAGGCACACTCGTATCGCTCTTCGCCGGCAGGCCGGGGCACTTCGCGGTCGAGTCCGTGAAGGACCTCAATCTTTCCAACGCCGAGGCTGCCTGGTGGCAGGTCGGCGAGGTCGCCTATGCCGTCGTCTCAAGCACGCCCGGCATCGGCCTCAGCGATGAGGCCGAGCTTCTCAAAAACTCACTTTACTGAGGAAACCTTCATGTATTCGAACCAGAACCGCTTCGGCGGCATGAGCCAGGCTTCTGCCGCTGCCCTCGACGAGGGCCTTCGCCAGCATATGCTGCGCGTCTACAACTATATGGGCCTCGGCCTCGTGGTGACGGGGCTTGTGGCCTTCATCGTCGGCACCACGCCGGCACTTTACGTGCCGATCTTTTCCACCCCGCTGAAGTGGGTGGTGATGCTTGCGCCGCTCGCCTTCGTCTTTTTCTTTTCATTCAAGATGCATTCGATGTCGGCATCCTCAGCGCAGCTGACCTTTTGGGCCTTTTGCGCCGTCATGGGCCTTTCGCTCGCCTCGGTCTTCCTGGTCTTCACCGGAGCCAGCATCGCCCGCACCTTCTTCATCGCCGCGACCATGTTCGGTGCAACGAGCCTCTACGGCTATGTGACGAAACGCGACCTGGCGAAATTCGGCTCGTTCCTGATCATGGGCCTGATCGGCGTGATGATTGCCTCGATTGTCAACATCTTCCTTGGTTCGAGCGCCCTTCAGTTTGCCGTCTCGGTGATCGGTATCGTCGTCTTCGTCGGCCTGACTGCCTGGGACACGCAGAACATCAAGGAACAGTATGCCGATAACTTTGACCAGGAATCCCAGCAGAAGCTTGCGGTTTTCGGTGCCCTGTCGCTCTATCTGAATTTTGTCAACATCTTCCAGTTGCTACTGAACTTCACTGGCGAGCGTGAGTAGTAGTCGCCACAGATAGCAAGGAACACAGCAGGCCATCGACGTCCTGTTCTTCAAGCTCGCCCATGTTGAACGCTAGTCCGGCCCCCGCGACGCTCAATCCGATCGCTTCATCCATGAGCGGATCGGCCAGCAGCCGGGTGGAACCCTATTACATGGCACAGGCGATCGTCGTGCAGGAGCAGGCGCTGGAGGCGGCTCAACGCCGCATTGAGGAACTGGAGGCGCAGATCGCGCAGAGCCAACAGCGCGGCAGCTTCTTCTCCTCGATGTTCGGCAGCAACACCGCCCCTCAGCGCCAGGCGCCGCAACAGTCCAGATATGGCCGCGCCGCGCCCGGCTCGCCATGGGGCAACCAGAACCAGGCCTTCGGCCAGCCGATGCAATAGCGTGCCGGCAGCGGCTTCCTCGCGGGCGCCGCGCAGACCGCAATGGGCGTTGCCGGCGGCGTTCTGCTCGGCAACGCGATCGCAGGCATGTTCGGCGGAAACGAGGCTCAGGCCGCCGAACCCAGCGCCACGGCTTCGGAGCCGGAAGCGCTTGCGGACGACATGGATTTCGGCGGCTACGAGGACATTTGACGCCGCTATCGGCTTCCGGGGCTACATCCCCCTCCCCGGAAGCCACCCCACGGGCTACCCCCTGTCCCTTTACGATGGCCCGCCATCTTCCCGGATATGGAGAATGCGCAGATCTCGGTCTGCTGCCTGCCGAACTTTCCGTGAGGTGGCCGACACATCGACAAGGTCAGGATCAGGGCGCTGCAGATGGCTACTTGAGCATGGCAACCCTGCCGATGCACAGCAACGGTCAACGCTGCCCGTCGTCCGGGATTGCCGAAGAGCGACGCCGGCGCGGCCTGGGCCGCTCGCAGCGTGGCTTCGAGACGAGAGCCTCGGCAGGCCTGTGGATGATCGCACACGCAGGTCAGCGAGCGGAGCCTGAGGCCAGCGCTTGCGCTTCAGAAGGAGCGTGGCGCTGGATCCAGGAGTTTCACGCTGCCGGAGGTGACCTGGTAGACCGCGCAGGTTCGCTCGATGGAACCGGTCTTTCCGAAGCGGAAGGCTGCTGCCGCGCCGATGAAGCCGTTTGGATGCCGAAGGCTCTCCTGCGTGATGGCGGTTTCGCCCTGGCTGCGCACGAGACCGGCGGCAAGCGCGATCACGTCGAAGCCATAGGCTGCATCGGTGCCTGCGGCCCGCTCGTATCGATCGAGATAGCGCGAGGTCATCCGGGAACCATTTTCAGGACCAAACAGACAGAGATGGCTGCCCGCGAGCTCAGGGCGCTTGTAAGCAGCATTTACCCAGCCGGAACTTCCGACGACCATCGCGTTCGGTTTCAGATAGCCGTTGGCCTTGAGTTGCGACAGTGCACCGACATCCGGATCTCCCGAGCCGACCAGGAGCACGCCATCAGTGTCTTTCAACGTGGTCTTGGTGGCCGCGTCGCCGGTGAATGCCGTGGTCCCTGTCACGGCGACGAGCGCCGGTTTGATGCCATAGCCGGCAAGTCCGCGATCGAGCCTTTGCCGCTCGGCGGCGGAGACATCGCTCGGCAAGAGCACGACGAGCCGCTTGCGCCCGGACGCCACCGCATAGGATGCCCCCTCGACGGCGCTGTCGATGCGGTCGGACGCGAAAGCGAAAGTGCCGGCCGGCCGCTCGTCGCCGTTGCCCCGCAGGACCAAAAGCGGCGCGCGGGAGGGGCCGAGACCTTGGCGCACGGTGCTGACAGGAGCGTCGGCGACCGACAGCGCGACGAGCGCGACGTTCTTGCTGGCAAGCCGCTTCGCGGCCTCTTGAATCTGCTGGGGCGAACCGTCGGTATTTTCGACCAGCAACGAGAGCTGGCCGCCACCCACCTCATCGATGGCGAGCGACGCGCCGTCCCGGATATCGCGTTCGCGTACCGTTTCGCCTGACGGCGCCATCAACGCCGTGATGAGCGCGATCCGCGTTGCGCCCCCGCCGAACGTTTCCTGCGGCTTTACCGCATGTTCGGCCGCGCGCCGCGCATGCCTCGCCTGCGGCGATTCCACGTCGAGAACATCCTGGGGCGTCGGTGCGCCCTGACAGCCCGCAAGTGTACCAAGCGCGAGGACGCCAAGGGCGAGCCACTGCCGACAGGGCGACATCCGCCTGGTCGGTGAAACGACAGCGTGGGATATGACGATCAAACCGCCTGCCTCAATTCATGAAATTCCGCATCTTGGAGTAGAAACAATCGCATTTGGCGATGTATTCCTCGTCGCGCCAGTTGGACTGCAGGTAGCCATAGGCCTTGCCGCAGGCAACCTTGGTCTCGGACGCCCAGACGAAAGTCGGCCGCGTTGAGGAGATCCAGTGCGGATCGTCGGCGACAGCGATCGCCTCGTCCATGCGCGACACGACCTCCTTGGTCAATGCCGCGACATCCTGGTCAGTGGTAAGCGAGGATTGGCTGGCTTCAGCGCACTGCCGCACGGCTGGCGCATAATCGACGATGAGATCGGCCGCGAAACCTGAAACGGGCATAAGAGCGACCATCGCCCCCACCAGCATGCTTCTGATCATGAAAAGATTCCCCCTGGAAATGCGGTTCCCGGATGATTACCGAGAACCGCTGAACTGTCGAGACCGACGTGCTCTTAATGAATGTCTTGGTCTGTTTTGGTGCCGCTAGTGTTGTTGAACAGTATCTTGACCACATCGGTCGAGACCTGAAAATCTTCCAGCACTGCAACCGTGTGCCACCCAGAAGCGTTGCCGGCGCTGCCATCGGTGTCGACCTGCAAGTTGGCGTTGCCCCCGCCCGCGTCCTCAACGCGAACGTAATTATTCTGCATGGTTGTTGCCGCCGGTAGATTGCCCAGCAAAGCAGACAGGTCGACGGAATCACTTTCGCTGTAGCTATAATCGGTGATGACATCATCGATGCCGAGTTGCAGCGAGTCTGAATTTACCACGAAGGTATCTTTGCCCGTTCCGCCAGTCATTGTGTCGGAGCCGAGGCCGCCGTAGAGCATGTCGTCACCCGCATTGCCATAAAGCACGTTGATCGCCGAATCGCCGTTGAGAGTGTCGTTAAAATCTGACCCCATAATATGGGGGTCCGTTGCCGTGACGGTGGCGGTTTGGCCGCCAGTGGCGTGCGAATAATTTAGAATTCCTTCTCCCGACGCCGTTAAAGTGAGGCCGATGCTGCTCGATGCCGTATCGCCATCAGCATCTACCACTTCGATTGGCAGGTCTAAGTTAACCGGCTTAGTCGTCGGCACAGCCGCCCCAAATTGGCCGAGCTTGAAAGCGTCGCCGTCCACCCATGAATACTCGACGCTGTTGTAGCCGTTGGCGGTAAAGATACCGATCTGTGTCGCACTGGCACTGTCACCGCGCACACCGTCGACATTGACTGATCCATCGAGGTTTTTGCTGATCTCGAAGGCAATCCCACCGATCGTGTAGGACGGTTGAAGCGGTTGCGCCAGGTCAATGATTTGCATCGCGCCGTTGTAGGCAATTGCGACGGCAGTGATCGCATCAATTTGTCCGTCACCGACGACGTTATTGCTATTGGTGTCGTCGAACGCCGTAATCTTCACCACACTGCCAGAGGTTGCCGTGAAGGTGGCGGTTGATCCATTGACAGTATAATGTCCATCGAAAACATGGTCCCTTTTCGAAAGAGTATCGTAGTCGCCGTTACCAGTACTCTTCGGGTCGCCCCTTAGATCCGTCACGAAGTCAACACGGAACGTCTCTTGGCTGCCAACACTGTTTCCGTCGCTTACGCCACCTGAGATGTTTGACGTATTAATGCGACCGCCATTCGCGCCATTGATCTCGGGGGTCAGCAAGAGATCGGAGCTGTTGTTGTCGATTGGCGCGTTGACGGTCTCGCCCGTACCGATGAAACCGGCCCATGGATCGGAGCCGCCAACAAAATTATAATTTCCGCCGCTGAAGGAGACATCCATCGTGCTGTCTACTTTCCCATTCATGTCAATCGAATAGGTAGCGGCGGCCGGATCAAGGACGACGACGAAGACGGATGTCGCACCTGCAAAGCCGGTAAGCGTCAGGCCGTCTGCGGACACCTGATATAGGATCGGAACGCCATTTGATGTCAAGCCGGTTGGTTGACTTTCAATCGAATCCGGGAAACGGACGGTGCCCGCACCATCAGCGCCGTAGTTGCTGATCAGCGAGCCGTCTTGATCTAGCTCGAAGACTAAGGGACTGCCTGCGGCATTCGTGACGATCGCGTGGTCAGGTGTCGCCGCAGAAGGAATATCGTCATTGAAGGCGACAGTCAGTGTGCCATTGGCAACCGAGCTGTCGGCGTCGGTGACGGTGTAGCCGAGGCCGACCGAGACATTGTC
>NZ_JBQENZ010000043.1:0-35929 GCF_052044935.1 Ensifer sp. 22460
TGTTCCTGCCGCCCTACAGTCCCGACTTCAACCCCATCGAAAAGGCCTTCTCCAAGCTCAAGGCACATCTGAGGAAGGCGGCTGAGCGGACCGTGTCTGGTCTGTGGGACATGATTGGCAAGCTCGTCCATCTCGTCGCGCCAAAAGAATGCAGAAACTACTTCAACTCATGCGGATACGATCCAGCATGAAAGGGAAATGCTCTAATGCCTGGCTTCGCTGACTTCATGGCAATTGAGGTTGTCAAATTTCGCTTTTGGCCTCAATGGCCTTCCGACAAACGCGGGTTGATACTTGAGCAACCTCCCCAAGTTCGATCGGCTGTATGAGCCGGTTAATTGGCGCTTGAATCCTGGCTCGAGACGGTGCTTCATCTCATTCCTGACCGGCTTCGATCAGAACGTCCCGCGCGCGCCGACTCCCAAACCGTCCGGCCTGCTCACGCATATCGCGGATCGTGTCGACAGATCGTTCGAGAAGACGGCCGATTTCGTTCGGTATCAGCTTCTCAACCTCATTGGCGGCTCTGATTAATTCGGAGATAAAGGCGGGGACGGATGACATGGCGAGCAGATGAGCACCGGGACCAGAAAGCAGCTGAAGGGCCGAAGCTCTCATTGTCATTCGGTTTGCAAATTTTAATGCCAAGCAAACGATTAGTCATTACCCTGAATTGGTATGAACCCAATTCGCGTAGCGCGGTCGGGAACGGGAACGAGAGCTGCGCGCGCTCCGTGAGGTCTGCCAGCAGCTTTCGCGCTAAAGGGGGTCAGCGTTCACATGAACGAGTGGAGCAAGGACGCACGGGGAAATCTTCGAGTATCAACCGTCAGCGATTGGAAGGCCGAAGCCGTCACCGCAGACGGCAGTGGTGACGTCGTCCTGAGGGTCGAATTCAGTGTTGACCCGGAGCGAACGGATGTGTCGTCACTGCAGTTTAGATTGACCGAGCAGCAGGCAAAAAGCATGGGTGCGGCGTTGAGTTCAGCCTCGAACCAACCACCGCAATCGTCGGATCTGATCTACCGTAGCGCCCGACAGCGCGTGCGTACATAGGCGCGGAGCAACAAATGTAGCGCGGCGCCTATGCCAATTGGCATCCCGCGGTTCAATCCGTTCAAACCCATCGCAAACGAGTACCGTTCGCTGTAGCGCCAAGCATCACGAGCCTGCCAGAGGTGCGCAATGAAAACTGACGAAATGTCGCTCAAGTATCCCACTCTCCGGCCTGATGGGGCTGTTGTGGAGATTAAGTTGGATCAGGATATCGCTGCCACGCTCGCGCGGCTTCCGGACGATCCTTCGCTTTACTTCGATCTTGGCGAACCACACCTCCTTATTCCGCTCGAACAGTTGGTCAACGCGCGTGCGCGCGAAAGAGGCATCGTCAATGCCAACCGCCATATGTTGACCGCGGCGAAAGGCAATCAGGAGAAACGCAAACCCCTGACGGTTCAGTCCTTGGACAACGCGCTGCGGCTCGTGGTGGATGGCAATTCGACTTTGCTCAACGCTCGTCATTCGAAGTGGCGGGCGATACCTTGCTGCACTAGATAGTTAGATCCCACTGTCTCGATCACCGGAATCGGCCTCAAGGGACGAAACAAAACCCACGATGAGCAGGCGGAGAGAAACCCGTGGCGGCCGGATCGCACTAGAAACGGGGCGACCGCACTAGGACGAGAGAAAGCAGTGTCGACATCCCGCGTTCGCGTCATCGATCTGGAAACGGCCGGCAATGGACCGAACGACGTTTGCGAGATCGGGTGGCAGGATGTGGTCCTTGAAGACCATGGACGTTGGGCCGTCAACGATGAACGTGGCGCGCTGATGGTCAATCCAGGACGGCCGATTTCGCCCGACACGATGGCCATCCATCACATTCTCGACGAACAAGTCGCCGGCGCGCCCTAGTGGAAAGATGTCGCCCCAGGAGTGTTGCGTCCGCCCGGCAGGATCGACGCTCTTGCTGCACATCGTGCGGCCTCCGAGCAGCGGTACTGCACGCCTCGCCTGACCGGCGGCTCACGCTGGATTTGTACCTGGAAGTGCGCCCTACGGGTCTGGCCCGAGCTCCCGCGGTTTTCCAACCAGATGCTCCGCTACCTGCGTATGCCGGAAGGGCTCGTTCACGAGTTAGGGCTGCCGGCCCATCGAGGCATGCCGGATGCCTATGTCACCGCCCATCATCTGCGCGACCTGCTGAACGCGACATCGCTCGATCAGTTGCTGGCGTGGAGCGCCGAACCGGGGCTCCTGCCGCGCGTGCCCTCCGGGCCAGATCGTGGAAAAAGTTGGGATCGCCTTAGTACGGAGACGCTCACGGAATTTCTTCACGATAGAGATAGCGATATCCGTTTCAGCGCCCAGACCGAGTTGGCAAGGCGGGGTGAACTCGAGCCGCCCGCTGTTATCGAGCCAGTGCAGCGAACCTTGCTATGAAAGCGACCGACGCGTCGCGCACGCGCCGGAGGATGGGCGATGCCAAGGCGGCGCTTGGTGAAGATGGCCCTATCTGGTGGGACTACGACGATCCGGATCTTAGCCGGCGTCTGGTGAAGAACACGCAGCCTGCGCTTGCACATCTGCCGTCGTAAGGCACATTGCCCCCACCCAGCATCGACAGGACTTTGGCTTGAAGACCCGCAAACCACTCATCCTCACCGCCCGGATCGCGGAGACAGACCTTGAACCCTTCGATCGCCTTCGAAAGGCGCATTTCCGTCGGATCGAAACTTCCTTCGGGCTCACCTGACGATGTTTCATCGGCTGCCGGGTGAACACCTCGAGCGGATCGTCGGAGAATTGCAGTCTGCTGCCACCAAGCGTGGCCAGATCCGAGCGGAGGTAGCCAGTGTTCGCCATCTCGGCGCGGGTGTCGCATTCAGGATCAAAAGCCTTGCACTTGAGCAGCTTTACGCAGAGCTTAGGTCCGCTTTCATGCCATGGTTGGGTGGCCAGGACATGCAGGGGTGGCAGCCGCATATCACCGTCCAAAACAGAGTTTCGAGGTCAGCCGCAGACACCTTGCACCAACAACTGACACACCATTTCAAACCGCGCTCGGTGATTGTGGAAGGCCTGAACCTCTGGAGATATCTAGGCGGGCCTTGGCAGCCCGAACGGACGGTCAGTTTCGCAGTGGTGCCCGCTCGCCGTCCAGGGCCAAACGCCGGTTCAGCGACCCTCTTTGATGACCGTCGATATCGAACCATCTATTCGACAGATGTCTAAGAAAACGAACGCAAATTATGGAATGATTGAAACCTGGACACTTCCATCTGCGGCCACCCTTGGGTCGTCGGTGCGAGCGAAAGGTATCCTGCTAGAATTGCGTGCTCGCTTGCCCCTGGTTTCCCGCAACAATATGAAGTCCGAGCTCGGAAGCGCAAACTGTCATAAAGTGCCTGGCCGTCAAAACGGCCCGGCTGAGTGGGTGGCAGAGGTGTGACCTTCATGATAAATGTCAATTCTAGGTAGAAGAATGTTTAGACATGATGCCAACTGGTAACCCCGGCTTCACGCGCACCATCTCGAATTTCGTCCTCCGCTGCAACTGGCCCGCCTCTCAAGGTTACGGCTTTGCCGCGACCGCTGTTCTGATTGCCTTTCTCCTTCGTTATTTCCTCATGGGTGTTCTGGATGATCGGGCAATCTACATTCTTTTCGTACCCCCCGTTCTCCTTGCAGCCGTTATCGGGGGTATTGGTCCAGGAATGCTTGCTGTTATCGCCTCCATCGGTTCAGCAGCCTATCTGAGGTCACTTACTCCCGGCGGGATCCAAATACCTGAATTGGTCGTGTTCACCGCCGTGGGGGTTGCAATTTCCTTCTTGGGAGAATCGCTCCGTCGGGCTCAACATGACTTAACAACTGTTGACGAGGCCTTGAGTACAAGAGAGGCGCACCTCCGGTCGATCCTGGACACTGTTCTCGACGCCACCATCGTCAGCGAACAGGACGGAACAATCGTATCATTCAACGCCGCGGCTGTCAGGCAGTTCGGCTATGCCGAAAATGAGGTGATCGGCCAGAACCTGCGGATGCTGATGCCGCAACCCTATCGCAAGGAACACGACGGCTATCTCGAGCGGTACCTCTCTACGGGCGAGAAGCGAATTATCGGAACCGACCGTGTTGTCGTCGGTCAACGAAAGGACGGATCGACCTTTCCCATGAAACTTGCAGTCGGGGAGATGAGATCGGGTAGTCGAAGGTTTTTCACGGGTTTTATACGCGACCTGACCGAGCGTGAAGAATCGGCCGCTCGCCTGCAAGAGGTTCAGACCGAGCTGGCGCGACTGGCCCGCCTCAACGAAATGGGCGAAATGGCCTCGACGCTCGCCCACGAATTGAACCAGCCGCTCTCCGCTATAGCCAACTATGTCCACGGTTGCGGACGGCTGCTTCAGTCAGCCGAAAGTCCGCGCGACGTCCAGATTCGCGATGCCCTCAAGGAAGCCGGAGAACAGAGCCTACGTGCGGGGCAGATTATCAAACATTTGCGGGAATTCGTCACAAAGGGCGAGACCGAGAAGTCACCTCACAATCTGCGGCAACTGGTCGAAGAGGCCGGCGCGCTTGCACTGGTCGGATCGCGCGAGAAAGGGGTGCGCACTGTATTCGACTTTGAATCCGGCGCCGACCAAGTCATGGTCGACCGAATACAGATACAGCAAGTGCTGACAAACCTCATGCGCAACGCCGTAGAGGCGATGAAAAATTCGCCCAGGAAGGAACTTTTGGTCACCATTCAGCGCTTGGGCCCTGCAGAGGTGATGATAGCTGTCGAAGACTCCGGCCCTGGCATACCTGAGGAAATTGCGGCTGACTTGTTTAAGCCGTTCACAACGACCAAAGCCGGAGGAATGGGCATTGGCTTGTCGATCTCCAAGCGTATTGTCGAGGCGCATGGTGGGGACCTAACCGTGTCCACCGGGGGCTTGGGTGGCGCATGCTTCCGTTTTACCCTGCCGCAATACAACGAGGAAGAAAATGCCGATTGACGACTTCACCGTGCATATTGTCGACGACGAAGAGGCGGTCAGGAAATCGCTTGCCTTTATGCTGACGATGAACGGATTGGGCGTCCGAGTGCACGAGTCCGCCACTGCGTTCCTTTCCGTTGCTCCAAATCTGCGGCAGGCCGTGCTCATTACCGACATGCGCATGCCCGACCTTAGCGGACTGGATCTAATTCGCCGTCTGGCAGCCCTCAAGACAACGATCCCGTCAATCATGATAACTGGGCATGGGGATGTGCCGATGGCCGTGGAAGCGATGAAAGCAGGAGCCGTCGACTTCATTGAAAAGCCCTTCGACGACAACACCATTGTTGATGCAATCCGACGCGCCTCTGAGCGCCTGAGCGATGCATCGTCGCCGATTGAAAGTGGTGAAGACATTCGGGCGCGCATCAGCACTCTAAGCGACCGCGAGCGTCAGGTTCTGACCGCGGTCGTCGCCGGACAGCCGAACAAGGCGATTGCGTTTGCCCTAGACATTAGCCCGCGCACCGTTGAAGTTCACCGGGCTAACGTCATGGCGAAGATGCAGGCCCGCAGCCTCCCAGAACTTGTAAGGATGTCACTCGCAGCAGAAGCCGCAGACTAATCGCGGCATCCTCTTGATCTGGAACAAAGCCCAGCCTGCCCGTCTGTGCGAAGTTTGAGGAACCATCGCGCCTCGAACCCACGGAACCGCAGTGTCCAGCCCGCCCCCTGTCGTCACGATTGTGAAAGACGAAGCCTTGCTCCGATCCCTGGTCTTCGCGATGGAGGCGCATGGATACCAGGTCGAGCAGTTCGGGTCATGGATAGCAGCAAAAGAGCGAAGCTCCGTCGCCGAAATCCTGGTCCTTGACGGATCTCTGCCGGCGATGGACATCGAAGAGTGTTTGGTGTTGGCGGCCGGCAAGAGAGTGGTATTGCTTGCAGATGAAGACATCGACCGGGTGAGGCCGCGCCAGAACATTCTCGTCCTTCACAAGCCTCTCTCCGGTTCTGATGTAATCGCCGCCTTGGCCGCACTACGTAGTAACGCGTAGTGGAACGAACGAATTTCGCACGCGGCCATGCTTCGTCATGATCTGACCGTCAACAAAGGGTCGGTCATATGCACACTTCTACCGCTGCCATCGCCTCCTTCAGCTTCAACGCCGCCGCCGGCCCTGATGGTCGTTCGTTCGCTCGGCCTCGCGCGATCTCATTCTACGAAGCAGAAACCGAAATCTACGCCCAAGGCGAACTGGCCGGCGCGCTCTATCGCATCGAGTATGGAGCTGTTCGGATCTTCCGCCTGCTCGCCGACGGCCGCAGGCAGGTGGTTGCGTTTCACATTGCAGGAGAAACCTTCGGCTTCGAAGCGCGGACCATGCGCAGCTTCTTCGCAGAAAGCATCATACCTACGGGTCTGACAACCGTCCCCATCGAAGAAAAAGGCCGCAGTTCTTCGGAATTAATGGCGCTGGCGCTGGAGAGCATGGTGCGGGCGCAGGAACATCTTCTGGTCGTTGGAAAGCAGAGCGCGCTCGAAAAAGTGGCCGTCTTCCTCGTTGACCTTTACGAGCGTCAAGGTGCAGACGGCACACTCGACCTTTCAATGACCAGAACAGATATCGGCGACTATCTTGGCATGACGATCGAAACGGTCTCGCGGAGCTTTTCTAAGCTTCGCTCCATCGGGGTCATTCGACTCAAAAGCGCACGCACGGTCGAGGTGTTGAACGTGACAAAGCTACGGCTGATGAGTGAATAGGCGGTTTGCTGGACGCCCGCGGCCGCGATACAACCGGCTATTGCGGCGAGTTCCGCACGAGACGCTGTTTGGTTGCGGGTTTGACCAACGGCAAGGGGGATCAAGGCCGCCAACGAGCATCAACACATCGCGGAGCAGATCTGAGTCCCCATGGACGCCGCTTCCTTGATGTCGCGGGTATAGATGGACAGTTGGGCCCGTCGTGGAGCGTGCCCGTGCGTAGCGGAATCGGCTCGTCTAAATTTCCACTTGGGGACAGCCGAGAGGACTGGGTGCCGCTCGAGCGCGATGAGCGAAGGCGTTAGGGACGCGCAGCGCCCGACCTCGGTTGCGGTTTGAGAGTCTCGTGACCTCTGTTACGGAGATTTAAGATCGTGTTCAGCTACATTAGCTAAGAGACACGAATGGGAACTGGGGGCGACACATGAGTGAATTTCAAAACAAAGCCGTTCGTTTGACGGCAGCGTGCGATGGCACGGCTGCCGCCGGCGATATCGTGGAGCGTCGAAAAAAATTCTTGGGAGCCGCTCTGGAGCTTAATCAGGCATTAGAAGCCGCGGTGATTGCTGGCACGAGCTTACCCGTTGGCGAAAATACCATTCGATCCCCAGACCTGATTATTGGCGACCTGATGAAAGAACTGGCAGTCATTGGCCACCTCTTGGATATCGACGTTATGCAAGCCGGTCATAATACCCTTGACCGTCGGATGAGAGAAATTAGGAAGGCTTTCAAGGCGGCGTCGGTGAGAACAAGACAATCCGCGTGAAGGCTACCTGGCAATGAACGTTCGAAACCTTGTCGCCGGAAGGCGATACGCCGTACGGCCGCTCGGCCGATCGATAACAAAACGCATACGTTCCAGGACCTCTCGTGGGTCGGAGTTCTCCGGGTGGATGTCCAGCGGCGAGTGAAAAATGGCGACCGCTCCGTCGATATCGTCGTCGAGGACAAGGGGCCGGGGATTCCGGAGGCGATGCACGAGAAAGTCTTCGCTCCCTTCTTTCGCCTTGAGGCTTCGCGAAACCGCGAGACCGGCGGTGTCGGTCTGGGCCTCGCAATCGCAAGAACGATCGTTCGCTACCATGGCCGCGATATCGCGTTCTCGCAGGGCGATCCCGGTTTTAGGGTTACGATCGACCTGCCGAAAAAGGTGTAGGTCTATAGCCGACAACTGGCAACTCCCCGGGCAACGGCATCAGGCTTCCAAAGTCGCGATGGGTATCGAGCACATCTGCCGGCTTATCGGTCGTAGTTCTGATCGAGCAGGCGGCAACACGCAGCCGTCAGAACCAGCGAGTTCATCCAGCCGGAGAAAATCGCATGCGGTAAAGAGGAGGATTCATCTATGGTCCATCGGCTCTTTGCCGGCGCATTCATGAGCAGCGCTCATAGCCGCATGCGCTGCTCACTCCTGCATTGTCACGTTTGCAGTCCTCACAAGATGTCTTTAGATCGCCTGGTCTGTCCGTTGCGGCTTTAAGGGAACTCCCGTCTGTCCCGTGAGTTTCATTACGATCGAGTGGCATCGGATGGAGAGAAAGCGCAATGACAAATATCAAAGCCAGGGGATTTGAAAGCCCATCGCATTTGCGGGAACACCTGGACGAACTTGAGCAGGACAGTCCCGCTGAAGATCCATCGCTGGCAGAAGCCGTTCTTCCCCCTGAGGAAGAGATCGCTGAGCTGCGCCGTGCGGTCGCCGACCTGCAGGCTCGGCTGATGACAATTCGTGAGCAGACGGAGGAGATAGATGCGCCTCCATCGCGAGGGGATCTTCACCCATGGCTTAGGATTGTTGTCACAGCTGCGACCACCTTTGTCCTCGCACGGCTCGTACAGCAGTTTCGTCTCGGCGCGCCGGGAGCCGCGGCTGTACCGATGCTCACCGCTCAACTAGACCGCAGGTTATGGTGAGGCCGTTATCAAGCTAGCCTTCATCATCGACGGCTTCGAGCGTGAGATCATCCATGCGGCGCCGTGGCCTGCACGGCAAAGGCGACATCCGTTGTGAGGAGGTCGCAGGAGCCGAAAATCCTCAAACCCACCGACGCTATCATCAAGCTAGCGGCGTCCTGTGTTTGTGGTTCCGATCTCTGGCCCTACCGCGGGCTCCAGCCGATGGGCGGGCCGGCTCATATGGGTCATGAATATTGCGGCGTGGTCGTCGAAGTCGGCGACCAGGTCAAGACGGTGAAGCCTGGCAAGTTTTGTCGTGGGATCATTCTGCATCTCCGACAATAATGCCCCCATTGCCGCTTCGGGTTTCCATCCTCCTGCGAACAGCGCGAGTTCATGTCCGGAGCGCAGGCGCCGTTTGCTCGAATTCCACTTGCTGACGGTACTCTGGTCGCAACGCCGGAGATGCCGTCCGAGGATCTTATTCCAAGTCTCTTGGCCGTCTCGGATGTTCTTGGTACCGGCTGGTATGCAGCAGATGCGGCACGCGTCCAGCCGGGTTCGACGGCGGTCGTCGTGGGCGACAGGGCCGTCGGGCTGATGGGTGTGCTTTCCGCCAAGCAGATGGGGGCCGAGAAGATTATCGCCATGAGCAAAAGGATGGCTGGCACGAGGCCGCCACCAAGGGCAGCTATGTTCTGTTGAAGGGGAACGATTTTCGGGAGCTCTCACTTAGGCGGGCGTGCCTGTAAGGCGAACAGGCCACGCCCATCCTCCGAGACTTTTTAACTCGAATATTTGCACCACTCGCAACGCTTCACCCGCCACATCGTGGGAAACGAGCCGGGTGCCTTCGTTCCCACGGCAAAACGCCTGCTCAGCCTCGATCCACTGCGAGAGGACACCGCGCGCTGATGCGCGTCTATGCAACGAAGGGGCAGTTCAACCTCGCCCTCGTACAATACCAGCGTCGCGCCGATACGCTGCGCAAGCAGCTCGGTGTGCAGCCCGAGAACATCGCCTACTAGGTGATAGGCGACGGCCTCTTCGACCTTGTCTACGTGCAAGGCTGGGTTTCTAATCTGGACTACGCCTGGCAGTCGCCGAGACTGTCGCGCGTTCTGCACCGTCTCGGTTCCTTCTGCCGCCTAATCCCCATTGACAAACGCGGCTCCGGTCAGTTCCCGCCAAGCGTGCTCGAACTTCGAGCTTGCAGACTGCCAGGGGGGCATGGCCTTCGTCGCAGTTACGCGCGCCAAAACCGGACCACCTGCCCTTTCAACTGTTACGATCACGCTCCGGTGCCTGTCGTCTTCTGCGATCCCGTCCGCAACCGATCTCCCGCGCGCCACTGCCTGGCTGTCGCTAGCATGAAACGATCCGGTGTGGTCGCGATTGACTGTCCCAAGAAGATGAATGTGAAAGAGGTATCGGCGCATCTTCGTACTCGAACACCGGCATGGCTTTCCACTTCTTAGCAGCTTCTAAAGTTCTTTGCGCGTGACAGTTGCGTGACGCACCCCTTGCCGCCCGGTTGCCCTGTTAGGGCGCGATCATTCTTTCATCCGTCGTGTTGAATTACGAGGCCGCCCTTGCCGTCTGATGCGGCGCCCTCAGGGGCGTGACAGTCAGAGTGGATCGAGGAACGTGTCGCCCACACCATCTACGTCCCCGCGGATCCCCGCCCGTCCGACTTCCCGACAACATCGCTGATGTTCTTGGTTACCGCTTGCGAACGAACTCGGTGCGCAGGACCAAGCCCTTGATCGCGTCGTGGCGGCAATCGATCTCTTCCGGGTTATCGGTGAGCCGAATCGACCTGATGACTGTGCCCTGCTTTAGGGTTTGGCCGGCACCCTTCACCTTTAAGTCTTTGATCAGGACCACGGAGTCTCCGTCGGCAAGAAGATTACCGGAGGCATCGCGAACCTCCGCGACCTTCGCAGCTTCCGCGGCGATTTCCGAGGCCGGCCGCCATTCGCCGGTCGCCTCGTCGTAAAGGTAGTCATCGCTCTGGTCACTCATGTTCACTCCACTCAAGTACCCAATTTGCCTTATCGGATCGCCGCGATGCTCTCGTCATCGGCAGCTAAAATCGTATGTGCCTCTATCCCCGTTGCCGCGCGAAATCAAACCGCAGTTCAACGCCGATCCACAAGCGATGCGCGAGAGCGGCGAGCAGATTCCGGGGGGAGAAATCTACGCGTTTCTCTCACAGACTGGCCGCCAAACACGCCATCACACTTCATGCGGGGTCAATCGTCGAAAAGGATGGGAGCAACTTCTACAACACGACGCTCGTATGTGGGCCGGATGGCCGACAGAATACCCGCTACCGCAAGATACATCTGTTCGATGTCGATACGCCGAACGGAACGAGCTATCGGGAATCCGATTACGTTACGCGCGGCAACGACCTCGTGACCTATAGGATTGGCGTCGCAGTCGTTGGATGTGCGATTTGCGACGACCTGTGCTTTCCCGAACTTTTTCGGGCGCTCAGAGATCAGGGTGTGAATGTTATCGTCCTGCCCGCAGCATTCACTGAGGCAACCGGCCGGGACCACTGGGAAGTCTTGCTTCGCGCGCGCAGCATCGAAACGCAGACTTATCTTCTGGCCGTCGGCCAAACCGGCTCCCACGCTCAGGGAAGAAAGCTCTGCTGGAAACACTCCCTAGCCATCGACCCATGGGGTCGTATTTTTGCTCAAAGCCCCGATAGCGTTGGGTCCATCTCTGCTACTTTGGACCTCGACTACACCAAAACTGTTCGCGCGCCATTCCCGTCGCAAATCACCGTGTCCTTTTGAGATGTGGTGAGGACTCGTTCGATCCGTGTCAGGAAATAGGCGCAACGCTTTCATTCGCGGTGCTGCTGTCGTCGAAACCGCCGATATCCTTCAGCCAGATAGTTGCGCTCACGAGAATCTGCCACTGAAGACGATCAAACGGGCGATGTATAGCAGAGCAGGCCCGGAGGGCCCGAGAGCACGCATGCTGCTGCTCAACAACAATAATCACCACACAAATTGAGGAAGACCCTCGGTCGTGTAATGGCGAGCACTTGCCCCCCTCGCGGCACGCTCCTTTTGAGCGCAAAGCGAACTGAAAAGAACTTTACGGGCTAATGCTCCTCAAAACTGCCAGAAGCTCCTGTTCACCAACAACTTGAGTGTCAGGCAATTAATTGCGACAGGCTCAACGGCCATGGATTGCCAACAGATCGGCAAAGGCCGTCGGATTGCTGGCCAGCACTGGGTGGGCCTCCAACAGAGCCTCGCCCTCGGCCGGGAAGGACAGATAGTCGCCGCCGGCTTCCTTCACCAGGCAGTAACCAGCCATGCAGTCCCAGGCGTGCATATGTGGCTCGTAATAACCGACCAGACGGCCCGCCGCGACATAGGCGAGCATCAGTGCGCCGGAGCCGTTGCGGATGAAGTTGCCGCCCATGCGGAGCAGCGCGGCGATGATCTGCCCAACCCGCTCCGGTTCTACATAGGTATTGCAGCCAATTCCGGTGATGGCGTTCTGGATGGTACGAGACGGATCGAGGTTCAATTTCTTTCCGTTGAGGCTAGCGCCTTTGCCAGCGGCCGACGCATAGAGTTCGCCGTCGCACGGCGCATGGATCATGCCGATCACCGGCATGCCGCCATGCAGAACCGCGATCGAGACACACCACGTCGACATACCGTTGACGAATGGCGCGGTACCGTCAATCGGGTCCACAACCCAGATATAGCCTGAAGCACCCTCCATGTGGCCGAATTCCTCGCCGAGGAACCCATCCTCCGGAAGCTCCGCGGCGACGCGCTCCCGGATCAGTATCTCGACGTTTCGGTCGGCAATCGAGACGACATCCTGCGGGTCGCGCTTGGTCTCGATCACCAGGGTATCGCGCTTGTTGAAGTAGTCGAGCGCGAGCGCCCCCGCCTCCTCGGCGATTGATTTCGCAAGTTCAAATCGCCGGTCGAGACCCGCTTCATGCATGCTCATAGGTCTTTCCTTTCGTAATGAGAGAAGTGTACTTCGTGATCAATGCAATGCCTACGATTCTTCAAGCCCGGTATGACATCAGCGTTGGCCAAAAACGTCGGTCGATATTGAAAGCGTGCCGACTTCGGTCTCCACCCCATGTTCGACATGGTCGCCGAGATCGGCCTTCCGACGAGACGACCTCCGCGCTCGACCTGCTTTATGGGGGAGGTGCTGGCCCTGATCCGGGCAGTTGGCCGAAACAGACCGTGACCATGAGTAGCTCAACGCGTTCCAAGTTGAATCGGATTGGGCGAACGGCAGTTCTGACAAGCGCCTTACGTTACTGAGCTTCGATCCCAATACGTGCGAAAGCCTCGCGCGGAGCATCACTGGCGCGCATGAGATCCCGCATGAGACGCGTCATTGCTTTTTCGATCTCCGGGGAACAAAGGGGCGTATTCTGCCCTGGATCATCAGCGAGGTCGTAGAGTCGGGTTTCATTCTCAAGGAGCGCGCCGGGACCGTAGTTGTCGAACATGGGCGACCTCTCGATCACCGGGATCTTGAGGACCGGCGCTCCCTTCGTGAAGGACATCGGCTGTGCCAGCGAGGCTCCCGCGAGTTCCTCCGGCGTGAACGGCTCCCAGATGTGAGTCGGCATCAGCGTGTATTGATAAAGCTCCTGAGAGCGAGGATCGGGCGGGAAGCGATGATAGGTATAGCGTCCATCTGTCACGTTGATCGCACCGCCGAAATAGCCGAACAGTGCGCCGCGCCGCAGCGAACGATCGGCGCCGAGCAGCGGCAGGAGGGAGTGCCCCTGCATCTCGGCAACGGTCTCCACGCCGAACAGATCGAGGAATGTCGGAGCGAGATCGATAGTCTGGGTCAGAGCGGACCGGCGGGTGCCGGCTCTTCCCGGCCGGCGCGGATCGTGCAGGAAGAGCGGGATGTGCACGATCTCCTCATACATATTCATCCGGTTCTTCGCCCAGAAATCGTGCTCCCCTAGAAGAAAGCCGTGATCGGTGGTGACAACGAGCGCGGTGTCGCGCCAAAGATCGTGCGCATCGAAATAGTCGAGAAGCTGTCCGATGAGGAAATCGCAAAGCGCGATGACGGCGTAGTAGTTGGCGCGGAGTTCTTCGCATTCCTCCGGCAGCTCGTCGACCCGGCCGTAGCGCGGCCAGTCGCGAACCGGACCGTTCCAGCCCGTCCTGAATGCCTCGCGAAACCGCTCGGGCGCGGTAAAGGGTTCATGCGGGTCGAACGTCTCGATCTGCAGGAGCCAGTGGTCGGCGGTTCGGTTCCGCTCGAGGAACTCCAACCCGGCGGCGAAGCAGCGCACCGATGGGAACTCGTTCTCGTCCTTGATGAACTCGCGGTTCACGATGTTGCGCCGAAACTTGTCGCGGGCCGACGGGCTGAATTGGCGCTCATGATACATCTGGCGCAAGCGCTCCCATGGTGGCTGCACCATTGCCTTCCACGGGTCGCCCTCCTGACCGCGGACGAAGTCGTAGCTGTCATATCGGGTGTGATAGGTGGCACCGCCGTCCTCGAAATAATGGAAGTGGTCGGTGACGAGGTGGCTGTAGGAGCCGGCCCGGTGCAGCAGTTCGGGAAAGGAATTGTCGAACGGCTCGAGCGGCCCCCAACTCCTGTGGAGAAAGCCGAGCCGTCCGGTCTGCAGGTCGCGGCGCGCCGGCATGCAGGGCAGGCTGCCGACATAATGGCGGTCGAACATCGCGGTGCGCTCGGCCAAGCGGGTGAAATTGGGCGTCGGCACCCGCTTTCCGCCGTACGGGGCGAGCACGTGTCGGTTGAGCGAATCAAACAGTACGAAGACGGCCTTCATCGACTCTCGGCCCTCATTCAGAGCTGCCCATGCAGCTTCTTGTGTGAGCGTTTCGAACGGTCCCCGCATTCATCGGCTGGCCGTTCAGAAGGGCACCGGCACCTATTTTCGCCGAAAAGAGCGCGGCCGCAACTGGATTGTACCCAGTTCCGAACACCAGCCTGCCCGCCCCCACGAGACTTCTAATCTGTGGTCCGCCTCGCTCACTATATCCCATGCACGCCTTCGACCATCGCCGAGAGCTGCTGTGTCGTCTCACCTCGGGGAGGCTGAGCCGGAGCGACCGGCGCGGCTGACGAGCATGGCGATGAAGGGCACGTCATCACCCGAGATCGTGTCGATGAGCCCGTCGGCGATCCATTGCATGAGCTCCGGCAACCGATCGCGTCCGCCGCGCCAATACTCGGCGAGAACATCTGGGCGAGGCACGTGTACGCGGTTGCTGAAGCCTTCTGCATGCAGCGCCTTCGCACCGTCGGGGCGGAACATGTCGAGCTCGATCGAGACCGAACTCGCGCTGCACGCCTTCAACACCCCGACTAGGTCGGCGTGGCGAGCATGCGTAATGGCTTCGGTCCGCAGGCCCGGATGGCGCTCGACCGCGCGCTTCAGCACCACATGGTCGAAGCTGATGACAATGACCCGGTCGACAGTTCCCGTCGATCTCAGCAAGGCTGCCACGCAATCAACAGCGATGTCCGGCCGCTCTGCCTCCTTGATCTCGAGCACAAGCCCCATGTCGTCCGCCTTCGCCCAATCGAGCGCCTCCGCCAAGGTCGGTATCTTCGTTCCGGCGAAAGCGGGATGAAACCGAACCCCCGCATCCAATTTGCGGATCTGCTCGAGGCGGAGGTCTGCCGCAAAGCCGTGTCCATCTGTCGTCCTGTCGACGGTCAGGTCGTGCAGAATGATCGGCTCACCGTCTGCGGTCAGCACGACGTCGATCTCGACCGTGGTCGCCCCTGCAGCCTTTGCTGCTTCGAATGCTGGCAGTGTGTTCTCCGGATAATGAAGGCTGTAGCCGCGGTGGCCGCAGACATGAGTACGTCCCGCGTTGCGGGCAAGGAAGCTGAAGGCCATTCGATATGCTCCTCCATGGTAACAGCGCGACTTCTCTACAAGCGCGCTCTGACTGTTTCGCGAACGACGAGTTCGACCGAGAAGTAGACGGAAATCGGCGGCAAATCGGGATCGGCGAGGCGCCGGTCGAGAATTGATACGACCTCCCGGGCAATCCGCCGGGGATCTTGCCGCAGGGTGGTCAGACGGTAGGAGGACCACGCGGCGACTGGCACATCGTCGAAGCCGATAACGGAAACGTCGTCGGGTACACGCAGGCCCGCGCCGCGAATGTGATCGAGTGTTCCGAACGCCATGAGATCATTAACGCAGAAAATCGCGTCGGGCGCCGGTCCGCTCGCCAGCAGCTGTCGCGCCGCCTCTTTTCCGCCACCATAGTCGGCGCGGCCGACCCGAACGATCTTCGTCTCGAATCTGGAAGCGGCGGCAAATTCAACAAAGGCGTGCTCGCGGGCGGAGAGGCTCGGGCTCGGATTCGCCCTGTTGATCACGGCGAAACGGGAGGCTCCAGCCATGCGCAGGGCCTCAAAGGCCTGCTGCGCGCCGTCCCTGTCATCGCAATGGACGCTGTCGAGGCCAGTCTCGGCCCTGTTCACCAATATCAGCGGCTGTCCGTTTCGTCGCGTGAGCTCGACAAGACTTGCCGGCGGCGAGCCAGAGAGGAAGATGGTCGCCTCCGCCCGATAGCGCAGCAACTGCCGGCTGGCATTCGCAACATCCTCCGATGTTGGCCCGATGTTGATGATCGCCGGCACGTTGGAGCGCTCGATCAAGGCGTAGGAGAGGGCCGAAATCATCTGGGCCCGGAACGGTGTATCGGCGTCGGAGGTCACGAGTCCCACCAGCCGGCTCCGATTGGCGAGAAGCCCGCGGGCGAGATCGTTGACCTGGTATCCGAGCGCCGCAGCTGCCTCTCGCACCCGCGCCCGCGTTGCAGGTGCGATGCTTGCGCCAGGGGTGAATGCCCGCGAGACCGCCGATCGGGACACACCCGCAAGCTCGGCGACTGCCTGGGCGCTCACGAAGCGGCCCTGGTTGCTGTCTCTGGTATCCGACACTTGCTTTGACCCCGCTGGACATTCTCCGAAGCGCATTCATAATCGGGTTGCACAGCATTGCAACAACAATGACGACACGATGAAAAGCGTGCCGCGGAACGGGAGGAAATCAGGATGAATCACTGGAAAATCGGAACTGCTGCGCTTCTCTGCGCGGCATTAGCGGGCGGCAGTGCGGCGTTCCTTTCCGCGACGCCACTCTTCGCGCAAGAAACTGTGAAGCTCGAGCTCTGGTCGCGTCAGGATCCTTCGGGGCCGCTGCGCCCTGGCAATGTGGTCAAGGCTGCCGAGCGGCTGAACAAGGAACTCGAGGCCGAAGGCTCCCCCAAGCGCGTTGAGGTTGCTGTGCGCGAGAGCCCCGCCAAGGGCTTCGACGACGACGCACTGCAGCTTCTCAAGGTATTCGGCATCGGTGAAGGCCCCGATATATTCATCGCCGCACACGAATGGATCTGCGCTTTCCAGGAAGATGGCTTCGTTCTCAAGCTCGACGACTATATCTCCAAATACCCTCAACACTTCGGCACGATCTTTCCGTCGCTCTGGTCATCAGCGAAGTGTCCCGACGGCACCTACGCAATTCCGCAGGACGCCGAGGCGAGAATGTTCTTCTACAACAAGAAGCTCCTGCGCGAGGCCGGCTACGACTCTGCCTTTGTCGACGCCATGCCGGAGCGTGCGTTGTCGGGCGACCTGACGATGGACGAGGTACTGGAGATCGCCAAGCAGGTCGTCGACAAGACAAAAGCGCAATACGGTGTGCTTCACCGGCCGAACAAGGGTCCGGACTACATCATGGTCTTCCAGGCCTACGGCAGCGGCTTCGTCGATCCCGAAACCGGCAAACTGCTCCTGGAGCGCGACAAGCTCGCTGCCGCCTTCGGCTGGTTTGAACGCGGGGTGAAGGAAGGGGTCATCCCGGCCAATAACACGGCGATGGAATTCGATGCGCTGCGCAAGGAATTCTACACCGGCAACGCCGCATTCTGGATGTACGGCATCTGGGATCTCGGCAGCGTCGGGTTCCCGACCTACGGGCTGCCTCAGGACGAAAAAGCCTTCTTCGCGGATTGGGGCTGGATCGCTGGGCCTGCACCGCAGAAGGGCGGTTCACCGGTCAGTCTGACGCATCCGATCGTCTATGCGATCGCTGCCGACACGAAGGAGCCTGAACTCGCCGCCCGCCTGCTTGGCCACGCTTCGGCGGCCGACCTCAACACCGATCACGCGGTCACAACGACGCATCTCGGCATCAAACCCGAACAACTCGAAGACCCGCGTTATGCCAAGGCCTGGCCGCTCGCCAGGGCAACCGACCTGCTCAAGATCACCAAGTTCCTGCCGAACAACTCGCAGTTCGGCGAACTCAACGGCATCATCTATGCCGGAATTCAAGGCATAGAATCGGGGCGGTTGTCAGCTGAGAAAGCAGCCGATTTCGTCATCGAGGAGGCTTCGTCCACCCTCGAGGACGTGATCGTCAAATAAGTCCGATCGGACTCGAGTCGTTGACCCGGCGCGCCCGGGTCGGCGGCTGCGAGGTCCGCCGTAAGAGCCAAACGATGACGACGATAGCAGATGAACTCACGATCGAGCGGCGCGGCCATGCGGGGTCGGCGGCGCGCAGGCGCACGAACTTCGTGATCTTTCTCGGCCCGGCGATCGTCCTGACGGTCCTCTTCTTCGGCGTCCCCGTGATCATCGATATAGTAGTGTCGTTTACCGACCTCAGCCGCTCGCTCCGCATCAGCGAGTTCACTACCGAGCAGTACGAGAAGGTCCTTCGAACTGATCGCCGGTTGTCGCAGGTCATTGGGCTGACCTTCATCTACGTCTTCGGCACCCTCGCGATCTTCAACGTGACCTTTGGCCTGATCCTCGCCATCACCACCACGGCGATTAGGAATGTATCCGGCAGCTTCTTCCGGGGCGTGTGGCTGCTGCCGCGGATGAGCCCGTCAGTCCTCTACATCCTGCTCTGGCTCTGGGCGGTGAGCCCCACCGAAGCTGGCCTCGTAAACCAGGTCCTGATGCAGGCGTTCGGGCTCGACGCGCCGCTTGACCTTTTGACCTCGGCGCCGATCGCGCTCATCATCATCTCGAACGGGTTCATCGGCGCTTCGATGGGCATGATCATCTTCACCGCCGCGATCCGCGGGATCCCGGAGCACCTGTTCCACGCCGCGGCAGTGGACGGCGCCGGGACCGTCGCAAAGATCCGCTTCATCACCCTGCCGGCGCTGCGCTGGCCAATCAGCTTTGTGACGATCTACCAGACACTTTCGCTGCTGGTCAGCTTCGAATACATCCTTCTCCTGACCAAGGGCGGTCCGTTCTACGACACGACTGTCTATGCACTTTACGTGTACCGCCGCGCCTTCGAAAGCGGCCAATATGGCTACGGAGCCGCGCTGGCACTTTTTCTCATCGTCATCGGCGTCGTCGTCGCGCTCGTCGGCTGGCGCTTCTTTGATATGGAGCGCCTGCTGCAGCGCCCGCGCATCGAGGTGCATTGAGATGGCCGCGCAAGCGATCCCCGAGGTGTCCACGGCGGCATCCGAACCGCCAGTCGATTGGGATGCAGTGGCAGCGCGGGCGCGTGGCGTTCGGCGCGCCAAGGCGGTCGTCCTCTACGCGTTCCTGATCGCCGTGTCGCTGCCGATCATCCTCCCCTATTTCTGGCTCGTCACGATCGCCTTCTCGGCCAGGGCCGGCGTTGCCGAGACGGCGGTTCTGTGGCGCTCGATGGCCGTGGTCGTTCCGACCGTCGTCGCTTTCTGGCTCACTGCCGCGCTCGCGCAAAGCCGGCGCCAGTTATGGATCGGCCTTACCGCAGTCGCCGCGATCGCTATCTTCGCCTTTGCCCTGCTGGTCGGCCCCGACCTGCACCTCGGCAATTTCATCTTCCTGTGGGAGCCGGACTTCGCCTCGGTGGTGAGGTCGCGGATCGGCGAAGTCAAAGGCGCGGTCCAGTTTCCCAACGTCTGGCATGCCTTCGGCAACTCGATCCTGATCGCCGGCGCACAGACTGCCATCGTCGTCACCGTCGCCTCATTGGCAGCCTATTACCTGTCGCGCTTCCAGTTCCCCGGCCGCTCCTCAATGCTGCGCTCGCTTCTGGTGCTCCATGCTTTCCCGGTGCTGACGCTGATCGTGCCCATGTTTTTGATGCTCTACTGGATCGGGCTGCTCGACACGCTTTCCGGCGTGATACTTGTGCTTGTCGCCTTCGAACTGCCTTTTGCGATTTTCATCATGAAGGGCTTCTTCGACGCAGTCCCATGGGACATCGAGATGAGCGCGCTGACCGACGGCGCGTCGCGACGGCAGGCATTCGTGAGCGTGGTGCTGCCTCAGGTCAGGAACGGCATCCTCGCCATCGCAGTGTTCACCTTCATCCGCGGCTGGGAAGAATACATCTTCGTGTTCACGTTCCTGATCAGGAACAGCAATTGGACAATGAGTCTCTACATGTACTGGGTGCGCGATGATGTCATGGGAGTGGACTACGGCGTCGTCTCTGCGGTCGGAGTTTTCTACCTTGTCCCGAGTCTCATCCTCTACATGGCCGCGCAGCGGTATCTCATGCAGATGTCGATCGGCGGCGTGAAAGGCTGAGAAGATGGCGAAGATCGAGTTCCGTAACGTGGTGAAGCGCTTCGGCGCCGTCGAGGTGATCCCCGATATGAACCTCGTCATTGAGGATGGCGAGTTCGTCGCACTTCTCGGCCCCTCCGGCTGCGGCAAGTCGACGAGCCTGTTCATGCTCGCCGGTATCTATCTTCCGAGCGGCGGCGAGCTCCTCTTTGACGGCCATATCGTCAACGAAGTAGAGGCACGCGACCGGAATGTCGGCATCGTCTTTCAATCCTACGCGCTCTACCCGCACATGAGCGTGCGCGACAACATCCTGTTTCCATTGCGCTTCAAGAAAACGCCACGCGACGAAGCTCTCGCGAAGGTGAATACCGCCGCGGACCTTGTCCGTGTTGCCGACCTGCTGGACCGTCGTCCCAGCGAGCTTTCCGGTGGCCAGCAGCAGCGCGTCGCCCTTGCACGCGCCCTCGTGAAGGAGCCGCAGTTGCTGCTCCTCGACGAGCCGCTCTCCAATCTAGACGCTTCGCTTCGCCTTTCGATGCGCACCGAGATCAAGTCGCTGCACGCGCAACTCGGCGTGACGACCGTCCTCGTCACGCATGATCAGATCGAGGCGACGACAATGGCCGACCGTATCATCTGCATGCGCGCCGGCCGGATCGAGCAGGTCGGGACGCCGGACGACCTCTATCTCAGGCCATCGAGCCTGTTCGTTGCCGGCTTCATCGGCTCGCCGCCCATCAACCTCGTTGCCGGCGAAGCTGAGGCCGGCACGATCACCGTGAATGGCGCCAGATTTCCGGTCGAGGGCGCGTCCGGAGCGCTGACAGTCGGGCTGAGGGCGGAGCACCTCAGAATCGGTGATACCGGCTTCGCCGGCCGTATCGTGCAGATCGAGCCGATGGGCCGCGAGATCCTCTATGTCGTCGAAACCGGCATGGGCGCCGTGCGCGTGCTTGAACAGGGTTCGTCCGCCGGGCACTCGACTGGCGAGCAAGTAAAGATCGGTTTCCTGCCCGAGAACTCGCTTGTGTTCGAGACGGCGCGACAGAAGCTCATTGGGGGCGCGCATGTTCGTGCACCGGCGTGACACGATCGAGCGACAGCCGCCCCATTTCTCGGTGGGGAGAAGAGAAGGGCGCGCCAGTGGCAGCGTTTGAGACGAGCAACCAGACGCCGAACGCGCCGGTGGCCGTCGAGGGTCCATATGGCTCTGTCCGGCTCAAGTGGCACAAACTGCGCACACATCTCGCCGAGGCGCCCTTCAAGCGGTCGAATCTCGCCCTCGGCTGGCGGCTCGGCGCGAGCCTCGAGGTAGACATACTCGGTACCGGCGATGGCCGCTTCGCCGTTCTCCACGATGCGACGCTCGGTCCATCGACGACCGGCCGCGGCCGCGTTCCGCGCACGCCGATCGCATCGATGGCGGGGCTTTTTCACCGGGACGCAGCAGGCGCCCCCGATCCCGATGCGCCGGTCGTGTCGCTCGCCGACCTCGTGGCCCCGCTTCCAAGACTACCGAGAGCGCCATCGGCCAACCTTCAGCTCGATCTCAAGCTGCTCGAAGGACACAGGCTTCCGGATTCGGCGGTCACCGATGCCGCAGCGGCCGTCGCCGGGCTAGCGGACGCAATCGTCGTCGGTTCACATCATCTGGATGATGCACGCCGTCTCGCCGCGGCCATTCCCGGAGCCCGGCTCGGCTACGATCCGATGCTGGCGGTTTCCCGCCAGCGAGACCTGCGCGACCCAGAGCGGTTGCTGCGCCACATCGAGCGGCGCAGCACCGGCGTGAGTCTTGCCTACCTCCGGTTCGACGCCATTGTTGCCGCAGAAAACCAGGGCTTTCCCCTCGTTGCGCGGCTGCTCGACCTCGGCATTGAGACGGACGCCTGGACGGTCAATCCAGGTCGGGACATCAATGACCCCATCCTGCGTACGATCGTGGGGGCGAAAGTGCGCCAGATCACGACCGATGTTCCGAGTGAGATCTTCCGCCTGATCCGTTCGCTTTGAGCACGGCTCACCGGAGCGGGTTGGATGCTCCACAGGTTCTAGCCACCTGAAAGAGCCGGCTCAAAATCCCTCGCCTCGAGCCCGTTCGCGAGCGCTTGACCGGCTAAAAGGCTCACCGCAGGAGGGCTTCTAGCCCCGCCTTCGCCGACCGGAAAGGAGGTGCTGCGCTCCAAGCTGATGATAGTACGTGGTCTGTGTAAAAATCCGACGTTTTCGCGGGTATCGAGTTCCCACTGATACCGCTGCTGATTGCCTTCAAGAAGTCGCCGCAACGCCCGGAGCGTCCAACGAATACACTTCCGGCTCATGATTAGCGGGCAGACTTGACGTACTTCCTGACGGCTTTCGCCACATCTTCATCGGTGGCGAACTCACCCCGGTCGGCCTCGGTCAACCCGGCCTCAATCTCGGCAAGCTGCCATTCCTGCTGCTCAACGAAAGCTTCGATGGCCGCTTCAGCCATATAAGAGCGGGACCGATCCAGCTTCTCAGCGAGCTGATCTAGCTTACTCGCGGTTTCATCTTTTACACGCACGGTAAACGCAGCGGTCATGGGATCTAACCTTCCTTGGTCACTTTGATTATCGATGAACCGCACTGGTGCGTCAATTTTCAAGAATCTTCTTCAAAGCATCCGCTACGCGACTGATTCATCGGTTTTTTCTGTGCTTAGAAACGTCCTGGTGAAGCCTGTAGCTCAATGGTTTGAGCCGTCGGCTCATGACCGACTGGTTGCAGGTTCGCGTCCTGCCGGGCCCACCATACAACCTCGCCTTTTGTTCTAAGGCGCTCCGCGCATGCCCTCGCCTTTCAGCGCCGTCATCGCGACAATGACGGACCAGCAAACAACCCTGCCCAAAAAAGCCTTCGCTAGCTAATGTTTCCGTCAAGACCTTGATATTTTGGGTATGTCAGCCACAGATGAAATGTCTGTGAAGTCGAACGCTCAGACGCCCGGCCCTTCCTCTTGTCGTCTAAGAGGAAGGGCTTTTTGCGTTCTTATCTTCCAGGCGAGATTGTGGCTTTGGGCCCGAAAAAACTTCCTAACCTCTCGCCTTGAAGGGGTACGAACCGCCGAACGCCAAAGAAATGGCTCGCCGTATTCACTCGGCGCCGAACTCGAAGGGCCAGATCTGGGCGCCATGCAGGATGCGCAGAATGCGAATCCTGTCCGCTGTCACCATGTAAGCGGCGATGTAGGGAGTGCGCGGAATTACCAGCTCCAGGGTCAACTCGACCGGGACGGTTTAGACACCATCCGGTGGCGCAAAGAAGCAGTTCGCGTCGTACTCGTTGAAGACAGATGTGATACTTGCCTCCTCAGAGGACAGTCCCCGCACCGGTGCTCGGCCCCTGGTAAGAGATTTTTTTGCCGCTGTCGTGGTCCCAGCTTGACGCCGA
Organism: Ensifer sp. 22460; assembly: GCF_052044935.1. NCBI lineage: Bacteria > Pseudomonadati > Pseudomonadota > Alphaproteobacteria > Hyphomicrobiales > Rhizobiaceae > Ensifer > Ensifer sp. 22460. The sequence goes on from NZ_JBQENZ010000043.1 coordinate 23,644, forward strand.
AATCGGAGCACCCAATATTTTTTCCTGTCTTCTTTTCATCCCCATGTGTATGTGAAGGAGGAACCAATGTTCATTGCGGAAATGCCATGGTCCGTGCCGCTCACCGTTCGATTCCAGAACGGCACGAGCCACATCTTCTCATCTGTCTCCGATGCTCTTGATTTCCTCGAAAACGAGTGGCCACTTCGTCGTGGACAGCGCTACGAGCGCGCGGTCAAGACCTGTCGAGGCGCCCTTCATCGGACGACTCCAGTCGCCGTCGCGCGGGAGGCGTTCATCGCTGCTTGCCTTGAAGCCGACCTGCCAGTCACGCTCGAGCACGTGACGGCGCCTCAAGAGAACCGCGGCAACGGCCCAAGGGCCGCTTGATAGTCACCAAGGATTGCGGCGAACGATACNGTTCGCCGCGCGTTTGCATGAAATTCGCCGCCTGACTGTCATCTCCGCAATTCAGATCGCGAAATCATGGATGAGTTCAGGATGGGCAATGCTGAGGAGTTAGGTTTGGTCGAATGCGGACGCTGACCATACGCCCCGGTTGATGGCCCTATGCAGGTGAAAGGACCGTAGATGTGCCGCTAGGGTATTTCCGGGGATAGAGAACGGGAACACGGCGCTCAGCGCCAGCTTTGGAAACAGGAGCGACGCTCCAGCGGGCCTCGAACAAAGGATGCGGACGCGCAGGCCGCCAATGCATCAGACGATCGATGGTCGGTAGGGCCGAGCTGCTTCCATAACAGGCGGTCCGCTCGCATCCTTTGTCTGGGATCGTTCACAACGACACCGTGCCAGGACATATCTCGCCGGAGTAGAAATTATCTTGACAGAACACGAAAGTCGAAATCTTATTGTAAAGCGCTTTAGTAAATCGGTTTACAACGGCAAGGGATGGAGCCAAGGTGACCACACAACGCGTCACAAGCCTCAAGGATGTAGCCCGGGCGGCCGGCGTTTCAGTGACGACGGTGTCGCGGCTGCTGAACGGATCGCTCGACCTGCCCTTCGAAACAAAGAAGCGGATCTCGGATGCGATCCGCGACCTCAATTACCAGCCCAATCCGCATGCCCGCCGGCTCAGCCGCGGTCGTTCCGATACGATCGGCCTTGTCGTTCCGGATATCGCCAACCCGTTCTTCGCGACGCTCGTGGCGGCGGTCGAAGAAGAAGCGGATACCCGGGGGCTTGCCGTCTCCCTTTACGCGACACTGAACCGGGCCGGTCGCGAGGTCGCCTATCTCCAGCTGATCGAGCGCAATCACGTCGATGGCCTGATCTTCGTCACCAACCACCCGGATGACGGTCAACTCGCCACGCTGATAAACAGAACCGGCAAAGTGATAATCGCCGACGAAGACGTTCCGGGTGCGCAGGCGCCGAAGCTGTTCTGCGATAACGAGCTGGGCGGCTATCTGGCAGGCCGGCATCTGGCCGAATTCGGGCACAGGGATGTGCTGTTCGTCGGCGGCCCGGAAGCGATGATCAGTTCGCGTCGGCGCCTCAACGGCCTTGTACGGGCGCTGTGCGGCGCGTTTGGCGAGGATTTCCGGCTTTCAAAATACGCCGGCGACTACACCGTGGCTTTCGGACGGCAGGCGGCAAAGCGCTTCATCGAGGAAGGTCGCCCGGCAACGGCGATCTTCGCCAGTTCGGACGAGATCGCCATCGGGATGATCGAGGTCTTCCATGACCAGGGGGTGTCGATCCCGGACGATGTCTCGGTCATCGGCTTCGACGATGTCGGCCCGCTCCACCTTTTTGGTCCGCCTATGACCGCCATTCGCCAGCCGGTCCGCGCGATCGGCGAGCGCGCCGTTTCCCTTCTTCTCGAAACAAACTGGCAGGGCAAGCAAGCTCCCGTCGAAGAGCTGCTGCCAGTCGAAATCGTCGTGCGGAAATCCGTTGCTCCGCCTGCGAAGCGATAAATCACGCAATGGAGAACCAACAGAGGATGAGAACATGAACTGGACTTTGAAACGCAGGACTTTTGTCGCCACGCTTGGGCTCACGGCACTGACGACCCTCGGCGCGGCTCTCTCGCCGGCCCTGGCCGCCGAAAAGACCTTTGCACTCGTGCAAATCAACCAGCAGGCGCTTTTCTTCAATCAGATGAACGAAGGTGCGCAGAAGGCAGCCGATGCTGCCGGCGCGAAGCTCGTCATCTTCAATGCCAACAACGATCCGGCCGCACAGAACAGCGCGATCGAGACCTATATCCAGCAGAAGGTTGACGGCATCGCGGTCGTCGCTATCGACGTCAATGGCATCATGCCGGCCGTCAATCAGGCGGCCGAAGCCGGGATCCCCGTCGTTGCCATCGACGCGATCCTTCCGGATGGCCCGCAAAAGGCGCAGATCGGCGTCGACAATGCCAAGGCGGGCGCCGACATGGGCAAGTTCTTCCTCGACTACATCAAGGCCAATGCCGACGGCAAAGCCAAAGTTGGTGTCGTCGGCGCGCTCAACTCCTTCATTCAGAACGTTCGCCAGGAGGGGTTTGAAAAGACGATCAAGGGTGTCGACGGCATCAGATCGGCCGGCGTCGTTGATGGACAGAACGTGCAGGACAACGCGCTCGCCGCCGCAGAGAACCTGATTACCGGCAATCCTGACCTGACCGCGATCTATGCGACGGGCGAGCCGGCCCTGATGGGTGCCATCGCGGCGGTTGAAAGCCAGAGCAAGCAGGATAGCGTCAAGGTCTTCGGTTGGGACCTGACGGCCCAGGCGATCGCGGGCATCGACGCCGGCTACGTCACCGCCGTGATCCAGCAGGATCCGGCCGCCATGGGTGCCGCTGCCATCGACGCCTTGAAGAAGGTATCCGACGGCGGTAGCGTCGAGAAGACCATCTCCGTGCCGGTAACGATCGTCACCAAGGACAACGTCGAGCCATATCGGGCGATCTTCAAATGATGACGAGTGAAAGACAGCATCCTCCCGCTGTCGCTGGTGTCGGGGGGGCTCTGCCCTCCCGCACCGGTGCCAGTCCCCGCGTGTCCCTCAAGGGGATCGTCAAGACGTTCGGATCGCACCAGGCACTGCGTGGCGTTGACCTCGACATCTATCCCGGCGAATGCCTTGGCCTCGTCGGCGACAATGCCGCCGGCAAATCGACGCTGACCAAGGTGATCTCGGGAACCTACATCCCCGATGGCGGGACCATTACTCTGGAAGGCGAGGAGGTTCGGTTTTCGGGGCCTGCTGATGCCCGCAACCGCAATATTGAAATGGTCTTTCAGGATTTGAGCCTTTGCGACCACATCGATGTGGTCGGCAATCTCTTTCTCGGTCGGGAAATCAGCAAAGGGCCATTTCTCGACACGAAGACCATGCTCGCAGAAGCCCGCAAGATGCTCGACGCTCTGGAAATCCGCATTCCGCGGCTGACCGGCAAGGTCGCTCAACTCTCGGGCGGACAGCGCCAGGCGATCGCGATTGCGCGTGCCGCTTCGTTCAATCCGAAGGTTCTGATCATGGATGAGCCCACCTCGGCGCTTGCCGTTGCGGAGGTCGAAGCGGTGCTCGCGCTCATCAACCGCGTCAAGGCGAAGGGCGTGTCCGTCATCCTGATCACCCATCGCCTCCAGGACCTGTTCCGCGTCTGCGACCGCATTGCCGTCATGTACGAAGGCACCAAGGTGGCCGAGCGCGAAATCGGCAAGACCAACCTGGAAGACCTCGTCAAGCTGATCGTCGGGGAAGGAGCCAAGCAATGACGGCCTACACCGAACGCGCAAAGGGCTCACCGGCGGCAGACTTCCTTTCGGAGAATGCCCAGGTCCTGTCGATCGCCTTCTTTTTCCTGGCCTGCGTGGTCTTCTTCGCGGCCACAACCGACACCTTCATGACGCTCGGTAATATTCTGAACGTTATCCGCCAGGCAGCGCCGATCCTCATCGTCGCGGTCGCCATGACACTGGTGATCATCACCGGCGGCATCGACCTTTCTGTCGGTTCGCAGGTCGCCCTGGTCAATGCCGTCGCGGCGATCGTCTTGGCGATGGGCTATCCCTGGCCTCTCGTCGTCGTCGCGATGCTCTTCTTCGGCGCCTTTCTCGGCTTCGTGCAGGGATGGTTCACCGCCTATCAGGGTATTCCGGCCTTCATTGTCACACTTGCCGGCCTGTCGATCCTGCGCGGATTGGCGCTCTATCTGACGCAGGGCTACTCGATCCCGATCAAGGATGCCCCGGGCTTCTTCATGCTCGGCCGAGGCGAATTTCTGGGCATTCCGATGCCTGCCCTGATCGCGGTTGCGGTCGCGGTCGCCGGCTATGTCGTCATATCCTCGACCAAATACGGCCGCCAGGTCGTCGCCGTCGGGTCCAACATGGAGGCGGCTCGCCGCGTCGGCATGCCGGCAAAATGGGTGATCGCCTCGGTCTATATGATCGCCGGGGTTGCCTGCGCCCTTGCCGGTCTGCTGATCGCAGCGCGCCTCGGCTCCGGCTCGTCGAATGCGGCCGTCGGCTTCGAACTGCAGGTCATCGCCGCGGTGGTGCTGGGCGGAACGTCGCTGATGGGTGGCCGCGGCACGATCCTCGGGACCGTCCTCGGCACCATGACGATCGCGGTCATCGGCAACGGCCTGATCCTCATGCACATCTCGCCGTTCTTCACGCAGATCGTTACCGGCGCGATCATTCTCGTCGCGATCTGGCTCAACACGCGGATCTTCACCGCCAACTTTCGCTTCGGCGGCAAGAAGAGATGACCGTAATGAGCAAGGAACTGTCAGAAGGACACGTGCAGTCCGGCAAGGTGATGACGGTGACCGGCGCGATCGATGCGAGCGAACTCGGCGTTACGCTGATGCACGAGCATATCCTCAACGATTGCCGCTGCTGGTGGCACGCGCCGAAAACCAAGGAGCGTCAGTATCTCGCCGAAGGCTTCGTCTGCATGGAGATTCTCGGCGAGCTTCGCCAGGATCCCTTCGTCAACAAGCACAACATCACGCTCGACGACGAACCCTTGGCGATCGCCGAATTGCGGGCTTTCGCTACCGAAGGGGGCCGCACGGTCGTGGAACCCACCTGCAATGGCATTGGCCGAAACCCGGTCGCCTTGCAGCGGATCTCCAAGGCGACCGGCCTCAACATCGTCATGGGGGCCGGATACTATCTTGCCTCCTCGCATCCGGCCGAGGTCGCCGACATGAGTATCGACCAGATCGCCGACAGGATCGTCCGCGAGGCAATCGACGGTGTCGACGGCACGGGCGTGAAAATCGGGCTGATCGGCGAGATCGGCGTATCCGCCGATTTCACTCCGGCGGAAGAAAAGTCGTTGCGCGGAGCCGCTCGGGCGCAGGTTCGCACCGGCCTGCCGCTGATGGTGCACCTGCCTGGCTGGTTCCGGCTCGGCCACCGGGTCCTCGACGTCGTCGCCGAGGAAGGGGCAGATCTCCGCCACACCGTACTCTGCCACATGAACCCGTCGCACGACGACCACGCCTACCAGAGCGAACTCGCCGAACGCGGGGCCTTCATCGAGTACGACATGATCGGCATGGACTTCTTCTATGCCGATCAACAGGTGCAATGCCCGAGCGACGAAGAGGCCGCGCGGGCGATCGTAAGGCTGGTGGAGGCCGGTCATATGGACCGCCTCCTGCTTTCGCACGACGTGTTCCTGAAGATGATGCTCAGCCACTACGGAGGCAATGGCTATGCCTATGTGCTCCGCCACTTCCTGCCGCGTCTCAAACGACACGGGCTGGACGACGGCGCGCTCGACAGAATGATGCGGGACAATCCCCGCTCGGTGTTCCAAACCGGGGCCTGACATCCGGCTCTCAACGCAATTCAAGACATACGGATAGACCATGACAAAGAAAGTACTTCTCGTCGGCGAGAGCTGGGTAAGCTCCGCCACCCACTACAAGGGTTTCGACCAGTTCGGCAGCGTCACCTTCCATCTGGGCGCGGAGCCGCTCGTCAAGGTGCTGAAAGACAGCGAATTCGAGCTGACCTACATGACCGCGCACGACGCCGTGGACCAGTTCCCCTATGAAATGGCGGGCCTCGACCAATATGATGCGATCATTCTTTCGGATATCGGCGCCAACTCGCTGTTGTTGCCGCCGGCAGTGTGGCTGCACTCGCGCACCGTTCCGAACCGGCTGAAGCTGATCAAGGCCTGGGTAGAAAAGGGCGGCGCGCTGCTGATGGTCGGCGGCTACTTCTCCTTCCAGGGCATCGACGGCAAGGCGCGCTGGCGCCGCACAGCCGTTGAAGACACGCTTCCGGTCACATGCCTTCCCTATGACGACCGTGTCGAAATCCCTGAGGGTGCGGTCGCCGACGTCGTCAAGCCGGATCATCCGACCATGGCGGGTCTTTCCGGCAACTGGCCGCTGCTTCTCGGTGTCAACGAAGTGGAGGTGCGCCCGGGCTCCGAGGTCATCGCCCGCCTTCCGGCAGACCAGGGCGGACACCCGCTGCTCGTTCTCGGCAGCTTCGGCAAGGGCCGCACCGCCGCCTGGACGTCCGATATCGGCCCGCACTGGCTGTCGCCGGCATTCTGCGAATGGGAAGGCTACGGCCGGCTCTGGAAGAACATCCTTGGCTGGATGACGGAGACGGCGCGCTGAGCAGCCGACGTTGCGCGCTGGGCAGAAGCTCAGCGCGCGGCGAGGATCGCGTTCAGTTGCCCGATCGACGGAAACGCCGAGCGGGTACCGGGACGACTGACGGTGATGGCGGCGGCCCGTGTCGCGTGTTCGATTGCGGTGCGGTCGAGACGGTTGCCGCGAAGAGCCGCCGATGCGAGCGCCACGGCCATGAACGTGTCGCCGGCGCCCGTCGTGTCGACGACCTCGCATTCGACGGCGGCAATCCGAACACAGCTCTCGGCTGTGACAAGCATGGCTCCGTCGCCGCCGAAAGTCAGAACGACTTCTCGAACGCCGGCCGCAAGCAACTTGCGGGCAGCCTCTTCACCGCTGGTCCCGGTCAATGCCTGCGCCTCGCCCTGGTTGAGGAAAGCGACATCGATCAAGGGCCACAGGGTGCTGAAATAGGGACGCAGGGGAGACGGATTGAAGGCGGTGATCATTCGGCGGGCGCGCGCAGCTTCAAGGACGCCTCGCGTCGTTTCGTCCGAGAGGTTTCCCTGGAGCACCGCAATGTCTCCTGGAGCAGCGTCGGCCAGAGGCGCGATAGCGTCGACAAGAGCGAGGTTCCGGGCGGAGTCGGTGGTCGTGATGTTGACGTTTTCGCCATCCGGCGTGGTCAGCACGATCGAGAAGTCGGTGGATTTGCCGGGGACCGGCACAAGCTGGCTCACCACCGGTTCGTCTGCCAGATGCTGGCGGATCATGTCGGCGCGAAAACCGTCGCCGAAGGCTGCGATGAGGCTCGTCGGCAGCCCGGTGCGGGCCATGACGACCGCCTGGTTCGCGCCCTTGCCACCGAGGTCGCGCGAACGCTGGCTGCCATGGATCGAGGCGCCCGCGGCCGGCATTTCCGACACGGCGATGGTCTCGTCCACCGTCACATTACCGATTACGTAAGCGTGCATGAACATACCTTCGAAAGGGAGAGAAATGCAGGAAATTTCTGACAAGTCCTCAAGCGCCATAAGGGAAATATTCGGGACTGACAAGGTTCTGATCGGCATGATCCATTGCCCCCCCTTCCCCGGAGCGCCGCGCTATCGTGGCGCTGATATGTCGACCATCTACGATGCCTGCATGCGCGACGCAGAGGCGCTAGTCGAGGGTGGCCTGCATGGCCTGATGATTGAAAACCATGGCGACGTGCCCTTCTCCAAGCCGGAGGATATCGGCCATGAGACGGCGGCCTTCATGTCCGTGGTCACCGACCGGATCGCGCGTGCGACGGGCGTGCCGCTTGGCATCAATGTGCTTGCCAATGCGCCGATCCCGGCCTTTGCCATCGCCATGGCCGGTGGCGCCAAATTCATTCGCGTCAACCAGTGGGCCAATGCCTATGTCGCCAATGAAGGCTTCATGGAGGGCCGGGCCGCCGAAGCAATGCGCTACCGTTCGCTGCTGCGCGCCGAGCACATCAAGGTCTTCGCCGACAGTCACGTGAAGCATGGCGCCCACGCGATCGTCGCCGACCGCTCGATCCAGGAACTGACGCGTGACCTCGCCTTCTTCGATGCCGATGGCGTCATCGCCACCGGCCAGCGTACCGGCAACACGGCAACCATCGAGGAGATCGAGGAGGTCGGCTCGGCCACCCACCTGCCGCTTCTAGTCGGCTCCGGCGTGACTAAGGACAACATCGTCGAAATCCTCAAGCGGACGAACGGCGTGATCGTTGCGTCATCGCTGAAGGAAGGCGGGGTTTGGTGGAACCCGGTCGATATCGAGCGGGTCAAGGCCTTCCGCGCTGCCGCAGCGCCCGCCCTGGAGGCGTGACGATGCCGACTGAAACGCTGTCGGATCAGATCCTGCGGGAAAACGCTGCCGTCTTCGAAGCGATGGTGAACCATCGCTTCGTCGAGGATATCGTTCTCGAGCGCCTGTCCAACCAGGTTTTCGAGCGCTATCTCGTCTATGAGAGCGCTTTTGTCGAAACCGCGATTTCGATCTTTGCCTTTGCGACGGCGAAGGCCAGGACAATCGAGCAGAAGCGCTGGCTGATCGTCGTTCTCGATGCGCTCGCCAACCAGCAGATCGTCTATTTCGAGAGAATTTTTGCCGAACGCGGCATCGATGCCAGCGCCTACGATGTCAATCGTCCCGAGGTCGAAGCCTTCCGATGCGGCATGCTGGACATCGCAAGCAACGGCGGATTCCTCGATACGGTCGCCGCCATGTTCGCCGCCGAATGGATGTACTGGACCTGGTCGAAAAGGGCCGTTCACGTAGCCTTTGTCGATCCGCATCTGAAGGAATGGGTGGAAATGCACGCGGACGACGATTTCGCAGCCCAGGCGAAATGGCTCAAGCAGCAGCTCGACGAAGCGGGCATCGCGCTCGACGCTTCCGAGCGCCGCCGCCTCAGCGCCATTTTCGGGCGTACGCAACAACTCGAAATCGCCTTCCACGACGCAGCCTACGGCTGATCGGGACGACCTGTCTGGAGCCGACCATGACCACTCCCATCGCGATTGACAGCAAGCGTCTGCTGCAGCGCCTCGACGATTTTGCAAGGATCGGGGCAACGCCCGCCGGTGGCGTCAACCGCCAGGCCCTGTCGCCCGAGGATCGCGCTTCACGGCGGCTCCTGGCCGAGCTCGCGCTCGCGCGGGGTTTTCGGGCCTTCCAGGACCCGATGGCAAACCTGTTCATCCGACGGGAAGGCCGCTTTCCCGAAATGCCCCCTTTTGTGATCGGCAGTCATCTCGACAGCCAGCCAACCGGCGGGCGCTTCGACGGAGCGCTCGGCACCCTTACCGCCTTCGAAGTCCTGGAGAGCATCGAGGACGCCGGCATCGAGACCGATCTGCCGATCGAGGTCGTCGCCTGGACCAACGAGGAGGGAAGCCGTTTTGCTCCGGGGACCATGGGATCCATGGCCTTCGCCGCCGGTGCGATCCCGGATGCCTGGTCCGGTCTTCGCGGTCGCGACGGCGCATTGTTCGTCGATGAGCTGAAGGCAACGCTCGACGCTCTTCCGGAAGCGGCCATGCGCCCGCTTGGCTTGCAGATATCCGGCTACATCGAGCTTCATATCGAGCAGGGACCGACCCTCGAACGGGAAAACACGCCGATCGGCATTGTCCATGGTATCCAGGGGACCCGGTGGCTGGAGGTGACGATCACGGGCCAGGCGGCGCATGCCGGCACGACGGCGCTCGAGTTCCGTCGCGACCCCATGAAAGCGGCCATCGCCGCGCTCGAACCGCTCTACAACAGCGTGATGCCGAACGATCCCCGCGCGCGCTTCACCGTCGGCCGGTTTGCGGTCGAGCCGGGTTCGGTGAACGCCATCCCGGGTTCGGTGACCTTCACCGTCGATCTGCGCCACCCGGAGACAGCAGTCATCAACGCCTTGGAAGATCGCATCCGCCAGGCCTGTGACGCGGCGGCGGCTGACGCCGGCTGCGGGAGCGAATTGAGACAGATCTTCGACATGCCGCCGGCTGTCTTTTCGGAAGACCTGCTGGCCTGCCTCGACCGGGCTGCCGCTTCTCTCGGCTTGAAACCCAAGCGCATGCTCTCCGGCGCCTTCCACGATGCCCTGTTCGTCAATCGCGTCGCGCCCGCGACCATGATCTTCGTGCCTTGCCGCGATGGGCTTAGCCACAACGAGGCCGAATATGTCGAGCCTGAGCACTCCGTAAAAGGTGCACGCATGCTGCTTGCAGCCACCATGGAAGCGATTGTCCTAAGCGCATCGGGGAGAGATCAGTGACGCGGGTGATGGTGAGGCAGCCGAGCCGCGCCTCCATTCGCCACGCAGCCCTTTCTGACTGACCAAAAGCGCGCCTCGCGCCGCCAGTTCCCAACGATACATTATGCAATCTTGTTGGCCCAGAGCTGCACGAGCGTGCTGTGGCACGATTCAAGCAGCGCTATCGACGAGATAATGGCCCATACATGCCGATCGATGGCGTCTTCGCAGCTGCAGTTAATTTGAGAATTCCGGTCGCTCGGATTCTCATCTTTAAAGGTTCATCCTCAATTTCTGTGATTCAGTGGCAGCATTCTCGCCCTCATCAGTTGTGGGCCGGCGCGACCGTACATTGCTCGCTTCAGCATCTTGAGGCGGTTGATCTGCCCTTCGGCTTGACCGTTGCTCCACGGGAGTTCGATTGCATTTTTGACGGCATCAATATCCCGGCGCAAAACGCTGGCGAAACGCATGATTGCCGTGAGCTCGGTGTCGATGGCATCGTCGATCCATTCATCCAGCGCGTCCGGGCTCCTGCTGCGCAAGATGCCGTTGAAGCGCATGGCCAAGCCACGCATTATGGCGAACGCTCGAGAGCCCTGCTTCAATGCATCGACGTTTCTGGCCTGGCGATCTGTCAGCAAGCCGCGCGGCTTTATGCACAAAGCGGCTGCCACCACAGACGAGATCATATGGCCCGTGTCAGGATCGCGGACGGGTTCTGAAACATCCGTCTCCGGAAGCGGCTCGTCGGGTTGAATGTTTTCGACCTCACGCCACACCTTCAACAGGCGCTCCAGATTGGAGCGGCTGCCCGTGTAGCCGCGGTTCTTGATGTCGTAAAACAGATGGCGCCCAATGCGGTTTCCATTCCTCCAGCATTCAGCCAGAAATGTTTCAAAATACAGTGGCGATGTCGGATTCAATGTCGCTCGGTTTCTGTCTCGAGGCGCATTGGAAGTAAGCCAATTCGCGATGCTGCGGCGCTCGTATCCGGTCCGCCTTGCAATCTCGCTGTAGGTGAGGCCCTGCTGCCGCAAAGCTTGAAACGTGTCGAATATTTCCTGACGAGATTGCCTGTGCGCCAAGCGGGCACGGCGCTGCTGTGACCTGGCGCTGGCGATAGCATCTTCAGAGAGAATGGGTCTAACATTGGCGTGACCGTACACGCTCATCTGTTCCTTGATCGCCTCCCTGAGATTTTGGACCAGATGAAAACGGTCAGCCACCTGGAGGGCCTGCGGGGCGCCCTCTCGGGCTGCCTGAGCATACAAACCACAGCGATCTCGGCTCACGACCTCGATCGTCGGACGTTCTTGCAACCAAGATTTTGCGCTCTCGACGCTGCGGTCCTCCAAAACATCGACGACCGAATGACGCTCAAGATCGACCATGATCGTCCCGTACCGCGAGGAATGCCGCCAGCTCCAATCATCGATGCCCACAACCCGAATAGTGTCTTTTTGCGTGGACGCCGGATTATCGCGCTTCAATTGCCGCAAGATCGTGTCGTCGCTGACCGGCATGCCAAGCCGATGCAGCAAGTGCTCACCTGGGCGACCGCCCATCCTGTGGCCAATCAAGCCCACAATCTCAGCCATCCGTTCAGTTCGTCGCATGTAGGGTGAAGCAATCTCAGGCAACCTGTCGGTGAAGGTTCGTCGCCCGCATTTCCGGTGTCTGCACTGCCACCGGTTCAGTGCGAGCTCGATTTTCACAACTTGACCTTGAACAGGCAAGTCCTGGAGGCGGCGGTTGTGCCAGCCGTGGCGATGCCGGCTTTGCGTTCCACAATCCGGGCAGATACCGACAGGTTTCGCAGCGGCAGAAACAACCCAGTTTTCTTCATCTTGAACGGTAATACCCAGAACCTTGACCCCTGGGCCGGGTGACCATTTCAATTGCGCTCGCATCCCCGCAGATAGCAGTCGAGGCGCTAACACTCTGTTAACCACAGAAATTGAGGAAGAACC
>NZ_JBQENZ010000044.1:0-34253 GCF_052044935.1 Ensifer sp. 22460
CTGAAGCACGGACCGATCGCGCTGATCGACGAAAACATGCCGGTCATCGTCATTGCGCCGCATGACCGCTTCTATGAGAAGACGGTTTCCAACATGCAGGAAGTGGCCGCGCGCGGCGGTCGGATCATCCTGATCACCGATGAGAAGGGGGCTGCCGCCTCGAAGCTCGAAACGATGGCAACGATCGTGCTGCCGAATGTCGACGAGATCATCGCGCCGATGATCTTCTCGCTGCCGATCCAGTTGCTTGCCTACCATACGGCGGTATTCATGGGCACCGACGTCGACCAGCCCCGCAACCTCGCAAAATCGGTGACAGTCGAATGATCGTCGGTATGGTGTGATGACCCCTTGGGCGTTTGTTCTGAGTCTATTTTACATTAGATAGTCTCTGCGGATCTATGCGCACAATCAACGCGCCATCAAAGGGGCATCTGATATATTTGTGCACACTATATCCCCAGCAGACTACTAAGGTAATTTCCATAGGCGCTCTTGGATAATTGCTTTGCCAGTATCTCGAGCTGGCGGGCGTCAATAAATCCGAGCCGATAGGCTATCTCTTCTGGACACGCTACCTTAAAGCCTTGTCGCCGCTCCAGGGTTGCGACGAATTCCGATGCCTCCAACAGGCTGTCAGGGGTTCCCGTGTCGAGCCATGCATATCCGCGGCCCATCCTCTCGACGTGCAGTTTCCCTCTTTCGAGGTAGGTTCGGTTGATATCTGTGATCTCAAGTTCCCCTCGTGCAGAGGGCCTCAGATTTGCAGCAATATCTGAAACATGTTCGTCATAGAGATAGAGGCCCGTAACCGCCCAATTCGAACGGGGCGTTTCAGGTTTCTCCTCGATCGAAACCGCTCTCATGTCGTTGTCAAACTCAATGACCCCGTAACGATTGGGATTGCTGACATGATAGGCAAAGATCGTTGCACCGGCTTCGTGCTTCATTGCGCTCTTGAAGAGTTCTGTGATTCCATGTCCGTAGAAGATATTGTCTCCGAGGATAAGGCATGAGCGGTGCCCAGCAACGAAATCCGCCCCTATGACATAGGCTTGGGCGAGGCCATCGGGTGAGGGTTGCTCTGCGTAAGAAAGATTAATTCCCCATTTCGAGCCATCGCCAAGCAGAAACTGGAAGTTTTTCAGGTCCATCGGTGTAGTGATGATCAATATATCTCGTATCCCGGCCAGCATCAGCGTTGCCAATGGGTAGTAGATCATCGGTTTATCGTACACCGGAAGCAGTTGCTTCGAGCCTGACAACGTCATCGGATGTAGGCGGGTTCCGCTTCCCCCGGCGAGAATGATGCCTTTCATTCAGCTATCTCTCTTTTACCTGCTTTTGAACTAAACGGCGTACAGTCTCCTCCGTGGAAACTGTCCAATGTGGCAAACTGATCCCATAGCGCTCCTGGATACGCTGACAGCTCAGACGAGAGTTTTGAGGCCGTCGTGCAATTGTCGGGTAGTCAGCTGCCGAAATGCGCCTAACCGAGGCGAATGGCCCGCCCATAATTTTAGATATCTTGAAAATTTCCTCTGCGAATTCAGCCCAACTCGCTTCCCCGGCTCCTGTCAGATGGAAAGTCCCGCGCAGTCCGCCACAGTCCGAAGCGAGTAGCTTTCGTCCGACGCAGATAATAGCAGTAGCGAGATTCAGCGCGGATGTCGGGTTCCCAAACTGGTCCGCTACGATGGCCAGTTCGTCCCGACGAGCTGCGTAATGAAGCATCGTTTGTACGAAATTTTTACCGAATGGGCTGTAGATCCAAGCGGTTCTCAAGATTGCATGATTGTCGCAATTGATGACCACCAAGCGCTCGCCGTCCAACTTACTTTGGCCGTAGATTCCCAACGGGTTTGTCTCGTCTGTTTCCACGTGCGGACTTCTCTTGCAGCCGTCGAACACGTAGTCAGTAGAAAGATGGATGATTGGGATATCGATTGCTCGAGCGACCCGCGCCAGCGCTTCGGGTGCTCGCGAATTGATCGCGAAAGCCGCTGCTGCGTCGCCCTCGGCACGATCTACATCGGTGTAGGCTGCTGCGGAAACGATTATGTCGGGAGAGGCGGCTCTTATGATACCAGCTATGCTATCCGTGTTCTCTAAGTTGAGATACGGCCGGCCGAGTGGGATCACTTCCACGTCGCTATATTCGCGACCTTTCTCAATGAGCGCTTGAACAACTTGTCCTGTCACCCCCGTCACAACGAATCGTAGTGGCGGCCTCATACTCTTTGACCAGTTGTAGGTACTCCAAGGTGAGCGCCGTCGAAATTCCCCCGTACGGACGCCCACCACCATTCATTGGACAGGTACCAACGTATTGTCTTCTCAAGACCGCTTTCAAATGTTTCCAAAGCCTTCCAACCCAGTTCCGTCTCCAATTTGGTGGCATCTATAGCGTATCGAAAATCATGCCCCGGTCGGTCCGCGACAAACTCAATCAGCTCTCGGCGGGGTCGACCGGCGAAGACCAGTTTATCGAGAATGTCACATATGCGGTGTACGACATCGATATTTCGTCGCTCATTACGCCCCCCAACATTGTACGTTTCTCCTGCCTTGCCGTGGGCAGCAATCAAATCGAGCGCGCGCGCGTGGTCGTCAACATACAGCCAGTCTCGAACGTTCTGGCCGTCACCATAGATTCTTAGTGGTTTTCCCTCGAGTGCATTCAGTATTGTCAACGGTATTAGCTTCTCGGGAAAATGAAAAGGGCCGTAGTTATTTGAGCAATTGGAAACCAATACAGGTAGATCGTAGGTCCGAGCCCACGCCTTCGCCAAATGATCAGAAGCCGCCTTGGATGCCGAGTAGGGAGAGCTCGGGTCATACGGTGTTTTTTCTGAGAAGAGCTCACCCGCTTCCAATGAGCCATATACCTCATCCGTAGAAACGTGCAGGAATCGAAACCTTTCTCGGGCGTCCGACGCGAGGGACTGCCAGTAGTTCCTAGCGCATTCGAGCATGTTGAAGGTTCCAAGGACGTTCGTCTCGATGAAGTCTTGAGCTGCGGCAATCGAGCGATCGACGTGGCTTTCGGCTGCGAGATGCATCACGCGATCTGGCCTGAATTCTGCGAAAGCGTCGGCGATCACCTGTCGATCGCGAATGTCTGCTCTTAAGAATTGGTGTAAATCGTTGTTTTCGACTGATTTAAGAGAACCGAGTGTCCCCGCGTAGGTTAATTTATCAATGTTCAACACCTTATACCCCTTGTCTAGGGTGAGGTGACGCACCACTGCTGAGCCAATAAAGCCCGCTCCACCGGTAACAAGTACGCGCATACTAACAACACCCTTCCTTTAGTGGATACGGCGGCATTTCCTACGTCCTATGGGCTAAATACGAAATTGCTGTGTAGGTCGCTCAAGTTCGGGTGTCTTTGATCCCTATCTGAAAGGATGGCGTTCCCGGCTGCTACGGGCCATTCTATTGCAAGAGCAGGGTCATTCCATTGCAGTCCGCGGTCATGGTCGGGGCTATAGTAGTCCGTGACCTTATAGCTTATGCTTGTTCGATCTTTTAAGGTGCAGAAGCCATGAGCGAAACCTGGCGGCATCCACAATTGATGACCGTTCTCCTCGGACAGCACGACCGCCACGGAGCGTCCGAAGGCCGGTGAGCCTTTGCGGAGGTCCACAGCGACATCCAAAAGCGACCCGGCAATACACGTCACCAGCTTGCCTTGTGCTCGCGGAGCGAGTTGGAAGTGCAATCCCCGCACTGTACCAGCTTTTCGAGAGAATGATTGATTCTCCTGCACAAATGCGAATGGCCCAACCATCGCCTGAAATTGATCAGCCCGAAATGTTTCTGTGAAGTAACCGCGCGGGTCGATCCTTCTTTCAGGTTTGAGCAATAAAAGACCTGGAATTGTTGTCGATTCAATAAGCACGGAACCCTTACCAGTTGTTGAGGTGTTTTACAGCTAAGCTCCTGGAGAACTAAGCAGAACGCGAACCTTCGATTTCGATGTGCGCCCTATGCCGCTTACAGTGCTTGAGTGCCGTACTGTCTTCACCGTCAAGGAATGACGCCTCGAAAAAGAACGTCAATGGGGCCTGCGCGAACGTCAGACGCTCCCATATCGCCTCGCTGTAGTAGACACAGCCGGGGCGCGGGTTTTGCCTGACACGGCTTTACAGGGGTTAGTAGGCCGCAATCCAATCGAGAGTACCTTCCTCTCTTGGGAAGGCATTTGCCCCCCTATTCACTCAGACACCTGCCCAAATCGAAAAGAACAATAGAGTGATTTCGATGATCACCACGACCCCAAAAGTCGTGATAACAATCAAGCCAAGCTGCTTGTCGTATTGCAGTCTATCTCGCTTCATCAACACAATCTCACCCACTGCTGGGCGATTTACTACCATTAGAATTCGAACCACGCGACCGCTGGGGAGGGCCTGTGGCCGAATGCCGCGAGCGAGCGCCGACGTAAAGGTCGATATGCGCCGTTTAAGAATTGATCTTGTCGGATTTCCAGCCTCATTTTTTAACGGTGACATATTCTTTCTCGGGATGATCGTCGGTATAAACAACCCACAGCGAACAGTGACGGCTGTTTGCACCGCTTGTCGATGACAAAGGGTGACGAAACTCGCGTGGACGTCGCTTCAGGATGCGTGCCCGTTCCCCACCGGCGCCCGCTTGGGCCGCTAGACATCGAGAGCACGGCTATCCATTGAGGCCGCGGATCGCCCGGTGGAGTGCCCTGGCAGTGGATTAGTCACTCATATCAGCAGCACGATGTATCGCAGTGACGCCGGTGTTTGCCACTCGCAGCGGTCGGCCGATAATCCCGAAGAACTTGGAGATGTCGGTCGATAGGTGACGGGAGACATAGACGATGTCCCGATTCTTCACCGGGAACTTCTGGCCTGCGAGGAGGCTATCCGGACGGCTCATGTCGAAGCGATACACGAGTGGGACTCGCCCGTTTTCGTCGGGGCGCATCCCTTTACGCAGCATCGTGTCATACTGCGTCCTTCCCATTAGCATCTCTGCGATTCCGGGCTCTTCATAACGGAACACGAAGAATCCCGTCTCATCAGCCGCGATATCTTTACCTCCGCCACTCATCCCCACAGCTTCTATCAGGCTGAGATCACGAGAGCCGAAGGCTTGCCGCCCGTTCTTATTGACCGCACCCAGCACGGTGAACTGGCGTGGGTCCTCAACTAGCGTGATTTCGTCACCTGGCTGAACCCAGATATTTTCGGAAGGACTGTTGATGAGTGCATTCATCGATACGGTGGCGGACCTATTGCGGCGGGTTACGGTCACGAAGGTATCGTACGTTTCACCGCGCGGGCCACCCGCTTTGGCGATGACGTCTGTGAGCCTCTCACCGGCAAGACTCAAAGGTACCACCGATGCATTCTTGACCGCGCCTGTGACTACTGCATCGCGAGACGCAGTATCTAAATTTGAGACAATAACGTCGGGCTCGACCGCTTTGCCTTTGAGAGATAGAAGAATTTTCTGCCTAGCCTGCTCAAGTGTGAGCCCGGCAAACTTCACCTCGCCAACGTAGGGGATTGCCGCTTTCCCATCGGGCTGCACCACGACGGTTACCTTCGCTGTTTTCGACTTTGAAGTAGAGAAAAGCCCATCGGCTCCGGCTTCAAAAATGGAGACCAAAAGCCGATCTCCCACTCCAATCGTTGCGCTTCCTTGCCTTCCGCCGAAACCGAACCGCCGGGTAAGCGTCGCGTTGGTGTACGATAAAATTGTATCCGCCGATTTGCTATCAACGTTCACCACTTCATAGACAGTTGCGCTATCGCGGTGCAGTTCTTCGACGGACTTCCCGGAGTCAGAGAGGATAGCGCTAGCTAACGGCCCTTCCCCAGGGACTGCCTGACAGGACGCGAGTGTCGTTACCAGAAACAGGACACTGATGCGGTTCAAAGTATCTCTCCCAAATCGCCTCGCCGAGTACCATGAGCCGATGCTCTGCGGCAAGAGTGCGACACCTGAAGAACCTGACTGTTCGATCCGGACCAATTTGTGACTGGCCTTTTGAAACTCGGCATGCTCTGACGAATAATGGACATCGACTGGCAATACATCCACAACCACTTCGACTGGCTCGGCCACATCGTGGAAGCGTTGTGTATAGGAGCAGTCGTAGCCGCCCTTGGGCGATTCTTTTTCAAAAGGTGCGACGCAGTTATTATCGGTTTGGCTTTTGGCGCCGGACATTTCCATGGGCGAGAAAAGCGCGACTTTGAGGTCAGCATGCATATGCCGCCGCCACATCTAGAAGCCTACAAGTTTTGGCTTTGGAACTGGGATCAAACGATGGACTTTTGGCCGGTGGCTTTGGTCGTATTCCTGCTGCTACTTTTGCTTGTTCCAAGGGCGCCGTCTTCCTAGGCATAACAGGAGCGAATAACAACGTCGTCAGTTTCAGAGACAGAGGAGATGCTCGGAGCACTCTAATTCCATCGCTGACCCGTCTGCATCATGAAGTCGCCAGCAATTGTCCGTCCGCTTAGGCATCCACCAATGCAGCAATGCGGAGGCGGCAGTCATCGCGCTGGAACGCGCCATGGACGCGGAGGGCGTCAGCACTATCACGGCGAGGGCGCGTTGCCGATGAAGGGGTCGGAGGATTTCGGGCTCTTTGGTCGGGTGGCGCCATCGGCGATGTTCTTCTTGGGGGGCCGGCGAAGACCACGCGCGGCTGCACAATCCGGACTATGATTTTCCGGATGACTTGATCGGCATCGGCGCCAACGTCTTCATGCGCGCGATCCACAACCAACTGGGATGAGTGCGGCGGTGGACGGTCGCTTGCGCGGCGGGCGTTGTGACGGCACTCTCTGAAATTGTGCAGTCCCGCGTGGAGCCGTTTCGCGCCGCGTCCGGATTTGCTCTCGGGAGGAGCAGGGGATGAGGCAGTCCAGCTTTCGTGTCGCGGTTTGCTCAATCTTCCGATCGATCTTTTCCGAGGATGCGCCGTGCTGCCGATGTCGGAGCAGTTCCAGCTGCGCGCGCAGAAGACCGATGATCGAGTCGCGTTTGATGACTTCGGCTTCTTGCGCGCTGAGTTTCGCCGCCTGTTCAGCGACGAGCTTGCCCGAGCAAGTGCAATTCTCAAAGCATTGCAGTGATATTGATGCGATGAGGCCTTACATCTAACGTTCTGCGTGGAAGGCGCGTCGCCACTGAGTGAAACGGCAGTGCTGCCGACCAAATCACTCCGGGATTGCGTAGGCTCGCGTTCCAAACCCCCTTGCCTTAACGACCTTGACGTGGCTAGTCTACCAGCGTCTGTGAAGTCGAACGCTCAGACGGAAGGCTCCTTATGCTCTTGAGGCAAAAGGGGCCTTTTTCTGTTTGTATCCTTTAAGGGCCTCCTTCGCCCGCATCAAACCGGCTTACATACGCGCCTGCTGAACTCAAGCAATTGACATCCCCTCCTACGCTCCCATAGCATTCATGCCTGCCGAGGGGCGCACCTGACGGTGCTGAGATGGCGGTGAGCCAGACCCTTGAACCTGATCCGGATCATACCGGCGTAGGAACGGCAAGGGCCTCTCTGGCACCCCCGCGTCTTCGCCGTTCATCCGGATCTCCGTGATTTTGGTTTCGGGAGATCGTTGGTGCCAATACACTGTTCAGAATGTAGCGACGTAGAACTACAGGGAGCTGGGCGTCCAACCCAAGGGCTCGATCTGGCGGATTCCTCCAGATTGCCTGGAAGAGCCACCTCAGTTCGTGCGTGCTTGAGCCGGTGGCTTGAGAGCGCGTTCGCAATCTTTGGAGCTGCTTCTACATTTCAGCGGAGCCAGGCATGACCGTTATCGCCGTTACCATCGCAGGCTCAGATTCCGGTGGCGGTGCCGGTATCCAGGCGGATCTGAAGACGTTCTCGGCGCTCGGCGTCTATGGTGCCAGCGTGATCACGGCCATCACCGCGCAAAACACCCGCGGGGTCGCGGCCGTTGAGGATATCTCTCCAGCCGTTGTCACAGCTCAGATCCATGCGGTGTTTTCGGATCTCGCAGTAGGCGCGGTTAAGATCGGCATGGTGTCCCGCCAGGAGACGATTGCCTCGATCGCGTCCGGTTTGAAGCGGCATGGGCAAATGGCTGTCATCGATCCTGTGGTGGTCGCCACTTCGGGTGACATTTTGTTACGTCCGGATGCGATCGCGACGCTCAAGGAGGAGCTACTGCCGCTTGGCCTCATCGTGACGCCGAACCTGCCCGAAGCGGCACTGATGACGGGGCGCAGCGCTGCCGAGAGCGAGACGGAGATGGCGCTCCAGGCGGAGATGCTGTTGAAACTTGGTGCGCGCGCCGTGCTGATGAAAGGCGGGCATGCCAAGGGCGACGAAGCTGTCGATATCCTCTTCAACGGGGATACCTCCCTGCGCTTGTCGCGACCCCGGGTCGAGACGAGGAACGATCATGGTACTGGCTGCACGCTGTCTGCCGCAATCGCCGCCGGTCTTGCCCGTCGGCAGACGCTTCAAGACGCGGTTATCGCTGCCAAGGCCTATCTGCATGAGGCGCTTTTTGCCGCAGCAGCGCTCAAAATCGGGCAGGGGCGGGGGCCGGTTCATCACTTCTATCGATGGTGGGCACCGAGCGGCGATTAATTCCATTCCGGCGCTTGGCGCCGGTTCCACTGTTCAAGTTGACCTTTAAAAAAACCAAGACATTCCATTGCCCGATAAGCAATGAAATGTCCGTCGAGTCGGGAAGTCGCTCGCTTGTAAATGCTAGGTGAGAGACGAGGACCGAGCGCTTTTCGGTTCAGGCCACAGCGGCGCTCGGCTGAACCGGCTGCTCCTCCTTGAGCAGTTTCCGGTAGAGCGCAACATGTTCGCGGCCGCAGTCGACATGGCTCATCGGGCGCCTGAGGGTTGCCCTGAGGTTGTCCCATGACCTTGGTGTGCTCAGAACGTCGATCAGCCGATCCGCAAGGTCCTGTGCGCTGCCGGTCCGGAAATGATAGCCGTCCAGCCGGTCGCGGACCTTCTCGGCCATGCCGCCGATGTCAGAGCAAATGATCGGCCGTCCGTGGTGCAGGGCTTCCTGGATGACGATCGGAGAATTCTCCCACCAGACCGAGGGCATCACCACCCAGTCGACCGAGCGCATCAGCCGCGGCATGTCCTGGTTCTGGTAGGAGCCGTAAAAGCGGACACGGCGGCCGGCGTCTTCGATCAATTTCGCCACGCGTTCCTGATACTCGGTCGGCTGACGCTCGAGGTTGCCGCCGAAGATCATCAGCGTGGAATCGTCACCCCAGATATCGTCGGGCACACGAGATACCGCGTCGATCAGCACGTGAACGCCCTTGAAGGGGGTCATCTGCCCGAAATAGGCAAAACGATTGCGACGTGCGGTCGGCGTCGGCAATTCACGCGCGGGCGTCTTTTCACCCAGGACGATGCCGTTTTCGATCACGAAGATCTTCTCGGCAGCGATGCCCCACTCGACATAGCGATTGGCGAGAAAGGCGCTCGGGGCGATGAAGGCGTCGGCAAGGTTCAGCATGCCCCGCACGAACTGCTCGCGGCGTACGAAACGCGACACCGGGATTTCGGGGAAACACGTGTGGCAACTGATTGGCGAAGCGCCATTGCAAAGCTGGCCCGAGGGCCGCTTCACCATTTGCCCGTGGTTGTGACAGATCGGCAGGTACTCGTGGAAGGTCACGACGATGCGCGCTTTCGGCAGAGCGTCGCGCACCGCATAGAGCGCTTCCAGTCCGAACCCGATGATATGGTGGAAGTGGACGATGTCCGGCTTGATGTCTCCCACAAAGCGCAAGAGGTCGCGACGGATCGCGTCGGTATCGCCGTTGGACAGGAAGAAATGATCAAAGTCCTCGGCATGGTAGAGCACCTCGTCCATCGCCAGGCGAAGGCTCATCAGTGCCGACGCGCCGTGGCGCGGCACCGGATTGCCGACGCGGGCAAGGTAGATCGATTCAATACCCGGCAGGCCGTTCAATGCCTTGTGCAAGCCATGAGAGGCGATCTCGGCGCCTCCCAGCGAATGGATCGGGTGGCCGTGCGACACGACCAGCACGCGGAGTTTCTCACTCATGCCGAAACCTCATTGTGGGTCGTGGTGTCTGGCTCGACGGTCTGCATCCAGCGGCCACGGAAGAGCGTCTGATCGACACGCTCCACGTACCTGGCCGTGGCTGCCGAAACGGCACCGGACGCCTCATCCGACCCGAGCATCTGCAAGGCGGGCAGCCAATAGGATTCGTAGCCCCTGCGGCTCAGCCTCAAGGCAAGATCCAGCCCATTGAGAGACGCACCGAGATAAGCCGGCGAAGGGCCGGTATCGTCGAGAAGCCCCTTGCGAGGCATGATGCAGCACTCGATCGACGCGGTCGCCACCCGCGTCAGCTTCAGGCGGTTCACAGCGCCGACCGGATAACCGGCATACCGGCTCGACTGCAGATGATCCGCGCGATCGAGCGACGAACTGCCGGCCCAACGGATCGAATGATCCTCATAGGCAAGGGTCGGCGAAATGATGCTTCCGCTCCTGGTTTCATAGTTCGCAACAAGCGTCTGGTACCAACCGGGATTGGCGGGCGTCAGGGACGCAGACAGCAGGATGACGGTCTCATTGTCGATGGCCTGCGCCGCAGTCCGCGCAAGGTCGCTGGCATCGCCTGAACCTTCGACGGACAAAAGGCGCAGCGGCAAGCGATAGAATTCCGCAAGTCGCCGGATGCCGGCGGCGCGCCGGCGAAACTGTTCCGATTGCAGGACGAGCACGATCGGCGCCTGCCGCGTAAGTGGATCGAGCGCTAGAAGTCCCAACAGGGCAGCGAAATCCTCCTCGGCCTCCCCCGCGGCGACAAGGATTGCCGCCCCCACAGCCTCACCGAAGCGGCCAATGTCGATGACGGTCTCGATGGTCGGAGCATCAGTGCGAGCCGCAGTGATGAACGGAACAATCTGGCGATCGACGATATCGGGCAAGGCCCAACTGGTCGGATCGATAGCGTTGAGCAGCCGCAGCGCCGAATGCCTTGCCGACAGCCGTGTCGGGTGAAGCGGCATATAGGCGCGACGAGAATCGCGAAGGGTGACTTCGAGGTGAAGGGGTGCCGCCGGATCGCCGACGAGGCCATCCGCGAAAGCGATGAAACCGTGCGAACGGCGATGTCCGGATATCGCGCCCTTGAATTCCGGCCGGTCCACGAACGCTTCTTCCACGTCGAGCCGCTCGGTGCGGGTCCAGGCGCCATCAAGTCGCGCCCCGGCGCGCCCCCGGCGCAGCCGGACGCCCTGCACATGATCGTCCGGATCGAGCATCCAGCCCGAGATCAGGAAGGCGTCTTCATCGCCCTGATAGAGTGCGTCGACGCCGAGCCGGACCGGAACGGGGAGGCTTGAGATCGTTTCTGTACCGTCAAAGCCGTTGGCCGCCTCGCGCAGGCGCAACAGCACCTGCGGTGAGCTCTGGCTTTGGAGCAGCATCGCGCGAAGATGACCCGGCGTTTCAAGGGGGCCCGCAACGAACTTGCGCTCGTGGACCGCCGCATAGCGCCAGGCGCCACGCCCACGATAGAAAATGCCCTGGATGTCACGCGCCCGCGGAAGATCATCCGCAGACAGGAGGCCCAGAAAGCCGACCGCGTCTTCCGGTGCGTCGTTGCGCGGGAAAACCGCGATGCTGCACTCGGCGACCGATGCGTTTTCTGCCTTGATGATGGCGCGGTTAACGCCCGCGGCAATGTCATTCGCCCAGCCCTTGAGTGCAATCGCATCATCGTGACTTTCGCCAAGCAGTTCTATGTAGCCGTCCTTCACGGTTCCCGCCTTGAGGAGGACTGTGATCGCCGTGAGCTTCCGCGGATCGAGCGGCGGCTTCATCAACACGTCCACCAGGCGGCCAAGCACGTGAACGACCTGCGGGCCGGCGAGCTCCTTCAGCATGGCGGCGACATCACCTGTCGACACGGCACGTGGCGCAACGACGTAGCGTTTGCCGCCGCCTTCCTTTCCGAAGCGCAGCGTTGCCGGCATGCCACGCGTGCGGTCGACAGGGACGAGCGCGGCGAAACCATGGGTGGCGGATGCCTGTGGCGTGGAAAGCCGCCAACCGATGATGGAGCCGATCGCCTGGGTCTCGGGGTCTTCATCGATCTCGACAGGCAACTGATCGGCCAACGGGCCGCCAGCGCCAATCACCAGCAGCAGCGCCTCGTCGATCGGGCACACCACGACCCGTCCGCTGCGCATGATCCGGGCAAGCGGTGCCGGGTTCGGCGAAAGGGAAAGCTCCTGATTGGGCATGATGCGTCCCCTTAGGTCCGCAGGAGAAGCGTCAGGATCGCACCTGCGGTGAAGCCCGCAAGCACAAAGAGAAGCAGAAATGCCGGCTTCAAGTCTCCGTTCGAGCGTTGCTTCAAGGCATTGAGGCTCTTTTCCATGCCCGCCACAACTCCATCGAGACGCATCAGGTGCACATCGAGATCGGTCAATCGTTGGGTGATTTCTGTCCGCAGGCTCGCGACGTCGTCGCTGACAGCAGCAAGTCCCGCCGCTTCGCCTTCCTCGCCGTCGTCGAGCTTCTGGCGGATGGCCGAGCGCTGAGAGACCTGGAGTTGACGTTGTGCCGCCATCAGCACATCAAGCTTGTCGAGCACTTTTGCCAACGGAGCGGCGATCAGGGCTTCGGCCGCCTGTTCGTCGGGTTTGGGAACGCGAAGCGGCAGCTCGCCGCCTTTTTCCGTCGAGGCCATGACAACCAGTTCGGCCGCGCGGGCGCTTGCCGTGTCAGGCAACGCGATCTCGAAGGCATGGTTGCCATCGCCGATCCCGTTTCGCTTGAGATCGGATCGGTTGCGGTCAGCCAGAGCTTCGGCGATCACCTTGCCATCGAGCAGCACGCGAATGGCGAGCCGTTTCTCTGGCGTCTCGGGGTCGAATGCCCAACCGAAAACGCGGCCTTGGTCGATCGCGTCCACCCGGCCCTTCAAGGGTTTGGCGTTGTTTTGCTCCGGTGCGACATCCGGCTTGTCGGTTGCTACAGACATGGTCATTCCTCTAGGCCGCGGCGGTTCGTGCCGGCTCTATCTTATCGATGAGCGTGAGATAGCGGCGGGCAGTGGCGTCGATATCATCGGGTTTACGGGCGTTCGCCGAAAGGCGGCGCCTGAGATCCGGGTTTTCCGCGATGCGGCGCATGGCGGCGGCAAGCGCCCGCGGGTCGTTGGGTGTAACAGTCAGGCCGCTCACGCCGTCCTGAACCATTTCGGCCATGCCGCCGATGTTGCTCGCGATCACGGGTTTGCGCTGGGATTGCGCCTCGCCAATGACGAGTGGCGCATTCTCCCACCAGATCGAAGGCACGATGGTGCAATCGACCGCGGCGATGAGGTCGGTAATGTCGTCACGCCGGTAGGCGCCGCGCTGCTGGACGGTGGGGGCGGTCTTTTTGAACAGGCGGGCGATCTCGTCCTTGAAGCTATCGCTCTGGAACGGCGCGCCGCCGTGTACCCTGAGCTCGAAGCGCAGGCCCTCGTCGATCAGTTGCCGCGCGGCCTCAAGCAGCACGGTGGTGCCCTTCCAGGGATTGAGGTTGCCGAAATAACCAAAGATCGGCCGGTCGTTTTCCTGTCGATCCTTCCGCGTCGGAAGGTCCCGCCGTGGCAAGCCATTCGGGATGACATCGATCTGTTCCCCGTCGAGGCCCCAGTCGATGTATCGCTGCCTCAGGAACTGGCTCGGCGATACGAAACGGTCCACCGTGCGCAACAGGGCTTTAAGATGCTGCTCGCGAAGCACGAAGCGGTCGAGCGGGATATCCTTGAAGCAGGCGTGGCAGCGGTCGGGCGTTGACTTGTGGCAAAGCTCCTTGTCGCTGGTTCGCACCATCAGTCCGTCATGGTGGCAAAGCGGATAGTAGTCATGCAGCGTCATGACGATGCGACATTCGGGCAAGGTCCGGCGCACGATGTGCGGAAACTCGGCGCCGAGCAGCAGCAGGTGGTGAATGTGGACCACGTCCGGCTGGAAATCGCGCAAAAGCTCGGTCAGATCAGGAACGACGCCATAGAGGTCGATCTGGCTCATGAAGAAGCGATCGAAATGACCGGACCACAACAGCACCTCGTCGCCCTCAGAGCCAATCGCCTGGAAGCTCGTGCCTGGGCGCACCTGCCTATGGGTCTGGTTGGTAGCGCCGAGGAAGAGTACTTCATGGCCGGCGCGTTGATAGGCGCGGAAGAGGTCGTGCGCGAAAATCTCCGTACCGCCCGGATGGAGAGCCGGATGATTGTGCGCCGCGACCAGAATGCGCTTCTTCATCCGTTTGCACCCCGGCGTTCGGCAACGAAGACATCCTGGTAGTGACCGGCATCGTGCCCGCGCCAATGGCCGAGTGATTTCAGGATAGTTGAAAAGCCCGCCCGTTCGAGCGCCCGATCGAGAAAGCCGTCATCGAAACCGACAGCGGCAAGCGGCGGTAGGCCCGGCACGAACCAGCAGGGACCATCGCCGTTGCGATTGAAGCCAAGGCGCGGATCCCGCCTGCCGTTTTCATTCTTCGCCGCCACGCGATCGACGACGAACGCCGTCACGAAGAGCCGGCCACCGGGCTTCAGCATTCGGCTGATTTCGCTGAAATAGACAAGCACTTCGTCCGGCGGGAGGTGCGTGACGATCGATGTCATGATCGCGAAATCAAAGGTTCGATCCGGATAGGGGAGCTTCAGCGCTTTGCCGTTGATCTTGCCCATGGGATTGTAGAGCTCGTGGGCAATGTCCACATGCTCGAAAGTGAAATTTGGGTAGACGGGCGTGACGGACTTGCGGCACCACGCGACACCGCCTTCCACGGGATCGACGCCGACGTAGCGGGCGCGATCGGCGTCGAGATACTGTGTGAGCGGAACGGCCATCCGGCCGATGCCGCTACCGATGTCGAGCACGCTGCTTTCCGGCTGCAATCCGCCCATGCGGATGAAATGGCCGAGAAACTCGGCGCCAACCGCCCGGTAGTTACCGTCTCCGACGAACACGCTGTTGCTGTCGGGCTGTGGCAGGAAACGATTGCTGAGAACCGTTTGAAGCATCCCGTCGATGCGGTCCTCGTTCGGCTGCCAGGCCGTTTGCAGGCTATCTGCGTGGCGAAGTGCGGGTTGGTTCATGCGGCGCTCCTGGCGGCAGTCTTGTGACCGCTCGGCGCTGCCGCCTCTTCGGCGCCGAGGTAGGCTGGCATCAGCGCGCTGATGTCGTCGTTCCAGCGTTCGGTGTGCAGCCATGCATTGTACTGGCTCGCAACACCGCGCGTGTAATCCTGGCTGCGGCTGATCGATCGCCGCTCCAGATGATAAAGGCAGGCAGCCGGCTCATAGACGATGTCGAAGCCGGCCTGCCGGATCTTGAGGCAGAGATCGCTGTCTTCGTAGTCGCCGATCACGAAGTCCTCGGCATAGCCGCCGACGAGTTCCCAGACCTCCCGGCGCATGACCTGACAGGCACCGGTGACCCCAGGCACGACGCGCGTTTTTTGCGCGGGCGCGTAGGCACCGGGCATGCCCTTGTAGAAATGATGGTTCAGCCAGATGTCCTGCTTGTTGCGGGCAAAGTAGAGACCCGCGTGCTGCAGCGAACCGTCCTCGAAGAGAAGCTTCGGGCCGATCGCGCCGAGCGACTTCTCTCGGAGCACCGGGAGTGCAAGCGTCTCCAGCCACCCCGGCCCGCAGGGCACGACATCCGAGTTGAGCATGACGACGACGGAACCGCGGGCATAGCGTGCGCCTGCATTGCATGCACGGGCATAGCCACCATTGCGGTTCATCACCACGAGCTTCATCGAAAGCCCATGCAACAGGTGAAAGCCGCCGAGCAGGTGCTCAGTCTCGTCGTGGATTTCAGGGGAATCCAGCACATAGATGATCTCGGCATTGGCGGCGACAAAGGGGTCGGTGGCGAGGCCTGAGAGCTGAAAGCGCAGGAAGTCGAGAACGCGGTAGAGTGGCACGACGATCGAGACCAGAGGCGCCTCCAGCATAGGACCGAAGTCCTTCGTCTGATCGACCCTGATCGTCTTTCCCAGTCTTTGCTCCACGTCCTTAAGCGCGGGCGCGAGGATCGTGCGGAACGCCGCATCGATGGCGTGCTGTGGCGGAACGGCCCGCAGGATGCGGTTGCGTTGTGTCGCGGGATCGAAGGGCTGCGGCTTCGGCACGAGCGGTTTGACGGCGCCGGAGGCAAGCCGCATCTGGAAACGGGGCTGAAGTAGGGTGCCGAGCGGTTCTCGCATCGGCAACCAGCTGACGAAGCCTGTCACATCAGTCTTCGAGCCTTCTTCCGCGCCACGGGCCCAGCCGGGGAATTCATACCAGTTGCCGTCAAGCGGTAACGCAGTGCCGTCTTCCTGAAGATAGTCGATCCCCGAGAGCACGCCGGACGGGTCACGGGTCCAACCGCCGACCAGCAGCCCATCGGGTAGCGCGAGCGCCAGATCGATCTCTGCACCGGGGTGGAGAGGGGATTTTCCGGCCTGGCGTGCCGGCAAGGGCGAACGAAGCTGTAGGTCGGTTGCGAGCGCCGTCCCGCTTTCAGGGAACGCAGAGAGGCAACGGACGACGAACTCCCTGAGGCCCAGCGCGGCGCCGTGTTCGGGCCACCATTCCTGGATGTTCTGGTAGCGCGAGCCGCGATGGGCGACCTCGCGGATGGCAACGCCACGCTTGCCCATGATCATGAGAGAGAGCGCCTGCGGCGCCCGTGGCGTTTCGAGCACGAAGTGGCAACGGCGCCAGCCGCGCTCCGCCCGACCGGTGATGGCAAACTGCTGCGGCAACGGCAGGACCGCGTCGGCGCTCAGCGCATAGATTGCACTGATCTCGCCAAACTCGGCGCTGACGGTCGTTTCCGCAAGGTATCGGCCATGGGCAAGCCGGCAGGCGATCGTCGCGGGGCGCTGGCCAAGGTTCAGGGCATGGATCGCGTCGTCGACCAGACCGGTAAAAAACTCGTCGCGGGAAAGCCGGAATGCGCTCCGCCAGACGGTGAGCAGGGTGTTGAGAAACTTGAAGCGCCCCTCGGGCATCAGACCGGCGAACTGTGCCGCCATATCGAGGAACGGAAGCCGGCCAGTCGGTTCGAGGACGACGGTCTGAAGGACATCGCGATCGACTGCGATTTCCGCAAGCTCGCGCTCGTTTCCGGGCCGCATTGCCCAGAAGACGCGTTGCCCGCCGTCGGCGCGCGGGAGGGTCATGCTGACAAGAGGAACGAGGGATCGCGATGCAGAAAGCACATATTTGGTTTTCGCCGGCAGGTCTGCGGGGGCGTCCCAGATCAGCACAGCAACATCAAGGCTGAGCCTGAATGCCACAGCAGTTGCGAATTCGTCGCTGAGGCTCCTGATGCGGTCGTCTGCCGTCACGCGCTACTCCTGAAGGACGAAAAGGGAGGGCGCCCCACCGGGAGGAAGTGGGGCGCGCCGGTCAATCTCAATGGATCGTGAAGTAGTGGTTCGGGTTTGCCTGGATGTCGTCGGCATCGGCATTGACAAGCGTCAGCGTGTCGCCATGGCCGAAGTCGATCACGACGTTGCCGCCAACCTGGGTGACGCGCGATGCCAGATCTTCCGGAGAAGAGATGTCGAGGCCGTTGATGTCCTTCGAAACCTGCAGCAGGTCTTCGCCGGGCGTGAAGTCGAGGATGACGTCGTTACCGCCACCGCCGTCAAAGACGAACACATCGCTGCCTTCGCCGCCGCTCAAGACGTCGTCGCCTTGGCCGCCGTTGATAACGTCGTTGTCGGCGCCGCCGAACAATACGTCGTTACCCCTGCCGCCGAACAGCAAGTCACTGCCGCCGCCGCCAAGGAGAATGTCGTTCCCATTGTCGCCGTTGAGCACGTCATCACCCTGGCCGCCGAACAGGACGTCGTTCCCGTTGTCGCCATGGATGAGGTCGTCGCCCCAGCCGCCAAACAGGGCATCGTTTCCGTTGCCGCCGAACAGCAGATCATCACCTTCGTCACCGAAGATGGTGTCGTCGCCATTGCCTCCGTTCACGAAGTCATCGCCGCTGCGTGCATGGATGAAGTCGTCGAAGCGTGAGCCAAAAAGGGCGTCATCATACGCGCCGCCTTCCAACGTGGCCATATGCTACTCCTCTGAGTTGTTGCTTACGCCCATCTCTGGCCTCAAACCTTGGATGAGCGCCGCGACATTGCACTGCAAAAAAACATATGGCAACAGCAAAGACAAAATAAATACAGATGTACTGTGCTGTTTCCTGCTACCTCAGATGTATATTGTGTGTCGTTTTGATGATTATCCCTGGGATATAAGGGGTAAGTATCTTCGTTATTACTTGGAATTCAATTCAAATTTAGAAATAAATTGCCGGCGAAATTGAATTTCGCCGGCTTCGTATAGTGGTTAAGTTCTAGTTCAGTCTTCGCGGAAGGCACGGTTCAGGCTATCCGCAATCGGCGAGACCATGTAGTCAATCGCCGAGCGTGGCTTGTGGACGATCAGGACCTCGGCAGGCATGCCGGGATAGAGCCGAATGTCGGGGTTGGCACTGAGCGACGAAGCTGCGATGCGGGCACGCGCCACGTAGTAGGAGACATTCGATTTGTCATCGACCGACTGGTCGGCCGCAACATAGCTGATCTCGCCGTCGAGAGGCAGGTGCGTGCGTTGGTTGTAGGCCGTCAGCCTGATCTGCGTCTTCGAACCGATACCGATGCTGTCGATGTCACGGGTGCCGACATGCATTTCTACGAGCAGTGGCTCGTCCTCGGGCACGATATCGAGAAGCGGTTGCCCCGCCGAGACGGCGCTGCCTGCCGTGCGTAGCTGAATGTTGGTGACGATCCCGGCCTGTGGTGAGCGGATGTCGAGGCGGGTCAGGATGTCTTTGGCGGACACCAATCGTTCTTCGACATCGGAAAGCTCAAGGCGGGCCGTGGTGATTTCGCCGGCAATCTCGGATTGGAACTCATTCTCGATACCGGTCAACCCGAGTTCTGCTCCGGCTTCCGCCTTTTCGGCCTGGGCCTTATTACCGGCGAGCTCGCCACGGGTTGCCGCCAGTTCGCTCAGCTTGGCATCGATCTCGATAAGCTTCGAGCGCTGGGCGAACTCCTTCGCGACGAGAGTGGCGATTGCAGTCCGCTGCTCGGTAATAAGTTCGATCTGTCGATCGGTCGCGCGGATCTGCTCGGCGAGCGATTTGGCTTTCTCCGAAAATTCTTCGATGGTCTTGCCCTGAACATCTAGGCGACCGGCTTTTGCTTCGCGCCGGCGCTCGAAAAAGTTCGTTTCGGCCTTCACCGCATCATCGGCTGCCGGATCCGGCGCGCCCTTCAGATCATCGGGGAACGTGATTTCTTGTGAATCCGTCTGCTCCGCCCTGAGGCGGGCAAGCTTCGCAATCAGACCAAGGCGACGGCTTTGCAGCGCCTGCAGGTCGGAGCGGGCGCGAGTATCTTCGAGCTTGACGAGTGGCTGTCCGGCCGCAACGCGATCACCCTCCTGAACGAGCAGGCGCTTGAGAATGCCCCCCTCGAAGTGGCTGACAGTCTTGCGCTTGGAATCGACCACGATCGTGCCGCTTGCGACCGAGGCGCTGCTGAGCTCCGTCGAGAAAGCCCAGCCGAAAAAGCCGCCAAAGGCGACGAGGATGGTCGTGAGACCGGCAAGGACCACGCCACGCAACGGGGCGGAGGCGCTGCCTTCCGCATCGACATCCAGCCCATGCAGGGGATGAGGCCGGTCGATGATGGCAGGTAGGTTCTCCCCGCCACGCGTTGTCACCGCGTTCTTTGCATCGCGCGCGATCGGTAGATTGGGTTTCTTTGTCATGCGGAAACGCCTTCCCGTCTCGGTTCGCCCGGGGTCATGGATGCGACCACGTCGGTGCGCGGTCCGAACTGGGTGATTCGGCCGTTTTCGAGGACGAGCAGCTTGTCTGCCGCCTGCATGATGGTTGGCCGGTGGGCGATCATGATGACGATCGCGCCGTCGTTGCGGGCACTCTCGATCGCACGGATCAATGCTCGCTCGCCGATCGCGTCGAGGTTGGCGTTCGGCTCGTCGAGAACGATCAGGCGGGGGCGGTCATAGAGGCAGCGGGCAAGTGCGATGCGCTGCCGCTGGCCACCGGAAAGCGTCAAATGGCCGTCCCCGACGGGCGTATCGTAGCCAAGTGGCAACCGGCCGATCATGTCGTGCACGTCGGCAAGGCGGGCGGCGTCGAGCACCTTTTGAGGCTCGCCTTCCTCCATGCGCGAAATGTTATCGCGGATGGTGCCCTCGAGCAGCGAGACCGATTGCGGCAGGTAGCCGGTCATCTGCCCGAACGAAGCGCGCTCCCAGAGATAAACGTTGTTGCCATCGAGGAAGACGCCGCCCGTGGTCGGTTTCAAAATGCCGACAAGGAGGCGGGCAAGCGTCGACTTTCCCGCAGCCGACGGCCCGACGATGCCGAGCACCTCGCCCGGCGAAAGCGAAAATCCGATGCCCTTGATGATCGGCACATCGAGGCCGGGGGCGGCATAGACCAGTTTGTCGACGACGAGATCGCCTTGCGTGCGCGGCTGCGGCATCGTCTGGCGTACGGCGAGATCTTCCTTGAGTGCCGCCTCGATCCGTCGCCAACTGGCGATGGCCAGCACCCATTGGCGCCAGTTTTCGATCATCGAATCAAATGGGGCGAGAAGGCGTCCGACCAGAATGGTCGTGGCCATCATCGCGCCGGGCGAGATCTCCTGCTTCATCACGAGGATAGAACCCGTCGCCAGCGCTGCCGCCTGGATCATGAAGCGCAGCGAGCGCGTGATGGAGGCCATCGCCTTGCTTCGGCTGCCGCTGACTTCGAGCGCATCCAGCGCATGCAGTTGCGCCGCACGCCAGCGGCGGGCGAGAGCCGGGAGCATTCCCATTGCCTCAATCGCCTCGGCGTGGCGCAAGCTCGCACCAATTTTCGAGACGGCCTCGATATTGGCTTGATTGGCCTCTTTCATCAGCCGGCGAGTCAGCAAATCAGTCAGCAATCCACAACACACGAGCAGGGCAATGGAAATGGCGCCAAGAAGGCCGAACATCGGGTGCAGCGCAAAGAGCACGCCGAGGAAGATCGGCGACCAGGCGGCATCGAGCGGTGCACTGACGGCGGAGGTCGTGAGAAAGCTGCGCAACTCAGCCAGGTCCCGTAGCGACTGGGTCGCGCGGGTCAGCCCTTGATCGGCCGCCGCCTGCACTGCCGCGGTCAACACTGGCAGGTTCAGCCAACGCACGACCGCGCTTCCCATCGCCTGGAACGTCAGCGCCCGGATGTATTCGAGCACGCCATAGATAATGAGCGCCCCGATCACCAGAATCGTCAGCATGGTAAGCGTGTCCATGCTCTGGCTGTTCAGGACGCGGTCGTGGACCTGCATCATGTAAAGCGGCGTGGAGAGCTGCAAGATGCCGATGCAAGCGCTCAGCAGCGCTGCATAAATAAGTGCCAAAACGAACACGCGGCGCGCCTTCAAAATAAGCAGCCGTGGATCGTTTGCTCCATTTTGCGCCGTCTTTGGCCCAATTTGGTTCTTGCTAATCATATTGCCTCGTTTGCTGTCACGCGTGGCGAATTTCTGGATAAGTTCGTTGGGGTCTTGAGGAAGCTATTTTGTTTGTTATCACTTAAATCACAGTGTTGCCGTGATAAGTGTGACACAATAATGGTGGGATGCTCAAGATAATCATATTCGGGGGGAGTAAAGGGGGCGAAAAATTGCTTCAAAATTTGAAGTAATTTTTGAATATCGTAGTAATGCTTAGTTGGAGAGAGGGATGAATCAAAAGATTCTCTACCCGTTCGCAGATTTCGGCGGCGCTGTTGCCATCCGCCCCGGGGATGACGCAGTTGGTAGTGCCGCCGAACACGAAGATATTGGCCAGGAGAGCGAAGCCTCCGTGGTCTCGTATTTCGAACTGGCGCGGATGATGGAGCGAGCAAGCAGACGGTTTACCGGCCTGTTGCGCGCCGAATTGACAAAGCTTGGCGTCGACGACATTGGCCCGGCGCAAGCCATGGTCTTGCTCGCGATCGGCGATGCAGAGGTGTCCGTGGCTGAGCTTTTGGATCGCGGCCACTATGTCGGTTCAAACGTGTCCTACTATCTGAAGCAACTGGGCGATGGGGAATATATCGACCGGGCTGCATCGCAGCGCGACCGGCGCTCGGCTCGCATTCGGCTTTCGGAAAAGGGCAGGCAGCTCTGCGATTCGCTCAGGAAAGCTGCCGGTGCCTATGAACGGGTGCTCAGCCACGGCGAGCAGGACCGGCGCAATCTCGAAACCGCATTTCAAACGCTGCACCGGCTTGAGCTGGTTTGGGGGAATGCGACGCGCTACGGCATCTGAGCCGCGGCGCGAACGCTGTCCTTTCATCGGTAAAAGGCTAGGAACATGCACGTAGCATTTGTACACCGGCGCGGCTTCTGCCAATTCGCCGCTCTCGCGGCCCATTTGGCGCAGACGGGAAATGAAGTAACCCTCGTGACGGAAACCGTCGATCAGCGGATTCCGTCCACGCGAGTCATCCGCCACAGGGCGGAACCGGGGCCGCAGGCCAATGCGCAAATGGCAAGGCATTTGGGCGTCCCGGACCATCACGTCCGCATAGGTCACCGGGTCGCAGAGACCTTCGAGGCGATGGCAAAGCAGGGCCAGGTGCCCGACGTCATCGTCGGACACACGGGCTGGGGCAGCATGATGTTCGTCAAGGACGTGCTGCCGAACGTTCCAGCGCTCGGCTATTGCGAATTCTTCTATCGCGCTGAAGGGGCGGACATCGGTTTTGCCCCTGACGACCAACCCAATTCGGACACGCGAAAGCGGCTGCGTCTGCGAAACATGGCGCAGCTGCTGTCGCTGGAGTCAATGGATGGCGGCATCAGTCCGACCCATTGGCAAAGGAGCCTCTATCCGACTGAGCACCGCGGACGCATCGCCGTTTGCCATGAGGGTGTCGATACGCGCGTCTTCCGTCCGGATGCATCGGCCTCCCTCAAGCTTCCGGATGGGCGGGTGCTGAAAGCCGGCGATCCGCCGATCGTCACTTTCGTGGCCCGCGACCTCGAACCCTATCGCGGCTTTCCACAGGCGCTTGCGGCGGCGGCGAAAGTCGCGCGGGAACATCCCAATGCGCTCTTCGTGTTCGTCGGAGGCGATGGCGTCAGCTACGGCGCTCCGCCGCCGGGCGGAGGCTCCTGGAGGGATCACCTGCTGCAGTCCCTGGAGGTGCCGGCGGACCGGTTCCTGTTTCCGGGCGTCGTGCCACATGCCGTGTTGCGACAGCTCTTCCAGATCTCGGCGGCGCATATCTACCTGACCTATCCCTTCGTGCTTTCCTGGTCGGTGCTGGAGGCCATGGCCTGCGGCGCACTTGTCATCGGGTCGGATACCGCCCCCATGCAGGAAGTCGTGAGTTCCGGTCGCAACGGCCTGCTTGTGCCATTCTTTGATACGGACGCGCTCGCGGGCGCGCTTTCCGATGCGTTGCGTCACCCGGAACGGTATACCGAGATGCGTGCAGCCGCCCGCCGAACGATCGAACAGCGGTTCCGGTTGGGTGATTGCATCGCGCGACAGATGATGTTGTTAGACAAGGCAACAAACAGTGCCCAGACCTCTAATATATCACTGGTTTCATCTGAATAATACTTCAAAATCCGAAGTATTATTTCACGAAAAACACAAATATCACTTATTGTGCAGTGCAAATAACCTTGATATGATTTTCGTATGAGCTTGAATTCGCCGATGTATTTCGTTTCGGCGAATTCAACTTCAGAGGGAACTTGTTCATATTGAAGGTGGCGCGTGCAAGAGTTGATGTCTTCTGGCGTGAGGTATTCGCAAACGAAGCGAAAGCTGGTGGTGGCATCTGATCATGACAGGGCGAGTGTCGAAGGTAGCGGC
Organism: Ensifer sp. 22460; assembly: GCF_052044935.1. Lineage (NCBI taxonomy): Bacteria > Pseudomonadati > Pseudomonadota > Alphaproteobacteria > Hyphomicrobiales > Rhizobiaceae > Ensifer > Ensifer sp. 22460. The sequence continues at coordinate 23,950 of NZ_JBQENZ010000044.1, forward strand.
ATCGAGCACCTGGTTCATTTCCTTCCCAAGGGCGATCGGGCCCAAACCACTCTCGAAAACGTATTCCCGCTGATCGGGCTTGCCTTCTCAAAAGAGGGTGAGGAGGATCTTGCGGAACGGCTCGTGTCCTTGCGTGCGCTTGGCACCGTACCGGATTTCCCGGTCAAGCGGTTGAGTGCACACACTGCGGCAGAAAGTGCCGTAATCATTCAGGCGCTGGTCGACGGTGGTGTCGGGCGTCTTGCGCGGTTTTCGAGTGCTATCACTTCGGAGCTCGCGCTATTGCGCCGCGAGCGCGAAACGCTGCTCGAGAATTATCGTGCGCTCGAAGACGCCTTCCAGGCGCGCAACTGGGAGCCGGTCACCGAGGTCTTTGCGCACGATCCCTATGTCGACCCCAAGGACGAAGGCATCGGCCATCTGATTGCCAATGCTTTCGTCGAGCAGCTCCTGCCGGTGTCCAGCCATGGCGTGGCAGGCATCGCGCTACACTTCAATTCCGTTCCGAGAGACGGTGGCGAACTGGTCGTCGTCCTGAGCTATGTCGAAAGCGGCGAAGGCGTGGCCGAATGGTCTGTGCCGTTTTCACAGCTGGTGCCTACCTGGAACTTCTTCGCCTTACCGCGCACATGCGGAGGCGGAGCGAGGACGTTGCGGGTGAGGGTGTCGACGACGGGCTCGGAAACCATCGGTCTTTCGCTCGGCTACCCCATTGCCAGCGAGCACTACACCGCACGCTCTGAAACGCGTCATGCCGACCTCGATCTGCGTCCGCTCGCGTTCCGCATCTATACGGGCCTTCCCGGCGTCAAGCCAACGCGCATGCCCAACATGATTGCGCCAACGGCTCTGCTCGACGGTCACTTCATCGAGGATTACCGGCTGTCGGTGGATCTCTTGAGCCAGATCGTCGACGTTTCGGTCACGCCGGTGGTTCCGGAGTTCCAGACCGTGCGCTACCTCGAGCACGAACACGCAGTCGTCTGCCACCCGCTGCCGAGCGGCGTGTCGGCCGGTGCCATCGGTCGGGCGGTCGAGCCCGGAACCATATCGTTCTCCGCAAGTGCCATCGTCGATCATCCGAAGGGGGCGCCTGCCGCCGTCAGCTTCCTGCTCGCGCCAGCCAATTCGAACGCGCGCTCGGAAGTTGCCGAACTCGCCCGCAAGGGCTCGGTCAAGCCTTCGGCCTTTTTCAGCGGCTGGCGCGAGGTCACGAACCAGCAGCCGATTAATATCAATTTCCAATTGGACGAGCCGGTGCGCCATCCCATGGATCTGGTGATCCTCAGCCGCGCGGTCACCGACTCCGTCGATTTTTCCTGGCTCAAGGTGTCGGGCTTCCGGATGGTAAAGCAGTCGGGTGGTGCATCTCATGTCCAGCAATAGCGATCCACGCGATCTGATCGCGATTGCCATGCCGCTCTACGGGCACGCGGCGTTGGCACTCGAGGCAATCGAGTCCGCACTGGCTTCGGCGCTTTCGGATTGCCGGATCGCCATCGTCGTCTCGGTCGATGGTGACCCACGGCACGAGACCTTCGATCAACTGCTGTTGTTTTCTGCGGCTCATCCGGACATCCACGTGGTCTTCGGCCGCAATGCGGGGCCGGGCGGCGCGCGCAACCGCGCCATCGACTATGTGCTTGAAAACCTGTCTGAAGCGAAGGCCGTCTATTTTCTCGACGCCGACAATCGCGTTCTGCCGGGCACGATCGAAACCCTTTACAGCCAACTGCGTGAGAGCGGCGCCGGGTGGGTCTACACCAATATCGATACCTTCTCGGTGAGCTGGCGGGCGCACTACGGCAACCACTATTCCAGGCTGGTTCACTGCATCACCGACAACATCTGCGATACCGGCTCGATGATCTCCATCGATGTCTTCCGGGAGGGAGTTCGTTTCAACGACGACCGGCAGAACGGTTTCGAAGACTGGGAATTCTGGCTCTCCTGCATGGAACATGGCTTCGTCGGCACGCCTTGCCACGAGACGACCTTTGAATACCGCCTGCGGGCGGAAAGCCGGTTCAAGGAAGCCAACCGCGACCGTGCGACGTCCGTAAGCTTCCTCAGGAAGCGCCACAGAGCCCTGTTCCAGCGGCCGATGCTCGTCGACTTCGAGCACGAGGAATGCCCGCGCTATCTCTTCGCACGCACCGAAGACGCGGCGATCTCGTTCTTCACCGACCCGACCAAGCAGCCGAAGCGGCTGCGCCTCGACGATATCATTCCGGCCTTCTGGGCAAATACCGGCGAGCCGGACAACGTGCATTTTCCGCCATTCGTGATGGCCGGCAGCGGGGCGACGATCGATTTGCTCTTGCGCTCGCGCATGTTGCCGAACGTGCTTTGCCATCTGGAACGGTTGAGCGAGAAGGCAAACGTCGTCTTCGTCCATCTCGGCAATGACGCCACGCAGCGCAAGATCGAGCCGACGTTCCTCGATGCCGGATCCGAGCACCTCGGCCAGCCGGATCTCATCTTCATTTCAACGGCGCTTTTACGCGATGTCATCCGCAACAACGCGCTCGACTGGTTCGCCTCGATCGGCAGCCAGCAGGTCTGGCCGACATCTGCCGTCCTCAATGTGCGGTTCCCGTTCCCGAGGGCCCTGCCACGCCGAACGCTCATCACGCCGCAACAGGTCATGATCAACTGCGTCAACGCGATTGCCACGAGCCCGCTGCGCCGCACCGCCGGGCGCCGCTGGACGTGGCGCCCGCCGCGGCTCATGCCCTATTCCGATCTGCATAAAGCCTTGCGCACGGAAATCGGCGGTTCGCCGGTGCTGCCGCTCGGACACAGCGAGGCCGGAAAGAAAACGGCAGCACTCCTCGTGCCGAACGCCTCCTTCGGTGGCGCCGAGAAGGTGATCTATGCTGCGTCCCGCGAACTGCGGGCCGCCGGCTATGAGACGCACCTGTTCGTGCTCGGCACCAGCCGGATGGACGTGATCGATGAATTCGATGCGAGCTTCGATTACGTGCATTTCTGGGATCAGGGCATTCCGGCCTGGGGCGGCTCCGGCTCGTTCCTGGGACACGACTTCATCGCCGAACATCATGAGGTCGATTGGGGCGCATTGAAGGGCCAGCTTTCTGGCTTCGATCTGGTCATCAACAACCACGTCATGGCGATGCACCCGCTGATCGCCCGACTGCGTTCTGAAGGTACGCGCACAGCCTGCTATCTGCATGTCGTCGACAACACGCCGTTCAAGCGCCCGGCCGGCCAGCCTTTCGCAGCGATCGCGCACGAGCATTGCTACGACGCCTTCCTGACCTGCTCGGAACAGCTCAAGTTCTATCTGCACAGCTTCGGCGTACCGCTTGAAAAGATATTTGCGGTTCCGAACGGCGCAAGCTTCTCGGTCCCGCCGAAGGTGCTTGCGGAGGTGCTGCAGGTGCGGCGGATCGAGCGCAAGGACGATCGGTTGAGGCTTCTCTACATGGGCCGCCTCGACCAGCAGAAAGGCATCGACCGGCTCGCCGCGACGATTTCGGAGCTGCGCGCGGCACGTGTGCCGTTCGACGCCCGGGCGATCGGCGGCGAGATCCTGGCTGACGCCAGCTTCTCCTGGACCGACCGGCTGAAAGAGCTCGGCGTCGACGTGCGTCCGCCTGTCTTTGCCAGCCGGGATCTGATCAAGGCGCTCGGCTGGGCCGATGTGCTTGTCATGCCGTCGCGCTGGGAAGGTGCGCCCTTGATGATCGCAGAAGCGCAGCAGCTCGGCTGTGTTCCAATCGCGACCGCCGTCGGCGCAGTCGACGAGCTCATCGTTGATCGTGAGGACGGCATCCTGATCGACGCCCCCTCCGACCCGCAGGTGGTGCGAGACATGGTGAAGGCAATCGCCGAGGTCGCGCGCGACCGCAACCTGCTTGCCCCCATCATGGAAGGCTGCCTCAGAACGGCGGCGCGCCGGGCCTGGCCAAACTCTTTCGCGGAGTTCCTTGGCTGGTGTGACGGCTCCGTGAACAATTCATCTCTTTCGCGCGCCAAGGTTATTCGTGCGCGTGAGACATCTAATACCGGCGTTGCAGCAGCAGTTTGAGCGCGCCGGGCGACTTTTCAACTAGAAGGGACTTACGCATGCGTCCAAGAATCCTCCTGACGGGCATTCCTGGCCATTACACGCGCCTCGCCAATGGCGCGAATGGCCTGTCGGTTTCCTATTCGGAACGGCAGAAACAGCCCGAATCCAAGGACGAGTTTCTTCAGGAGCTTCGCAACATCAGCAACACCGGCAACTATCTGATCGGTGAGGGAGCTCTACGTGCGATCGCGCCGCATGCCAAGCAGATCCCGTTCTGGCATCTCTACAACAGCCACAAGAACGGCAGCGGGTTTGACGAGTTCAACAACAACTTCGACATCTGCGTCTTCACCTGCGCAAATCTCCTGCGCAAGGGGCTGTCGGCGGATGCTGAAGCCGATGTCCTGAGCAAGCTCAAGATGCCGATCGTCATGCTCGGCATCGGCCATCAGAACCGCAAGGATCTGGAAACGGGCCTGCCGGAGGGAACGAAGCGTCTGCTCGACGTGCTCAAGGACCGCGAACACTATTTCCTGACCCGCGGCTATGAGACGGCTGGTTACCTGAAGGACCAGGGCTTCAAGTACGTTCGACCGACTGGCTGCCCCTCGGTCTACTTCGCGCCGAACAACATGCGCGCGTCGATGAAGAAGCTGCCGAGCGTCAAGATCGGCCAGGCAAAGACGATCTTTTCGGGTTATCTCGGCGCCAATCACGATTGCATCGTCGATGCGATTGCGCTGAACCCCGAGGGAGCCAAGCCGCAATACGTTATCCAGGACGAGTTCCTGCACTTCGACATGAAGGTCGAGCCGGATGCCGATGGCAGAGTTTTTGACTCCTGCTCTGGAAAGATGCTCGGCGATCTCGCCTTTCCGGGCGCTGAGCGCCAAAAGGTCCCGTTCGACGTGCGCACCTTCTTCGATACCAACCAGTGGCGCGCCTGGGCCTCGCATATGGACTTCAACTTCGGCCGGCGGTTCCACGGCTCGATCATCGCCATGCAGGCGGGCGTACCGAGCCTGATGGTGGCAGTTGACGACCGGATGCGCGAAATGCTGGGCTTTACCGGCCTGCCGTCGGTCGAGGTGCAGGAACTCGAAAAAGCCGAAAACCGCGCGGAATTCGTCGCCAGCCATCTGGCCGGGCTGAATGCATCCGAATTGGTCGACCGCTACTCCGATCGCGAGCGCAATTTCCGCACGGTGCTGCGCGAAATCGGCATCGGCCAATAAATCGCTGACGCCTCGGGTGCGTACAACCCGAGGCACGAATGCGATCGATTTCACAATGTTCGGGCGGGATGAGGAAGACCCCACACACATCTCCTCATCCCGCACTTGCTCTTCGTCAACTCTGTCGGCCAGCCGATTAATCAGGTGTATCGATGCGTATCCTGCTCACCGGAATCCCTTCTTATCTCCAGCGTACCGTCTCGCGTGTTTCCGGTGCGACGGTCCTTCACAAGCCTTACTTCGACGATATCCGAAGCAAGAAGGAACTGATCGATCAGGTCAAAAAGATCGCCAACACCGGTAACTACCTGATCGGCGAGGGCGCAGCTTACGCCTTGCGCGGACATGACGTGACCTATGTGCCCTTCTGGCACCTGGTCAACAGCCGCGGCGCCAACGATGTCTATGATGCCCTGAACAAGGAATTCGACATGTGCGTGTTCGCCTCGGCGAACCTGTTGCGCCCGGGATACTCCGCCGATCTCGAAGCCGATGTCTTCGAGAAACTGAAGATGCCCGTGCTGGTGATGGGCATCGGTATCCAGAAGCGGGAAGGGCTCAAGGAGAACCTGCCGGCCGGCACATTGCGGTTCCTCGAGGTGCTGAAGCAGAAGGAGAGCTTCTTCCTGACCCGGGGTTACTTCACCGCGGAGTTCCTCAGGACAGAGGGCATGAAGTTCGTCAAGCCGACCGGCTGCCCGTCGCTCTTCTTCGCACCGAACGAGATGCGACGCTCGCTGACGTCTCTTGCCAATGCCGACCTGGCATCGGCCCAGAAACTCGCGCTCGGCGGTTATCTCGGCAGCGTCGCCGACACGATCGTCGATGCCCATGCGCTGCTGAAGCCCGATAGCGTCGCAAGCTACGTCATCCAGGACGAGGTCGTTGCCTATAACCTTACGCTCCCGGTGGACGACAACGCTCCGGTCTACGACCGCTCAAGCGGACGCATAACCGGCAAGACCGAATACAAGCATCAGGAGAAGTGGCAGAGAGAGAACGAGCTCATGGTGTTTTTCGACACCAACCAGTGGCGCGCCTGGTCGTCGTCGAGAGACCTCTGCATCGGCCGGCGGTTCCATGGTTGCGTCATCGGCATGCAGGCGGGTACGCCGTCGCTCATGATCGCCGTCGACGACCGCATGCGGGAGATGCTCGAATTCATCGGCTTCCCCTATATCGAGGCGGGCGTGTGGAACCGCGAAAGCGACAAGCGCGCCCATCTCGCCAACTTCCTGTCAAAGATCGATGCCCAGGCCGTCACTGAGCGGTACTCTGCTTGCGAGGCGAACTTCCAAAGTGCGCTCAAACAGGTTGGGATCTAATCGCCTCTTGACGAGAGCAGCGCCATGGGCGCTGCTCCTTGCCGCCCAGCTTTCCCTGGCGGCGATCGTTGGCGCCCTGCCAGCCCTGGCCGGGGACGCCGCTTTTGCGCGCTACGGGGTCAATCGGCTCAATCTCGCCTGGCTCGACCGCGCCGAGCAGGAGCGTGTGCTCAAGGAGATCGCCGATAGCGGCGCTACACATGTGCGGCTCTCCCTGTCTCGGCCGGTCGAAAAGAGCATCGACGCGGTCGGCATAGCCAGCCGGCTCGGATTGCGTATCCTGCTCGAAATTCAGCTTGCGAATAAAAGCTACTATGCGGATGCGGTGCTTCCCCGCAGTGGCCAGGGGCGCATCTGGGACATCAACCGCCTGTCCGACCTGGATCTCGATCGATACCGCTTGGGCCTTCGCGAAGCGCTCATGCGCCTGGATGCTCTCGGTGTTCGTCTCGACGCGGTGGAGCCTGGAAACGAGATCAACCTTGCCGGCTACAACGGCGACCTTGCCGTCTATCAGAAGCCCGGTGAGTCGACGCCGCGAACCGTCGCGGATCTCAAGGATCGCGCAGCTTTCGAAGAGGGCCTCGACCGCTACATAGAGGTGCTAAGGATCACCCGTGACGAGGTGCGCAAAAGCGCCAAGAGCAGTGGCGCCGCCATTGTCTCCGCCGGGCTCTCTGACATGGGCGCCAAGGAAGCGGACCGACAAGGCATGGAGCGGCTCGATCCAGCTGAGGTGATAATGCTTCTGCGGGAACGGGGAATGGACAAGCATGTCGACGCCTACGGCATCCACATCTACCCCGCCCGCAAGGATCCGAAATCGATCACATCCGTCGTCACCAAGCTCCTCGGTTTCTGTGAGCCATCGGAGAGCGGCCGGCCATGCTGGGTGACGGAGTGGGGGATCGCCAACACGGCCCGAACCTGTCCCGTCGATGATCGTCAGCGCGAGGGGGCGATGGCTGCCATGCGCAGCGTCTTTTCCGACTTCGCGAAGACAAAGCGACTGGATGCGGCCTACTACTATGACTGGGATACGCAGCAGGCGTATCGGCTCTGGCGCTGCGGCGCGCTCAGCCATGCCGGTGCCCTGGCAATCGCGCCCGATATTCCATAAATTGGCGCACGGGCAGTGTGCGCGTACCCAAACTTGCGCCAGGGCTCTCAGGGGTCGGCCGTGCGCTAGCAATCAGAACTCTTAACTCAGTTCGGATATGCGGCTTGGCGGCAAGATACTTCGTCGCTCGAAAGAGTATGGCCGCGCGCACAGGGCATGCGCCACAGGCGAGTCGATGGAAACGGCCTTCAGCCCGGCGGCACCTTCGATCTTCAAATGGTGCCGCTCCAACAGAGAGAAGTCGGCTTCCGATACGCTGTGGATTACCTCCATGACTGCCAGTCAGAATCGGAAAGTTTTCCGCATCTGACTGTGCCGGTTCCAAGGCAGTATCTCACCCTAGGCCCGACTCCAAGCTAGTCGGCGGTGATGGCTGAGGCGGTGGTTTAGGGAGGTGTGTGGGGATTACTTGACGTGGCGCTCAAGCACCGGCACGCACATGTCGAGATCGTGTGAGGCCAGGTGGGCATAGCGCATTGTCATCTCAAGTGTCTGGTGGCCGAGCCACATTTGAACTCGCCGAAGGTCGATACCACCGCGCACCAGACGAGACGCGCACGTATGCCGTAGAACATGCGGAACAATGTCTTCTTCGTCGCCCAGGCCTGCGTCCAGTTTGGCCGAATTCCAGACCGCGCGGTATTTTTGGGGGTCGACCGATGAGAACGGTCCTGGAGACCTGTCCGCAAGCGTCTCCATGGCCACTTTTGCTCTGGAGGTCAGAGGCACTGTGCGACTGCGACCAGATTTGGTGACCCAGAATGTTACTCTGCCTTCATAAACATCATTCCATTTAAGGGAAATGGATTCGCCGAGGCGCGCTCCGGTGTCCACCAAGAATATTGATAGTTGCAAGTAGAGTTGTGAACGGTTGCCGATCTCACGGAACAACGCTTCCTCTTCGGCTACCTCCAGGAAGCGCAGGCGACCGGCTCTTTCTTTTTGGCGCCTGAACTCGGGCAAGCTGTGGATGTCACCCATCTTGTACGCTTTCCGCAGCAACTTACTCAGCGCCGCCATCTTTCGGTTGATGGTTGCGTTGCTGTTTCCGCGTTTGCGTAGTGCGCCGATGAGGCTGTCGAGCATCTCTTGTGAGAAGGTGGAGAACCTGGCGCAGATCAGGATCTCGTCAAGTTCGCCGATGAAGGCTTTTACGTTATATTTGTGGCTGCCCTCTTCCCACAAGATATCGGCATAGCGCTGAAGCAGTTCACCCAGTGTGGTTTCCTTCACCACGCCAACCGGGCCCTGGGGGCTAAAGTTATAATTGACTTCGTATCCCGGACGCATGTCCGGAAAGCTGAAGCCGCCCGCCTGTTTTTCAGCGTCCTGTCCCACGCTCGCAGTTCCCCCTCATTCTCGCGAATGAGGCCGAGAAACCGGCTGCGTTCAAGTCAGCGCCCTCGCCGTTAGGCGATTTTGGTGACTCGAAAGCAAGCAAACGTTGCGAAACAGCAACAGCCCGCAACTCTATCGAGCTGCGGGCTACGCTTCTGACCGAGGTCAGATGATCTTAGAAGTCGCGCTGCAGACGGACGAAGCCGAATACCTGGTCGTCGCTGTTGTCAGCATCTTCATACTGAACCGAAACGCGGGTCGCGAGGCCTTCGGTGATCTTGTAGTCCAACGTTACGCCAGCGCGCCACATATCGTCGCTGCCAAAGTCGGTGACCGAGTCCTGCAGGCTGCCGAAGTACTGAACGCCGGGGGTGACGGCGAGCTTGTCGGTGGCGTTCCAGCGGTACGAAGCTGCAACGGACCACTCGGAAGCGTTCCAGTAGGTGTTCGGGTTGGAAGCCCAGATACCAGCAAGCTGGAAGACGCCCGGACCGAGGTCAGCCGAGAGCAAGCCGCGGATCGCGCCTTCTTCCCATTCGGTGTCGTAGCCGCCGAGCAAGTCGAAGGAAACGCCGCCGACCGAAGCCGAAACGATACCGGAGATGCCGATGCCGTTAGCCTTGGTGGACCAGCCTTCGAGCTCGTCAACCGAGATACCAGCCTGGAACGAACCACCGTCGTAGAGGTAGGCGATCGAGTTGAACTCGGTGACGTTGCCGAGCGTGTCGGTTTCGCCGTTCAGGCCCTTATCCCACCAGTTGTAGAAGAAACCAGCCTTGAGGCCACCGAGCTGGATGTAGGCTTCATCAACGTCGATGAAGTCGCTATCGCCAGAGTCGGTGTCGTTGTCGGCGTTGAACTCAGCGGCGAAGAAGCCGGTGAGCGTGCCGTACTCGGTGTCGCTTTTGGCGTCGAACGAGATGTAAGCGCGCGAGAAGGCATCCCAGTCAGACGTGGACTGATCGAGTACACCGTTGCCGTCGAAGTCGTGGTCACGCTGGTCATAACGGCTGGTCGAAGCGTCGTCACCAAACGAGGTCTGGAAACGGATGAAGCCGCCAATCTTGAGGCAGGTTTCGGTGCCCGGGATGTAGAAGTAGCCAGTGCCGAAAGCGTCGCAAACGCGAACGTATTCCATGGGCTCCGGCTCGGCTGCGACGATTGCGTCGGCTGCCTGTGCGCCGGATACTGCTGCGAGAGCAGCAGCGGAGCCGAGAAGAAGGCTCTTGATGTTCATTTCTGACCTCCAG
>NZ_JBQENZ010000045.1:0-31936 GCF_052044935.1 Ensifer sp. 22460
TGGCCACGGCGCGCACCGGCACGCTCGTTGGCGCGTTCGCCTATTACGCCAAGGCAGGCGCGATCGGACGGGTGCTGCAGGTTTTGGCGCTGCCGGGCCAGGCTGGCCCGGTCATCGACTGTCTTGTCGATCATGCCGCCAAGCGTGGGCTCCCGGGCCTACGGGGACGGACACAGCCGGTACTTATGGAAGCCATGCTCGGACGTCGGATTGCCTTCGTCCATGTTTACTCAACAGTGCTCCACTCCCGTGACCCGGCAATCGTCCAGGCCTGCCGGGACGGACAAGGCTTCTTCAACGGCATTGCCGGAGAACACTGGTGCCGGCTGATCGCCGGGACTTTTGGTTAGTAGAGGCGGAGGCGATCGTCTGTGCCTTCACCCTTCGAGCCTGCGGCAACACCGTTGTCATCGAAGGGCTGGTCGACGCTCCCGACGCCGACGAATATACGCGGCGGGTGGCGGAAGACATAGCCGGCGAGGGTCGCGTTCTGGTAAGGGTGAGTTGCCCAAAGGCCGATCCAAGCGGCGAGGCCCATTAGCCGACCTTCCTTCAGTGATTTCGCTCTGGCGGCCTTGCCTGTCTTTGTCGCGGCGCACGTCTTTAGCAGAGTGATCTGACATCAAAAGGCCCCAGGTTCGAAACGGGTTGAACCCGGGGCCCTTCGTCTGAGCGTTCGACTTCACAGACGCGTCATCTATGGCCAGAATTTCGGGGCTTTCGAGTCTGGCGGCGCCACCCCTGATCACTGCGAGCCACAGGTCGTCGATCAGATACTGCGGGAAGTTGCAAGAAAGGTGGGCCGATCGGCCTAAAGCCAGGCCTGCCACTCAGTGCCAGGCTACGATCTAAGAGGAGGAAGCCATGGAAATCATGCGAGCCGACATTACCGATCGAGTGACGGCAATTTTCGTCGAAGTATTGGGCGTGAAAGCCACTGAGGTGCGGGAGAACGCCTTGATTGTCGACACCTGCAAGCTTGGAAACGCGGCCTCAAGGCGGAGACCGAGTGGATCGAGGCGCGTCGCAAGCTCAAAGGCCCGCTTCGAAGCATTGGACGAAATCATCAGCGAAATGGTGGAAGAGCACGCTGCTGGGAGACAAAATGAAAGGGCGTTTCATTGAAAACGTGAAAACGTGGCATCTAAATGTTTAGGGCCAGTCTACCCACCCGCGTCCCGATCTCGTGCAGCATCCTCAACTTGATCCTCCACGATCAGGATTCGCCGCGCCTCCGCTCTGGCCACCTCGTCCTCCCAGGAACTCTTCACCAGCGGAGATGGGTGCGATGATCGTGCACTCAAGGCCGGAGGTCTCGTACCCAACGCGAACCTCTCCTCGAAGTTCCGAAGCCAGCGCCCGTTCGATCAGAAGCGAGCCAAACCCTTTGCGGGTTGGCTGAACAACCGGAGGCCCGCCGCTTTCTTGCCAACGCAGAACGAGTTGCCGATCGGCGCCATCGCCTTGGATTTGCCAAGCGATCAGGATGCGGCCGCTCTCTGAGGTCAGCGCGCCGTATTTAGCAGCATTTGTGCTGAGCTCGTGCAATGCCATGGCAACCGCCAGTGCGGCACTCGGCGAAAGCCGAATGCTCGGGCCTCCGATCTGGAAGCGGTTTTCTCCCCCGGCATGGGGCCTGACGGTATCGGCGACGATTTCGCGCAGGTCCGCGCTTTGCCAACTCTCTCGCGTCAGGACATCGTGGGCCTTGGACAGATTGATCAGCCGTGACCCGAAAGCCTCCCGCGCTTCTTCCAGCGTCGATGCGTGGCCAAGCGTCTGCGCCGCGATGGATTGAATGACGGCCATCGTGTTCTTGACGCGATGGTTGAGCTCGCCCATCAGCGTTTTACGGTGCTCATCGGCGCGTTGGCGCTCGGTCATGTCCCGCGCGATCGTCGAGGCGCCGATGACGATGCCTGCGACAGCTTTCAGCGGCGATATGGTCAGCGAAACCCAGACCTCACTTCCGTCCTTGCGTCGGCGCAGCGTTTCGTAGTGCTGAATGTGCTCGCCCTGCCGGACGCGCGCGAGGATATCCAGTTCCTCGTCATTACGGTCCGGCGGCACCAGGGTCATGATCGACTGACCGACGATTTCGTCAGCAGTAAAGCCGAACAGCCGCTCTGCGCCGATGTTCCAGCTTTTGACGATGCCCTCGAGCGACTTGCTGATGATCGCGTCGTCCGATGACTCGACGATCGCGGCGAGGCGTTGCGCCACCGCCTCGGCCTGCTTGCGCTCGCTGATATCCACCAGCATGTTAACGGCCCCGATGACCTTGCCTGACGCATCGCGCAAGGGCGTCGGATAAGCGAGGAAGGGCACGCGCACGCCGTCCGCTCGCTCGGCCACCGCTTCGGCACCATGAATCGGCCTTTTCTCCCTCAGGGCAACCGCCATAGGGCACTCATCATGCGGCAAGGGGTTGCCGTCGGGTCGATACAAGCGCCAGGAACCGCACCACGCATCCGTGCCGAGATCCGGATGGCGTCCCCACAGTTCAGCGGCAGCCGGGTTGTAGGAGGTGATCCGGCCCGCGGCGTCGGTGGTGTAAACTGCGCCCGGCAGCGATCCGATAAGATCCTTCAGGCGCTGTTCGCTGCCACGAATGGCACCATCCGCCTCTCTGCGTTCGGTAATGTCCTCGATGGCGAGCAGGATCAGTTCGTCGCGGCCGTATCCTTCGGAGAGCTTGCGAGCGTTGAGCATCATACAGCGCGGGCCAAGATCGCGGAATTCGTGTTCGACCTCGTAGTCGCAGATCTCGTGATCCTTCGACAGCACCTCTTCCAGCAGTGTCCTGAGGGCGGGAATGTCCCATTGCCCGTCGCCAAGCGCATAGAGCCGCCTGCCTTCCGTATCTTTCCGCGACACCTTGAACAGATCATAGAAGGCGGGATTGGCCGAGACCACGCGCAGTTCGGCGTCGAGAACGATCAATGGCTGCCGAACCGTCCTGACGATCGCTTCGGCGTAGAGCCGCGCCGCGTCGACCGCCTGAGCGGCTGCCCGCCGCTCGGTAATATCGCTGAAGGTGATTACCACGCCGGCGATGCGGTTTCGCGCACGGTAGGGGAGCATACGCCTGAGGTACCAGCGACCGGTGTCGGCGGGAATCTCGGCCTCGATGGTCGTGAGTTTGTTGAGAACCTTCTGCGCGTCTGCGAGTAGGTTCTCGTCGGAGAACTTGCGTGCAAAGTGGGCGATCGGCCGACCGATGTCGGACGACACGAGGTCGAAAAGCTCCTTCATCGCCGGTGCGAACCAGGTGATTGCCAACCTTTCGTCGAGAAACAGCGTTGCCGTCTCCGAGCCCGCCAGCAGGTTGTTCAGATCATCGGTGGTGCGCTCCAGCTCCAAGATTTTTTGCTGGAGCTGGCTGTTGACGGTGTTCAGCTCCTCGTTGAAGGACTGCAACTCTTCCTTGGAGGTTTCGAGCTCCTCGTTGGTCGACTGAAGCTCCTCGTTCATCGAGATTGCTTCCTCGTTCGAGGCCTTCAATTCCTCGTTGGCGGTCCCGAGGTGCTCGATGGTGTTGCGTAACTCGGCGCGCATTGACATCAGCTCTTCCTGAAGCGCGCGCTCGCCGGACGTCGTTTCGAAGACGTCGTGGACGGCCGCGTCGCCGGAGCCGGCGGGCGTTTCATACGGCGCGAAGCTCACGAGAACCAGTTTGCCGCCCAGTGGCGAGACCGGCAGCGGCATCACGCTCATTGCGACCCTTCGCGACGATCCGTTTTGCCGCACACGCGCGTGAACCGTGACGGACTTGTCGCTTTTCGTTGCTTGTCGCAGAGCACCGCGCAGCTTGAAACCCAGCCCGTCCCGTGTCATGGCGAGGAGGTCTCTGGTGGGCTCGCCCGAAGGTTGTTCCAGGTAGTCGCCAGTCGACCCATGGAAATAGAGGACACGGCCCCTGTGGTCGATTAGCACGGACACAGGCGCGTAGCGCTCCAGCAGGGCGCGACGCGCAGTCTCGGCCAGCGTCGCCGCTTCTGCTGGCGTCGCGAGCGGCTCGCCCGCAGTTCCCGCGCCAGCCGATCCGCGGGGCAGCCGATAATCGATGAGATCGTGGCGGGTTGGTCCGGTGCGGGAATAGATGCGCCACTTCTTCGAGACGGTGTCGAAAAGTTCGTCATGCCGTCCGATCGTCTCGGCATTGCCGAGAAACAGATGCCCGCCCGGACGAAGCGCGAAATGGTATTGGGCGATGACGCGCTGCTGCGCCTCGGGTTCCAGATAGATCAGGAAATTGCGACAGGAAACGAGGTCGAGCCGCGAGAACGGCGGATCGTGAAGCACGTTGTGTGCCGCGAACACGACAGTGTCGCGAAGCTCCTTCCTGACCTGGAAGGAGCCGTCAAGCTTTTCGAAGAAGCGACGGATACGGTCGTGCGGAAAGTCCGCGAGTGCGGCCACCGGATAAATGCCGTCACGGGCCTTGCGCAGATTGTCTTCCAGTGCGTCCGTAGCGAAGACTTTCAGGTCAAACCGCTTTCCGGCAGCCTCCGCCTCCTCGGTTATCAACATGGCGGTGGAATAGGCCTCTTCTCCCGTGGAGCAGGCCGGAACCCAGACGCGGATCTCATTGCCGCTCTCGCGTTCTGCAACGAGTGGCGCGATCACAAGGCTGGCGAGCGCCGTCCATGCTTCCGGATCGCGGAAGAACTCGGTCACGCTGATCATCAGGTCCGACGCCAAAGCGGCCGCCTCCTCCGGATTGCCTCCGAGATGCTCGAGATAGCGCACGGTCGTGGCGATGTTCCGGAGCCCCATGCGGCGATGGATGCGCCGCCGCAGCGTGTTGCGCTTGTAGCCGCCGAGATCGTGCCCGTTTCGAGCACGCACGACCTCCAGAATCTGCTCGATGATCGCCTCCCCGTTCACACGATCGGGCTCCCGCCCGGCGGGGTCGGAAACGTAGCCATGGTTGACATAGGCGATCAGGGTTGCCGGCATCTTGTCCGGCGCCAGCACGTGATCGGCAAGACCGGCCGTGATGGCGCTTCGGGGCATGCCATCGAATTTGGCCGTCTCCGGCGCCTGAACGATGCTCATTCCTCCTTCGGCCCGGATCTCCTTCAGGCCTTGGGTGCCGTCGCTTCCGGTCCCCGAAAGCACGATCCCAACCGAGCGCTCGCGGCGTTCTGCCGCGATCGAGCCGAACAGCACGTCGATCGGATGCCGCTGCCCGCGAGGCTCTGCCGGCCGCGACACTTTCAATCCACCCGCTTCCAGTTTGAGATCAGTTTCGGGAGCGATGACGTAAACGTGGTTGGGTGCGAGCGCCAGAGCGTCCTCGACCTGCACCACCGACATTTTAGTGTGGCTGCCCAGAATGCGGGCGATTTCGCTTTCGCGGTTCGGGTCGAGATGCATCACCACGACGAATGCGCATTCGCTGCCGGCCGGCATGGCGTCGAAGAAGCTTACCAGCGCCTCGAGCCCGCCGGCCGACGCGCCAATGCCGACGACGGGAATGTTCTGCGTAGCGATGAGATCGCGCTCGCGCGCATGGTCGATCGCCGTCCCTGCGTGCCCCGTACCGTCACTCCTAACAATTGAGTTTCTTTCCATGGCACGCCTGTCCGTTGTTGCACGATGGCGTTTCATCATGAACGTCCGTGCGCGGACGTTGCGTCACCCCTGCATATGTCATTTTAGCGCAATTACACCGCTGTATCGAGGAACGTCTTCGAGGTCAGCGAGCCTGATGGACTGGCGGCTACAAAAAGGACTGGGGGCCGCCTCGTCCCTCAGCGAGGTAACCCCGGTGATTTCGCCAAGGCGGGAATATCGGCTCAAAGCTGCAGTTCTGCAGATATATTATGGAGGTAGAGGTATGCAACATATTGGCACTATAATTAGCCGAGACTCGGGAATGGTAACTGTTCATTTTCTTGGAGAAGGAAACGAACGCGTAGACGTTACTATGGAGGAACCAGGTGCGACGGCGTAGGCATCTCATCGATTGCACCAAGAAACGGCCTCCCCAGGACCCATTTCTATGATTGGCATTCAAGTCCTCGACCAGCAACATGTCCTGTTGATTGAAATAGATTAGTGCTCGAAACAATTCCGAACGCAAACCGGGGTGTTCCCGAACAAAGGATGGATTAGCATGAGTTCGACGAAATCGGCCCCTTGCGCGAGTCCCTTCAACGTTTGGGCCGGCTCCTTTGCCAGTGGAGCAGATTTGCGGGCTTCGCACCCACTTGGCGATCAGGCGAGACGGAATCATAGCTAACGCGTGCCGCCTGGGCATCGTCCCAATGCGGCGTTCGCTTGCCGTTCCTCGGCGGTTTTTGCGGGAGGCTTCGTCAAACAAACAATGTCAACCAGTAGCCACCGTGGAAGACCCCAGATGGCCTCCCGCGGCGTCAGCGGCTGTGCAAGAGCATCATTAGAAAGCCTGCTAACGACCATTTCCACCAATCGTTGCTGGCTTCAGCGCAAAACCCCTGCATCACGGGCGACTTTCTCGAACGCCAACCGGGCCATGTAACCAGGCAAATCACCATTGACAGCTTCGAGACAGGCGGTCAAAGCCGCCTGATATGCGGGATCGGACTTGGATCCAGTCCAATTGTTCTGCAAAACCGCTGCCGCTTGACTGGCCGATCCAACCAACAAGTGGTGGTGTGCATCGGGCAGACAGATCACGACACTTTCATTCCAGGGTGCCGGTTGTTTGCCCCCTGCCTTCTCTATATCGCGTCCGTGCCGTTCCTCGCGTTCCCAACGATCCTCTGCCATGACGTTCTCCTTCTCGAACGTCTCCAAATCGCCAAAACAGAATCGTGTTCCCGATATCGTTCAGTCGCTGGCTCGTGCACCAATAAACGCGCTGAAACAGGGGGGAGCGCATATTCGCAGCGCGGTTACCGCCTTCGTCCTTCGACGTCGACATTGCTGTCATCTGCATCTCACCACGCACGTGATCCCGCAATTGGCCCAGAGACACGTTGACAAGATCGAGCCTTGTTATAGTCAGATCTGCACCGGCTTGATCGTGACGACCGATGTCTCACCTTCCAACAGGCCGCGTACCAGTCCTGCTTTTGCATGTTCGACTTCGATGACCGTGTATAGTTTTTCGTCCCGAAACGCGCTCGCATCCGAGGTGCTGACACCTTCGGCAGGGGCGGCGTCGACCTCCATATAGTCGAGTTCGCACGCGGACGCGACGATGCGGGCGTCCCCAGACGTGCGGGCAGCGACCACAACTTCGCCCTGGTTAAGTGCGCTCTGCCATCGAGGATCGGATTTTGCGGCGATCGGCACCAAGCGGTAGACGTTCAGTGTTTCAGCGCCAGAATCGCTTGAGGCTCGGCATGCGTCGGCAATTTGAGCCTTGCTTTCCACCGATCTGCCAAATTCCGTGTGGCTTTCGCCGGTGGACTTCACCTCGTCACCATATTTCGCATTGTTGGACATCGTCATCTCTTTCGTCGTTGAGTCAGAAACATTAGTTTGAACGGAAAGTTCCCTTCCCTCGAGTGGCCGGCCTGAGGGCCTTTCGCAAATCGGCGCGGCGGAAAGCCCGGCTCGACAGCGATCGGAGAGTTGAGGATGTGTCCATTGCCAAACAACGTTCACGGACGCTACATCCCTTAGCGCCTTCGAGAGGCGGGCAGCGGAAGAGTCGGGCTCAGAGCTAAGACCGCGATAGAGATGATGCAGGGTAGGTTCGGCCATGGATTGTCCTGGCGGCGTTGTCTAAGCGGCTGTCCGCGGGCACCAAGTGAAAATCCCGCGCCCCGATCTCCGGTGGGAAGCTGCCGGCTGAGGAACATTTCGCAGGACCGGAAGTTTGCACGGCAGTAACAACAGAGCAGGCGTTAGTGCTTCAGCTGTACGATCGCTCCTGCAGAAATGAGCCCGAGGCGAGGCAAGATCATGACATATGTTGCATCCCCCAGAACCCAGAAAGGTACTGCGGAGCGGCTTGCCGACTGCTACCAGTGCGTTTCGTCCACACTTTCAACTCACGACCCGACAGGTGCTTTGCGAGATTTCGACACCGATTTGATCACTGCCGCGGTCCAGGCCGGATGGGATGAAGACGAGATACGCGCGGCTTTGAATGGTATTCGGTCGGGCAATGCGGTCGCGAGCGCGAATGCAGAAGGGCCTGAACTTAGCCCGGACCCCAGGCAAACGGTGTCTTCCGATCCTGCCTCCACTGAAACAGCAAAGGGCCCGGCGTTTGAGGGCCGCGAGTCAGCGCGGGGCTTGCAAGAGAGCGCTGAAAGAGAAGAGCGACGGATCGAATGCCAGAAAGGAAGTCCCTTGGCCAAAGGGGAAGAACGCTTCGAGGAACGATCGAGGAGCTCTGACGGCAGAAGCGCGGGAGAGAAACAAAATCCTGGAAGATGAAAATCTCCCACCTCACCTGCCAAGCGATCGCCAAGATCCGCCTGAGGATAAATTCTCAGCGATGCTTTGGTTTCGGGTTTCATGTCTAAAAGGAAGGCTGCTGACGGTCGCCGGCGAGTACCGAAACTCGCGCCGTTCGAGTTCGCGCCACCACGAGAGACTTGTTGAAACGCCCGCTGGTTGAACTGGTTGTCCCGGCAAGCCAGACTATGGTCGACACGGCTGCGAGTTTGGAATGATATGACGGTGGACGTCCCGCTGTCGGAGATTGCGTTCGCGCGCGGGCGAGGGCGCCACCCGAGACACGTGCCGCCCTCGATCCCTGAAAAGAGCCTCCGCCAAACTGGTCGGAGGCTCAGTCAGGACGGCTGATCGCCCAAGCGACATCCGCAGCCGGCGAGACTGCGGCAGACGATCGTTAATTAAAATATGCTTATATTTTTCGTTAACAAGTCGGCACATCGGATGACGCTCAGACAGGCTACAGCGCCCCATACTGGAGGTCGAAGGCCAAGTTGCGTTCAAGCGCGATTGAGTGGTAATCCCGTTCGATGATCCCCGAGTGCCTCTGCGCCGGAACCAAATCGCACCCTCAGGGTTCGAGAGCGGGATCAATCCGATTTACAAGCAGAGGCCACGTTCATGAACCCCCATGACCATCGTTGCGGCGGCGCTGTTGAGCGCTGTAACCGCCGCTGCGTTTGCGCAAACGACGCCTGCAGCATGAAGCTCTAACCGACTTTCGCGGCGAGCCGAGAGGGCCGCGAAGGCCACTCCGGCCGCAGCCGCCTTTTCCATGCCGTGCCGCCCGAGCCGACCTGTCAGATATCGTTCCATGTCCCGCGCCGCTTGCTTCTTGGTGGGCCGGCGCGGCTTCTAATGAACCGCGCCTTGGCGAAGGCGTTCTTTGGCATCCGGTCTCAGCTTCTCTGGAAGTACATCTCGCGCAGACTTCCGGATAACGCCGATCGCCGCCTCCGTCGCGTGGCTGACAGCACTCCCGGCAATCCCCAGTGCCCGTTTGCTCCAGCGGGCGCCCTTGCCGGCGGCATCGGCTATGTCGCCTTGTTCCTCGACAAGCACGGCGGCCGCTGCGGCCTTCAGGGCTTTGGCAGCACATTCCTACCGATATCGCTTGCCAGAAGCCCTTTTACGACTCCCGACTTCCGGAAAGGTTTGGGGACTTTGTAACCAGCAACCTTCTTCGGGATGCTCTTCTGGCCATGACACCCTCCACGATGTGACCGCTGACAACCGGAAAATTGTTTGGTTCCGCGAGAACACCGGACAGAGACCCTGGATAGGTGGCGCTTCGGAACCGATGGCGCCGTCATCCGTTTGTCTTGCGCACCCGACAGGAGATACAAGCATGGCCAAAGACGACGATTTAAAAGCGGGCTTCACCGGCACACCCGATGAACCTCTCGCCGGCGTCCGTAAGGCTGCCCAAACAGCCACTGAAGCAGTGAGGCGAGAGACAAGCGCGGTGGCGACCGCAGCAGCAGAACATCCTCACACCGCCACCACTCTGGGAGTGATTATTGGCGCCCTCGCCTTCACCATCGGCTATGTTTTGGGAAGGTCATCTGTCAATAGCGGGCGGGGCTACTGGCGATAAATGAGGACCCGACCGACGTGCGGCTTTGAACGATTTCACGGATGAAAATCCGTATCCATGACGCAACACTAAATTAACTTCGGCACCTGCAATCTGTGGTCGTCACCATTGTCCCTGCACCTCACAACTGGCGCGCAGGACCGCAGCCCCAAGGACCCGGGGCTGCGGTTTTGCTTGTCGGGATTTCGTGCGAACGACGGCTGAGCCAGCGGTCGCGAAGTCGAGATCGAGAGCGCCCGACCGACGCAAGGAAACAGGCTCCTCCGTCATTGAGACCGTGGTCACAATGCGGTCCGGGCGCTGGGCGTTTTCGAGCAGATTGAAAGAGCCGGTCGAAGCCGACAGTCGAACGAAAGCGGTGCGTAGTCGTGCGTTGTTGCCGTGGATTCCGCCATTCCCTGAGCTCTGCTGTCAGCTCGTTTCTCATTCCCGAGCGTGTCACCTGCACCACGGGCAAGGCTTCGCAAACCAAACCGTCCGGCCTTCGGAGATCAGGCTCTCTCCAACAGTGCAAGTATCGACAGTGAGGTTCCTTAGATCCAGCCGTGGCTACATTTGTTCGGTGTACGCGTGTCCACGCTCATGCGAACCCTGTCGCCGTCGGCGACGTGAGTTTGAAAGTCTACACCGTCTGGCCACCGCCGGAAGGTCGCTACCGTGGCCGACCTGAAGGCCATGATCTCAGAGGCCGAAGTTCTGTATTGGGAATTCTTCGACATCAGTATGGGGATCGCGCCGCGATCTAAAGGATCGGCATTGGCGCGAGTACTTGGCCAGCAACAAGCTGCTAAATCTGTGAGATAGTGCCCGCGATCGATCAGGGAAACGGCAAACGCCGACCCACTTTTCAAGAGCGATCTTCGAAACACGACATCGCATTGCTTGCAGGGTTCGACGAACGACGCCGCCAGCGCGAAGCCCGCTTGTCGAGCGAACGACTTGCGATGGAGACGACCGCGTGTTGCACCGTCGTCAGGGCGCCAGGCACTCTTCACAGATGCCACAGCCATCTGCATCCATGCTCGTGGCCGGGCGCTTCTTTCGACAACAGAGGCAGGTGACCATATCCGGCGCGCTCCAGTTGTAATGCTTGGGTGGTGTGATTTGAATTGTGGTGTCGGGAGCCACTTGTTTACCCAGTTGTTCCATCTCGAGGCTCCATGTCGAAGATGCCATCTTCGCTGGTGGGGGGTGCATAACGGCAGCCTACCTTTCCAACCCGGGTTCTAAATGGGCGCCAGGCGAACGGCGCCCAGTTCGTCGAGATCACTTATGCGGCATTCGTTCGGTGCTTCGATTTGCGTCGGAGTTGGTGACTGTTCGAACACCGTAGCACTTTCGATCGCGATTTTGCGTGGCTTCATCTCTTCCGGGATTTCCCGCAGGAGATCGATCTCCAGGAGACCGTTGTTCAGGTCAGCGCCGATCACCCGCACGTGGTCGGCAAGCTCGAACCGGTGTTCGAACGGTCTCCCGGCGATCCCGCGGTGCAGATAGGCTTCTGACGAGGATTCCTGCTCCTTGCCAACGACCGTCAGAAGGTTGGTTTGAAACGTGATGTCGAGATCGTCTCGCGTAAAACCGGCGACCGCAATCGAGATCCGATAGCTATCGTCACCGGTCTTGACGATGTCGTAGGGCGGCCAATCGCTCATCGAACGGGCCCGCTGGGCGTTTTCGAGCAGACTGAAGAGCCGGTCGAACCCGACGGTCGATCGGAAAAGCGGTGCGTAGTCGTAAGTTGTTGCCATAGCCATATCCTCCTTGAGCAACATGGATATTGAAAGCGCCGAAAGATGACACTTCCAGCAAGTCCAGCCCTGATTCTAGCGGCTGGCGATAAGCGATTTGGTTTGGCAAAAGTTCAGTTTCAAGGGCTCGGAAAGAAAAAATGAGGGCGGCCTTAGCGTCACCAAGCTTGCGCCTCAGGCGATCCGTGGACCAGCTCGGAAGGAAGAGCGATACGACCCTTGGCATCTGGGGCCTCCACTTCGAAATCGGCACTTTCGCCGGCGCGGCAGCGGATGAGCTCGACGAGCCAACGCGCGCGGCCGACGCCTGGAACCGGCAAAGGGGCGGACGGCAGGACGGACACCCGCCAGCGCGTGACCGATGCCGTCGGCTGTCCGAAATCCGAGGCCTCGGCCTGGCGCCGCCAGCGGCGGATCGCGATGCCCATCGTGCCGGAACTTTCGGCCGCAAGCTGCAGGCGGCGCGAGGCGGTCATCGGAAGACGTGCGAGCTCGCCAACGACGGCCCCAAGTCCGCCGTGGCGAAGGCCCTCTTCTGCAGGAGAGAAGCGCCTTTTCGTCGCCGGCCTCCACATAGATGACGCGGCTTGGCGCCAGCCCCACCCGGGCCAGCGCCGGTGCGAAGAGATCGGGCCGCGTCACGCACCAGAGCACCTTGCCCTTCGAGGTGCAGCAATACCCGCCGAAAAGAGTGCGGCCGCCGCGCCGTCGATCGCACCGTTGCCGCCGCCCGCGACCTCATGCAACGAACCGAGTGCAAGCCCGTCGCCCGGCAAGCGCCGATCAATCTCGGCAACACCAAACGAAAGGACCTGGCGTCCACGGCCGCTTGTGCCTTCGAGGCGCTGGATGCGCTCGCGAAGTTCTGAGACGACGATGTTGTCGACTGGACGGGGCATATTGGAAGGAACGACTCCTCAGGGCTATGCATTAGCGCTTCCTGTTGATATGTTCTGTATTTGTTCTTATTTGCGTTGCGTGTCAACGACCTTCGGAAAAAGAGCCTGTTGATTGTTATCCAAACGCCAACGCGGATACGCGGCCTCGCGCAAACGGAATGCGTCGGCCGCCGGGGAACGGCGACAGAGGCGCGCGAACGCAGGTATGAAAGACCGGGAGAAGAAAAGCGGAGGATCGAAGGCCTTGTGCAATCTCTACAATATCACGACGACACGCGATGCCGTGATCGCATTCACCAAGGCCTTCCGCGACAAGGCCGGTTGGAACCAGCCATCCTATGACGTTTATCCTGGGTACCAGGCGCCAGTTGTTCGCGTCGGCGACGACGGTCAACGCGAGATTACGCGTGTTACCTGGGGCATGCCCTCGCCGCCGGCTTTCGTGAAGAACTACGATCCTGGTGTTACCAACATCCGAAACGTCACCTCTCCGCACTGGAGACGCTGGCTTGGGCCGACCAGTCGCTGCGTCGTGCCCGTCACCTCCTTTGCCGAGCCGGATCCGGCAAGCAAAGATCCCGGCGGGAAAATCCCGAACGCCTGGTTTGCCGGCAACAACGAGCGACCGCTGATGTTCTTCGCCGGCTTCTGGACACCATGGAAGGGTGTCAGGCGTGTGCGCGATGGTGAGCGCGAATACGAGCTCTTCGGCTTCCTCACCACATCCCCAAATGAGATCGTCGCGCCGATCCATCAAAAGGCCATGCCGGTGATCCTGACCACACCTGAAGAGGTCGACTTGTGGCTCACGGGATCCTGGGACGAGGTGAAGCACCTGCAGCGGCCGCTTCCTGGCAACATGCTCGTTGTCGTCGAGCCGCCTGCGCCATCGCCGGGCGAGGAACTATTGCTGTGAGCGAGCCGTGACAGACACACTCAGGCAGTTGCGCAAGATCATCCACGTCGATATGGATGCCTTCTACGCTTCGGTGGAGCAACGGGACAATCCCGAGCTTCGCGGGCTTCCGATCGCCGTTGGCTTTGGCGAGGCCCGCGGCGTCGTGGCAGCCGCAAGCTATGAGGCGCGCAAATACGGCGTCCATTCGGCCATGCCGTCAGTCACTGCCAAGCGGAAATGCCCGGAGCTGATTTTCGTGAGGCCGCGCTTTGATGCCTATCGCGCGGTGTCTGAGCAGATCCACGCGGTCTTTGCCGAGTACACGCCCCTGATCGAACCGCTCTCGCTCGACGAGGCCTATCTTGACGTTACCGAGAACCTCAAGGGAATGGAAGTTGCGACCGAGATCGCCGAGGAGATCCGCGCAAAGATCAAGGCAAGGACAGGCCTGACCGCTTCGGCCGGCGTTTCCTACAACAAGTTCCTCGCCAAAATGGCGTCCGACCAGAGGAAACCGGACGGCCTCTTCGTCATCACCCCGAAGAACGGTCCGGCTTTCGTCGAGGCGCTGCCCGTCAAGAAGTTCCATGGCGTCGGCCCGGCAACCGCCGAGCGCATGCACAAACTCGGGATTGAAACGGGTGCCGACCTGAAGGCCCACGATATCGCCTTCCTCCAACAGCACTTCGGCAAATCAGGACCCTATTTCTACTGGATCGCCCGCGGTATCGACGAGCGCCAGGTGAAGGCCGACCGGGTGCGCAAGTCCGTCGGTGCGGAAGACACGTTCTCCGTGGACGTCCATGATTTTGAAACCGCCCAGGCTGGCCTCGAACCGCTGATCGAAAAGGTCTGGCGCTATTGCGAGGCGAGCGGCATCCGCGCCAAGACCGCAACGCTCAAGGTGAAATGGGCGGATTTCACGCAGGTCACCAGGAGCAAGACAACTGCAACACCGATCGCCAGTGCCACCGAGCTTGCCGCGGTCATGACGATGCTGTTGTCTCCGCTCTTCCCTGCTCCGAAAGGCATCCGGTTGCTGGGCGTGATCCTGTCGTCGCTTGAACCAGCCAAACTCGAAAGCGCGCCGCAGTTCTCATTAGCGCTTTGACGAAGACGCAAAGGGCCGGCCGCGCCAGCGACCGTAACATGCTGCGGACTCTCGGCGACCATCAGCTGCCGGACACCATGAGCGGTATGGGCAACGTCAAGGATTTCGAAGGTATACTTGCCAGACGCATCGACCCCAACCGAGTAGCTGAGGCGATCTTGCACTTGGTTGTTTTCGTCGAAGGTCAGCACCTTCGGCTTCAACAAGGTAAGCCGGCCTTCCTCGAGGTAGACCGAGTTGCATATGATGATCTGGTCGCCGGGCTGGCAGGTCCGTGCGACCGCACCATTGAGGATGCAGCACCTGGATCCGCGTTCACCCAGGATGACGTGAGATACGCGCTCCGGAATTCTTGTTCCAGATCTCGACGAACTCCATCGGCAGGATGCCGGCCTCCTCACAGTGATCCGGGTCAAGAGTGATCGACCCATGATAGTTGAGGTTCGCCTCGGTGACGTAAATGCCATGGAGCTTCCCTGCGACCAGCTTTCTCATACTTTTTCACGCCTCGCGGTTGATCAGGTTCCTCGCGCCTTGGCGCTGCCGACCGAGGCGAAAATCTTCGCGCTCCGACAATCGCCAAGCGGAAATTGAAAAGAAAGCCCCGCCGGGGAAGGCGGGGCAAGGTTCGCATCCAGATGGTCTCTGAACGCGGGGAAGAAACTCCATCGGCCCAAGCCGATGCACTCAGATACGAACAAAGCCCCCCGCAAGGAAGGTCGCTTTCGGCAATTCCGGTACGGCGTTGCTAATATATCAGCCTGTTCAAATGATAACCCCGGATCTCTTGATGCTCGGTGCCTGCCACAAAAGCGCGCAGTATTCCTGATCTCTGCCTACCTGCGGGTCGAAGGCGGTTTGCGCTGCAGCGATCAGACAAGCTCCATCGTCGTTGTTCCGAAGTCTACCGCGGACACCTCGCGATAGCCATGGCCGGAGGCCGGGACTAGGTTCTCACCGCGTTCTCGCAATCCGTACGGCGAATGTACTAGCCCTGCCCACCCGAGATGACTACCGTATCAACGTTGATGGGCGGGGCTTCTCGCTGTATAGTTTCATTTATAGTTTATTTTAATTTTTTCAAACCGTTAGGCAATACGGGGGGACATCATGCGCCTTCCTGAGGTAGTTTGGGCGGTTCCATTATCTGTTCGCTTACAGTCAGGAACGAACCGCATATTCGCATCCGTCTACGACGCACTGGATTTTCTAGAACATGAATGGCCGATACGGCACGGGCAAGGCTATGAACGAGCCGTCGTGACGTGCCGGGGTGCGTTGAACCACTCGGTTCCATCTGCAGTCGCGCGCGAGGCCTTCATCGGCGCGTGCTTGGAGGTTGGCATGGCAACGTCAGCGATTGCGGCTCATTATCATGCGCGCTCGGGACCTCACAGCCACAAGCCATTAATCTGACAACCGCAGCGCACCGACGAGCAGGAAAGCGGGGGCTCCTAGTCATCGAGCCCCCGGCATTGGCGCCCGTTGCACCACGATCCGCTCCGCCCCCGGTTATGGCGTGCGAATTTACCCGACTTCGTACACGTGTTCCTGATCTTCCCAGTAGGCTTGTTCCAGGCGGTCGATTTTCGTTGATTGCAGGCGGCCGTTGGAACGGAGGAAAATCAGCATCGCCTCAATGTCATCGCTGCCACCGGGAGGTTCGCCATAGGGCACAGGACGTCGAGCCAGCTTGTGCGCCCAGTAGCGGAGCTCGCGCTCGGCCGGAGGTAATACATGCCGAGGCGGTAAAGCCGGCTGTCTCAACGAACCCATCATCGATGGATCATGCCGCAAAATGCCAACAACGATTACGATCAGAGCTGCCCGCGATGAAGATGTGCCTGTGCTCGGCAAGTACGGGTCCGACCTGATGGCGCTTCATCATCAATGGGATCCCAATCGCTTCATCGCGACGGGAACCGGTACGAAGGCTTCCTATGCCAGGTGGCTGCGAAGCCAGCTTGAAAAGCCTGATGTTGTAGTCCTCGCCGCAGAGCAGGAAGAAATGATCGTTGGTTACGCGTATGCCGCGCTCGAGGGGTATGACTATATGGCGCTTCGACGACCAGCAGGCGTCGTTCATGATCTTTTCGTAGATCCGGAGAAGCGCAATCAGGGCGTCGGCCGGATGCTGCTCGACGCGGTTATCGCAGAGCTGCAAGGGCGAGGCGCAGACCTTGTCGTGCTCTCCACAGCGCACCGAAACGAAGCTGCTCAGCGGCTGTTTGCTGCAGCGGGCTTTCGCCCGACGATGGTCGAGATGACGCTCAATGCGAAAGCCTAATTCTGCGGCGGGCACCCGCGCCTCCCGCATGAAGCCCCGTCTCTCGCCTACCCCACGGGCGCGGTGTCGGCGGAACAACCGTCACGGCCGATGGCAGTTGTCCGCTGAATGCGGGACGCAAGGGCGCCCTGTCACTTCCGCCCGCTGCACTGTAGCGGGTGCGAAAGGCAGTTAGCAATGCCCGAAACGGTCCAGCGGTCTCGGCCGCTGGGGAGCCAGGTTGTTGATCTCATTCCGGCGCTTAGGGCCTTTGCGCGCATCTACCGGGAACCAATATCAAGTCCTGGCGCTTTTCACCATCATGCACAACGCTTTCCGGACTTAGTACAAGCTGCGTCGACGGGCCTCGTTAACTGCGCCGAGCTGCCGATCCCGAGGCCGGCACGGCAGGACTGGTGCGTCTTGACCGTCGAACTGCGCAGCGCGCTCGACACCATGGCGCCCGACCATCGCCAGGTGCTGATCCTCGTTGCTGGATATGGTCTGAGCTTAAGGAAGCCGCCGACATCTGCGACTGTGCAGTCGGCACCATCAAGAGCAGGCTCAGCCGAGCGCGCGACGAGCTTGCCTACCGGATGAGCGGCGTTCCGATTCCCTGAAATTGCCCCGGCCGCTTCGTTAAACAGAACGGACAATACTTCGGATCAGGATACCACAATCCAGCATAACCGTTTCGCCCCGTCTTGTGGGTGAACGAAATCGGTGGTGTCGCCCGGGGCGAAATATCGTTTGCGACGATGAATTCATGCTCGGCAACCAGTACCCGCAGTTGCTGCAAGTCCCGTATCATTTCTCATCCTCGATCCGCTTCACTGGTCGCCTCGAACCCCCTTGAAGCTTGGGCGTTGGGCATTGGCCACAACTCGACGCGAATCGAGGGCTTTTTGCAGCCTGTTTGCGACTATCAGCAGACGATCCGGTATATCGTCGATTTCCGCGTACCCGGCACCAACGTGATCGCCCGTGGGGTCCGTCGCCAATCTATTCGCGGCGTCGTCGCTCCTCTTCTTGCCGGAAGCCATCTTCGTCCTGAAATTCGTTGCGAGGTCGCGCTTGTTCGTCACTTTCGATGACCTCATAGGACCACGCGCTTCATCACTACGCCTTAGCGGTCTACAGAGTTGAAACTGACATTCGAAGAAGCGGCATGGACGCTTGGAGGCGACGGCGCCCTCAAGCATCCAAACGCCATCAGGCGGCAGCCTTGATGTTCGCTGCCGTCACCGCAAGCTTGCTAAGGGCCTTGTCGGTGGCGCCTTCTTCCTGCAGGGTCTGATCGAGGAGCGATACCGCCTCTTGCAGCCCGAGCTGCTTAGCCCAGGTCTTCAGCGTGCCATAGCGAGAAATTTCGTAGTGCTCGACCGCCTGGGCCGACGAGATAAGGCCAGCATCAAGTGCGGGGCTCCCCTTGAATTCCTCCATGATCTCCTCGCCCTCTGCAATAATGCCCTCAATGGCCTCGCAGGTCTTTCCCTGGGCGCGCTTGCCGAAAATTTCAAAGACCTGTTGCAAGCGTTCCACATGGACTTCGGTTTCGTCCCGGTGCTTTTCGAACGCTGCCTTGCTGTCCGGCAGTTGCGCCGCGCGCGCCATCTTCGGCAGCGCTTTCAGGATCTGCCGTTCAGCGTAGTAGATGTCCTTCAGGCCATCATGAAACAGCGTTTCAAGCGTCTTCTCTGGCATGGCAACCTCCTTTACGATGTGGTGGTGCCGCCCCAACATCGCCCAGCTGCAATGGTTCCGAACGGGAACGAAATGCGTTTGGAAGACTTGGCTCGTACGCGCACGACCTTCGCTCGGCACAGGTTCAGGCGGGGCGTCGATCGCGCCCGAGGAAAAATGAATGAGAACCAACGCAGCCGAGCGCCTATTCGGTTTTGCTTTGCGGGGTCGGCTGATTGGAAAGGGGCTTACCTTAGAGCCGTACGCACGGTTGCGTCCAAAATCCCTATTGACGATTGCGTCAACGATGACTTCACGATTGCGGCAAGCTGAGCCCCAGTGGCACTAGTGCGAGGTGCTGTGCTCGTTTCGCTTGCGCGTTGCGGCGGCCTTCTTTGCGGATGCTGAGCGCTCAGCTTTAGGGCGTGCCGCGGCAGCCCGACCGCCGACGTGCCCGCCCTTTTTCGCGGATTCGTTGGTGTCGGGCTGGCCGCGGCCCGAACCGGACTTGTTGCCACCGCCGCTGTCCTTGTTCACAGTGGCCCAGGCACGGCGCTCCGCCTCCTTCTCCGACACGCCACGTTGTTCGTAGCCTTCGGCGATATGGTCCGCTTTGCGTTCCTGTTTGTCGGTGTACTTCGATTTATCTCCGCGGGGCATGGCGTATCTCCTTCTCTTGAGGCCCCGTCCAACCGGCGCGCCGATCAAACGTTCCCTTGCTGGCCCTCCACACGCCGCCGGTGGGAACCAGGGCGGCGAAGTCTGGTTTGACGTACATCGCTCCAGTGGCCTCCCTTGGGGGCCATTTTTTGAGGAGGCCTTCGACCGGTAACTTTCATTGCAAAGGCGGCCGGGCTCTGCCCAGCAGCACTCGCCGCTCGAATGTCAGCCGCCGCGGCTCAATCGCGCAGACAACTGATCCTGACGATGACGCGGCCGGGGTCGGCGAGACTTTCAGCAAGCCGCTGAACAACGTCTGCGCCGCCTGGCAGATCGACTGCCCCTTCAATAATGACGCTGTTTCCAAGCACCCTGAATGTGAGGTTTCGCGTCTCCAAGAATGCCTCCGCATTCAAGGCACATTTGATAGACGCAACGAGGCCCGAGATGTCGGCTCCCTCGCCGCCTCGGCAATCGAACTCCGGTAGGATCAAGACCATCGCCAGCCTCTTCCTTTCCTGCACCCAACACTCTGATTGGTGCGATGTTCCACGGGCTTGGTATGCCGGCTGAGCCGGCGCGATCCGGGAATGACCGACCCTAGCTAGGAGCAGCCGTGCGCATCGCCCTTCTCGTCAACAACGTCCCGAAAGAGATGCTGACAATCGCGGAAACTCTGCACCAGAAGCTCGTTGAGGACGGCACGTTCCTCGTCGGCTTCGATATCGTCGGGGCGAGTTGCTGGAGATCAGTTTACACCCGGCGGGCTTCAGACCATTCGTGAAACTTTGTGATGTCGAATTCTGCGATGACATCCTGGATTCGCTGGAGAACAAGGTCCATATCAGGAAAACGGATCGTGGCGCGCTGAGCAACCGCATCCTTTCAGCTTCGGCCGCAAAAGGGGTCCGCCCCGCCAAGACCAGGAACTTGCGGAGCTTGTCGACGTTTAGAGGGCAGCCGAAAGGGGGACCGGAATGGCGATCGAGCAAACGCATGTCAATTTCGACCACAGTCGATTTTCCAAGGGCCTGGCGCGCGGATTGGCTGGCGCACTGCTCTTTGCGCTGCCTATGTTCCTGACGATGGAGATGTGGGAACTCGGGCTCTATATCGACCGATCAAGGCTCCTTCTGTTGCTCCTCGTCAACCTCCCCTTACTCGTCATTCTGGCGCGCCGGATCGGATTTGAAAACATTTCGACCTGGCATGAGGCAGTGCGCGATGCCAGCATTGCCTATTTCCTGGGTCTCTTGGCCAGCGCCTTCGTGCTGTCTGCCCTAGGCGTTCTGAGCATCGGGCAGGCTCTACCCGAGGCGGCAGGCATGATCGCCATTCAGACGGTTCCGGCCAGCATCGGTGCATTGCTTGGTCGCAGCGAATTGGGCGGGCGCGACGATGATGACGAGGACGCACAGGACCCCGTCGACGATGATGCGCAAAGTGGCTACGGCGGCGAGCTCTTCATGATGGCCGTCGGCGCCTTGTTTCTCGGACTGAATGTCGCCCCGACCGAGGAAATGATCCTGATTTCCTTCAAGATGTCACCCTGGCACGCAATCGCACTTATCGTTTCGTCCATCGTGCTGATGCATGGTTTTGTCTACGCGCTGTCGTTTTCGGGCGGACACGAACTGGAAGAAGGCACTCCCCTTTGGCATGCCCTTATCCGCTTCACCCTCCCCGGCTACGCCGTCGCCTTTGCGATCAGCTTCTACTGTCTCTGGACGTTTCATCGGCTGGACGGCATCGAACTGACCCAGGCGATCATGAGCACGGTGGTGCTTGCATTTCCAAGCGCAATCGGCGCCGCGGCAGCGCGGCTCATTCTCTAGGTGATCTATGGCAAAACCGTCGAAATCCCGCTCGATCGAAAGTGGCAAAGGTCACTGGATCGAATGGCTTACCGGGTCGGTCTCAGCCATCGGTGTGATAGCCCTGATCGGGTGGGTCGGCTTCGAAGCTGCGACGCAGAGCGATGGAGCGCCGGACCTGTCAGTCAAGACGATCAGCAGCGCAAGCCGGGACGGCGGATATCTTGTCATGTTCGACGTCGAAAACGCGGCCGACCGGACTGCCGCCGACGTCGTCGTGCGTGGCGAGATCACCGCCGGAAACACTGTTGTCGAAACGGTTGAGATTACACTCGACTATGTCCCAATGCATTCAAGGACGCGTGCTGGATTGATCTTTCGCAACGAGCCTGCGGGGCGATCCCGGATTTTTGCCACCGGCTTTAGCGAACCGTAGCTTTTGGCGACATTGTTCAGGAACCCAGGTTGGTCTCACCTATACTGCCCGTCCAAGCCTGCTCGGCAAGCCCGGCACATTCATTGAAATTGAAGGGAACGCCTCTCTCGTCAAGGACCAAGAGATGTTCAAGAAGCACTGGGGTGAGCGATCTCGAACGCAGGCCGCAAGGGGTGGATACACCTGGCCTCCTGCTGATCAAAGTCCGCGCGCTGCAGATCAGGTATCGGGATGGTGACGCAGACAAGAAAAATCCCGATCCCGTCGCCACTTGCATCCGGGTTAAAGGCGACCTGTTTGAAGCCGCGCGTCCGCAATCAGCCGATTGATAAAATCGAGTTTGGCTATGACCGGCGGCGAAAGAACGAACGGATAAATGTCCCGTTCGCCCATGGATCGCTGGAAGGAGTTAAGGGCCAGGCTGATCGGAACCCAGGCGTCCATCAGTTGCTGAGCATTCTCCGCCCGATAAGGGTCGAAATCGACCTCGACCTCAAGGGCGTGGTGACTTAACGGCTCTATGGATAGCCCGAATGATCTTGTCGTCTCCAGCGTATCGACAATGTGAAACAGGTGGGCCCAGCATTCGGCAAAATCTTCAGACGGGTGGCTGCTTGCGTAAGCGGAAATGAAGGTATCCTGCCAGTCCGCAACTGGCCCGTTGTCGTAGCTTTTTTGGAGCGCTGCTGCGTAGTCTTCGCGCTCGTCACCAAAGAGAGCACGTGCCTCTTCAAGCAAAGCGCCCTTTCGCATCAATTGCTGAAAATAAAAGTGGCCGATCTCGTGGCGAAAGTGTCCAAGCAGGGTTCGGTAGGGCTCTCCCATCGAAACACGAACGGTCTCGCGAACGATGTCATCGGCCTCGGCAGCTCGAAGACTGATCAGACCGCTCCGGTGCCCGGTCATCGCAGGGCTGACACCGCCGCCTTCATTGATCGCATCTTCCAGAAAGTCGAAGACCAGACCGCCCTCCGGGTCGACGTCTCTTCCGGGACACGGAAGGCCAAAGCGAAGAATGGAATAGAACAGATGGCGCTGGGCCGCGCCTATTCTATGAAACCTTGCGAGGCCCTCCGGGGTATTGGTGTTGGGGATGAGCCGATTGTAACGTGCAGGAATTGCCAGAGGAATTGGATCGTCGGCCGCAACCAACCAGTTACTCCCGTCTATGGCTGCGTTGGCACAGAACCGCCAGGTTTCGCCAGGCCGTGAGGGAATGCTCCACAAACCCTCGCGTGCTTCCAAGAGAGTGTGCAGCGTCAATGTGTCTGCAACAAACCCGACCGGCGCATTGTTGGCCCCGACGCTGAAATGATTGTCGAAATAGAGCGGAAACCCGCTGATATCGCATTGGTAGAGCCGCATGCCAAACACCTCTTGCAACGTCGCCCGCATCGCTTAACGCGCGAGAAACGAGATCCGACGAGGCAACTCATGAGATTTTTCCCGTGCGCCTCACCCGATTTGCAAAGGCTTAGGGTGGGGTGCCTCATTCGGAGCTCTGCCGGGTTCGGCCCGCACTGAGCACCTTGACTAGTCGACCACCCCGCCCATGTCCTTTTCATGTCTCCGCTACCTGACGCGGCATGGGGGAGAGTTCATGGCTGATCATGGCCGCTTGTTGCCCGAAGTAAAATGCACATAGGAGAGCCACGAGTTGGAGACAATTACGCGCAAGCGCAACCTGCGGTCCTTCCAGCCATTGTGGGCAAGCACGCGGAAGCTCCAGGTCGCGGCTCAACAGCGCATCCCTGCCAACGTCGTCGACGTGCTGATTGTTGGCGCCGGCATTGGAGGGGCGCTGATGGCCCTGTCCCTTGCCAAACGAAACATGACAATCCTCGTTGTCGATCGACGGCAACCGGTGCAAGGCAGCACTCTGGCCAGCACCGCGATGATCCAGCATGAGATCGATGTGCCGCTGCATAGGCTCACGGCGAAGCTTGGGCAAGATAAAGCCCAGCGCGCTTGGCAACGCTCCGCCAAGGCCGTGGAAACGCTGACCTCGCTTGTCGACAATCTTGGGATCGACTGCCATCTCGAGCGGAAGAATTCGCTCTATCTCGCTGGAAATGCCTATGGCGCAAGAGCGCTCGGCACAGAGGTTGAGGCACGCAAAAAGGCTGGCATTTCAGCAACGTTTTTCAATGCCGCGCAACTGCGCGAAAGGTTTGGACTGGAGCGGACCGCTGCGATCGTGTCCGCCGTCTCCGCGTCCGCAAATCCCGCACAATTAACCGCCGGCCTATGGCGCAAGGCGCAGGCAGACGGTGTAGCGATCGTGGGAGACACTGAGATCACCGACATTCGCAGCCTTGATGACTGGAACGCCGCCGCAACATCAAAAGGAGAAATCATACAGGCCAGGCATGTCGTCTTTTGCACCGGCTACGAGTTCCTCGATGTCGTGGCCAACCAAGAGCATCGGATCTTCTCCACCTGGGCGCTCGCAACCAGGTCACATCATCCGAGGCCGCGTTGGCTCAAGGACTATGTGCTATGGGAGGGATCTGATCCCTACCTCTATTTCCGCTCGACTGCGGATGGCCGGCTCATCGTCGGAGGTGAGGACGAAGAAAGCCCCACAGCATTTCAGGACCCCCTCAAACTCAAGTCCAAATCCGAGACCTTGCGGGCGAAGTTGTCGGCGCTCCTGAAAATACCGATCGCCGAGCCAGCCTACCAATGGGCAGCGGCCTTCGGCGTGACCGCCGACGGGCTTCCGATCATCGGTCGGGTTCCAGGGCTCAACAACGTTCATGCTGTGATGGG
The DNA here is from genome assembly GCF_052044935.1 of Ensifer sp. 22460. Classification (NCBI taxonomy): domain Bacteria; kingdom Pseudomonadati; phylum Pseudomonadota; class Alphaproteobacteria; order Hyphomicrobiales; family Rhizobiaceae; genus Ensifer; species Ensifer sp. 22460. The sequence continues at coordinate 24,291 of NZ_JBQENZ010000045.1, forward strand.
ATATGGCGGAAACGGCATCACCTACAGCCAGATCGCCGCGGAGATCGTGTCGTCAGCAATATTGGGGCACGAGGATCCGGATAGCGAAATATTCGCGTTTCGCTGAGATCGCGCGACTTCGTCTTGGACTTGGGTCACCTCCGTAATCGCCTTGTGAGCGATCGCAGCAGAGGAGACCTCTGTGAGGCCGGCCGACAGATACCTGCTTCATCAATGGAACTGTTTACCGCTGAGCCGGTTCTTTCATTCGGACTTAACCGGAGACCAAACAGATGGACCATACCAATCACGTGCGCCTTGATCCTTCGGAACTGATACCGGCAAACCTCGGAGGCGCGACCGTTTACGGCGCAGACGATGACAAGGTCGGAACGGTTGATCACCTTCACGGCAGCACTGCGATCATTGATGTTGGCGGCTTCCTCGGGATTGGCGCAAAACCGGTCGCCGTGCCGTTGGCGGATCTCGACTTCATGCGCGACGATGACGGCGACGTTCATGCTATCACCACCTGGACGAAGGATCAGCTCAAGGAAATGCCAGAGCACCTGGACTCATGACCGGAGCACAGCCGCTAGAGCCGCATCATGGAATGTGGCGATGGGGTGGAACATGAACATCGCGTCCACCCCTAGGAGGCCGGCACGTATTTTTCGAAAAGTCGAAACCCCTGCGTGAACGGTAAAAAACTCGGGAACCAAACAACTCGAGCAAAGTTTGAGGGTAGTGCCTTCCACGGGCTGAAAACAAGGATGTAGACATCATGAAAAAACTGCTGCTCGCCGCGGTATTCCTCGGCGTATCGACCTTTGGCGCGCTCGCGCAGACTTCTACGCCTCCGGCCACTACGAACGGTGACACGCCGGCCGTCGCGACGCCGGACTCCACCAATCCCACCGCCCCGGTCGCCGGGGCAAACAGCTTTACCGAAGAACAGGCCAAGAAACGCATCGTTGACGCCGGTTACACCGACGTTGCCGGCCTCAAACTCGACAGCGAGGGCGTCTGGCGAGGCAGCGCCATGAAGGACGGAAAGTCTGTCCAGATCGCAGTCGACTACCAGGGCAACGTGGTCGCCAACTAATCCCAGCAGCGAGGAACCCCAATGAAAACGGTTAGTGGACTTTTTGACGATTATTCCGATGCCCGCGCGGCAGTGAGCGCGCTTGAGGATCGCGGCGTGCCGTCTGACGATATCAGTATCGTTTCCAACAATGTCGGTGACTGGTACTCCAAAGATAGCAATGCTGCCGAGGGCGCAGGCACAGGCGCAGGTCTAGGTGCTGCAGTTGGTGGTATCGGGGGCCTCTTGACCGGGCTTGGCGTAATGGCCATTCCAGGCGTCGGTCCTGTGGTGGCGGCGGGCTGGCTTGCCGCAACGGCAGCAGGTGCAGCAGCTGGCGCAGTCGCCGGCGGCGCTGCGGGCGGACTGATCGGCGCGATGACCGAATCCGGCGTCCCAGAGGAACATGCCCATGTCTATGCCGAGGGCGTGCGCCGCGGCGGAGCTGTTGTCACCGCCCGGGTTGACGAGAGCCTATACGCGGACGCCCAGGCCATCCTACGCCGGGGCAGCTGGGTAGATCCTGACCAACGCCGCGCGGCTTACCACGAGCAGGGCTGGACACGCTTCGACGAAAACCTCGATCCCTACACTCCCGAGGAGATCGAGAAAGAGCGTCTCCGCTACAGGTTTTGACTGGAACCGGGAGGCTACAAAAGCGTTTATTACCCAGCCCTTAAACTCGACTTCGGCCCCGCTCGGGGCCGATTTTTTTATTGGTGGGCGCGGAAGCCTGCACAGCCGGTCCCGGTTCAAAAGGCCGGCTCTTATCTGACCTAGGCGCGATCAACAAACTTGTTAAACCGGCTCAAGCTGCCGTCGGCGACTTTGTCCTGGTGCAAAAAAAACAATCGGTTGTGGTCGAATATCCTGAAAAACTCCTCCCATGAAATCGGCTCCAGTTGGTCATCCTGTTCGCCAAAATCAATCCGTAAAATCCCACCTTCACCGGCGCCCTTCACTCGGGTTGGCCGCCCGTTGCGTGCCTCTGCCCAATGTCGAATTTCGTCATGATCCTGGGTCGTTTCAGCCTTGGTCATCAGCCTTCTCCTCTGGCATTCGTGTCGCTGTAGGCGCCGAACAGACTGAGCTGACCTTTGTTCCACTCACAATTCCTCAACCCTGGCACCAACCAGGCCCGGAAGGCTTGCTCCCGATCCGTACAGGTAGCCAGGCGATGCAAGGTTTGGGGAACCGAGACCGCGTTGCATCGTTTCGCTTCCTACACCTCTGGACACCAACTTGAGGAATTTCGATGGACAACCTTACGCCGAGTGAAAGCGCGCGAGGAAGCCTCCAACCAACGCGGCGACCTCGTCGAGGTGGGTTTCGAGCAGCCAATGCCCGCCCTGTAGCAGGTGGAGTTCGGCATCCGGCTGACCGCTTACGCGGCTTGCGACCGCTCGAAACGTTTCCTGGGGAAGGCGCGCGCGAATGAAATGGCTCCCGTTCCTTACGAATTTGCTATTCGACTGCCCAGGAAGATGCCGAACGCAGGAGCGACCTGATCGTTAATTCAGCTCACGATGGCATGTGCATCATGCGGAGAAGCCACCGTTTCTTATCAAGTCGGGAGCGCCCAGCTTCGGCTTCTCTGATTGCTAAGCGCAGCACCCGCTCGACTTCGGCGTCTGCCTTGTCGGCGTCAGCAAAATGCAAACTGGCGGAAGCGCGCAGAATTGCAACCAGCTTCCGCTCATGGGTTTCGAGTTTGCCGGTCATGAAGCTACAACGACCGGAACTCCAAGCGGTTCCACGCTGCGCTTGCTCGCTTCGCCACAGGCCCCGAACCGAGGACCTTTCAGGTCATTCGCTGCAGCTCAAAGGCAAAAAGGCGATCGTCATTTCGTATGGCCATCAGTCCCATGATTGCGTTTTGATCGATCCTGCGAAAATGGTCGATGATCGGCTGATCGTCATAGATCAGGGCCGCACTTGCCGCACCCTCAAAGGTGAGCGTTTCGAGCGATGCGACAGGGCCTTTGGCTTGAAAGCCGCGCTGGACCCAAGAAAAAAGCGTGCGGGCAAGCCGCGTTCTTCCGAACTTATGAAAGCGAAGCGCAAGGTTCAGCGGTACCCATTTCGGATCGATGGCCCGGAGCCTTCGACCTCCTGCGCGAAAGAGCAATGCGTCTGCCCGCAGATCTGAATTAAACCGTTTGCCGAACCAGCCAAGGTTCTCCAGCACGCCGTCGAAGGGATGACCAGTCGGTATTCCCCGGCCCATCCAGAGGCCCTCGAGTTCATATGGTTCGAGAGGTGACAGCTGGCGAAATCGCTCCACTGCCCGTTGCTGGTCATCCACCGGATTGGCTCTTCTCGCTATTGCGCCGCCTGGCTTTCGTCTTTGATCGGGCTTCGCGGCGTGCCTGTCGCAACTCATCAAGCGTCGGAAACCACCACCCGCGCTTAAGGTCGGCTGATGTGGGTGGCATTCTTTCGGGCCAGGTTCTTACAAGCTCCTCCAGTGACCCCCGCCGCCACGTAGCCCAGACAAACAAATCGTCATCCCCGGCCGGAAAATAGAAATCGCTGACGGTTCCGGGATCCGCAAGCTCACCGTTGGTCCCGGTGAAGAAGACCACCCCAACATGCGTGGCGATCGCGCGCTCAAAGGGCGGGCTGTGACCCAAGGATATCGGGTAGCGCTTGCGACGCCTTTCCCTCGCCCTTGCCTTCGAGTCCTCTTCCTCTTCCGTACCTTTCAACGCGTCTCGACGCGCTTTCCTTGCTTCAGGTTCGCTGCGCTCGGCCTCGGCTTCAATGTCCGCCCAGCGTTGACGCAGTTCAAAGAGCGAACGATAGGGTACGGTCCAAAGGCGGCGATCCGCATCCCATCGCGCATAAGGTATCTCGCGGATCTCGTTGACGATAGACCGTGAGTAAGGTGTGCGGATCTCCAATGCCGTGGCGCCTGCGTTAAGATATCGGCTTTCGATTGGCTCGAATACGAACGCGTCCCTGCCCTTCTCGTCGGCGAAAATGTCTTGCTGCGCCTCCATCTCCGCACGCCAGCGATCGATCCGTCGCTCAGCCGTGCGGCCTGGCACAAACCAGGCATTCAGTCGGTCGCTCCACCGCGCCCGCGGAAACGCCTCGCGAAACCGTTCGATGGTTATGCGATCGTGCGGCAGGTCGGTGGTTGCGCCTATCCGGGCGCCTTCTGACGGCTTGGCATCGTCTTTCTTGTTCATGACAGATCACGCTGCCGGCTTGGCCCTTGCAAGCCGCTTTATAGCCTGCTCGAGGGACCGTTCGCGGTCGCAGTAGTCTTTACATGCGACGGTCTTCGCAAGCAGCGCCGGCAGCGAGCGCAAGGTGAAACGCTTCGGGTCGAGATCGGACCTCACCTGCGTCCATGTGAGAGGCATCGATACCGTCGCACCGGGTCGGGCTCGCGGTGATAGTGGGGCGACTGCCGTAGCCATTAGATCATTGCGCAGATAGTCGAGCAAAATTCGCCCTCCCGCAGGTCCGGATTGTCTGTTCGAAAGCTGGCCGCGCCGAAAGTGGTCTCTGCATCAGTCAACGCCTTTGCCGCCTGTCGCGCCGTAAACTTCGCCATTGACGAAACTTGCTTCCTGAGAGGCGAGGAATACGTAGATGGGAGCTAACTCAACTGGCTGGCCGGGCCGGCCGAAATCGCTATCCTTCCCGAAATTCTTCACCTTCTCGTCAGGCTGACCGCCGCTCGGCTGTAAAACCGTCCAGAATGGGCCCGGGGCAACGACGTTGGCCCGAACACCTTTTTTGATGAGTTGCTTTGCAAGCGCCTTGGTATAAGCGACAATGCCAGCTTTGGTTGTGGCGTAGTCAAGCAGAATTGGAGAGGGTTGATATGCTTGAATGGACGCAGTTGTGATGACCGAAGCTCCGGGGGGCAAATGAGGCTCGGCGGCCTGAGCAATCCAGTGCAAAGCGTAAAGGTTGGTCTTCAACGTGGCATCAAAATCCTCCGACGTCACAAGCGACACATCCTTGCGAAACTGTTGGCGAGCCGCATTGATCACCAAGATGTCAATCCCGCCAAGTTCACGCAGTGTTCGCGACACCAACTCGCGGCACCAGTCTTCATCCTTCACGTCGCCTGGCAAGGCTAGGGCCTTCCTACCCTCGGCCTCGATCAACGCGACAACCTCTTTCGCGTCCGGTTCCTCCTCCGGCAGGAAACATATGGCGACGTCCGCACCCTCCCGCGCAAACGCAATCGCTGCGGCCCGTCCAATACCGGAATCTCCCCCCGTGATGAGGGCCTTGCGCCCTTTCAGCCGACCTGCCCCTTTGTAGGTTTTTTCGCCATGATCGGGCTTGGGGCGCATCCTGCCAACGAGACCTGGCATGGCTTGCGGCTGAGGGTCGAAGGGTGGTGAGGGATATTGCGTTCGGGGGTCCTGCATAGTCAGACGATCGGTCATTGGAAAATCCTCATTTGACGATTATCCGTTAAACTCGTCGATTCGTTTCAGGTTCCGGTGCAACAATTCGGCGGAACCTAACGACGGGCTCCACCGATCCTTTTAGTCCTGCTGAGCTCCGATACGTGCCAATGGAGACACGTTCCATGTAATTCCTGCACAGGGTTCTTGCCGACGTGCAGTTAATGCTTCGCCGTCCGCCGAGATTGCAGTAGCGGCCGTGTTCTACCGGGCCCGGATTGGGCATTCCCTGAAAATACTTCTCATCGCGAGTTGCGGGCCGGCGTCAAAGGAAGATGTCAGGGGACTCCACTTGGCCACTACGTCTGCAGGAAGAAGTTAGACATTGGCCTGAAGATTTCCTGCAAGGTTCATATTTATGCGACGAACGTTGCTCGCCTGCGGAGAAATTTTCCCGAGAAAGGCGAGCGCCGACTTGTCTGGTTCGAATATCGGGAGGCCGGGCGTCGCGGAGCCGTGCCTGCGCAAGGAGATTCTACGCTTCGCGGGCACTATCGGGATAGGTTGCCAAGTATCTTTTGGACCGACGTCTCCGAAGTAATCCGCTGGTGGTAGAAATGCTCATATCAGCGCTAGCGCTGTTCCTATTGCAGGGTGACGACCAGCCAACCCCGCGCTTGTAAGAAATGGCGGATTTCTTCCGAAGTCGTGACCACCCAAGAAGGTTGAGGCTCAGCAAAAGAAGCACCGTTAGCCCCATTTAAGCAAAAAGGATGGTCTCCTTCGCGAGGCCATCCTCTTTCCGTCCGGTCATGTCTTGGAACAACCGTTACTCGGGCGGGTTCTGTATGGATCGTCAATGGAGGCAGCTAAAATGAACATTATCGGGCAGCAGGTCTTAACTGACCCCGGTGGCATCATGACAGTCGAATGGATCGCGGAAGGTGGCGACGTGATTTCTATTCGTCTGGAAAGCTGCCCTGACGATCTCGGCGTGGATGCCGCGGTGGCAAAAGCGAAGGCCCTGATGGTGCAAGTGGCCACGTTCGGAGAGGTCGAGACCGTTAGCGCCAACACACGTGATGCTACAGGTTCTCCGGCCGTTGAATCACTGCGTAGTGCCCGTAGCGCCAAGGACACCGGTACGTTGGAGGAGCAACTCGACGAAGGTTTGAAGAGCTCCTTCCCCGCCAGCGATCCACCTTCCGCCGCTGGCAGCTCCATCTCCACAGGCCGGGCGGAGTCTCCCGACACGCACAAATAATCCATTTGGCGTGCGCGAAACCATTCGCTGCCGCCTTTCGGCAGTGCTCCCGTCAGGTTCTTGGCGGCGCGTAAGAAAAGGATCTAGAAGTGGCCGACAAGACGACATTTGACACCGAACGTGGTCACAGCGGCGAAAACCATCAACACGTTGCGGAAAAGATACAATCCTCAGTTGGACGCGGCTGCGCTCAAAAAAGCCGAAAGACGCAATCACCAAAGGCCGGAGGTGTGCCGTTTGTCGTCGCCTCGAAGATCGGCAACGTAAAGCTATCCGACGGCAAGGCGGTGAAAGCCGACGGCCAACTCGCCGGCTCCCCTCTCAAGGATGGCGCCGACATCCTCGTCAACGAGGCTGCGGCTATCCACTGGGGTATGGACGCGTTCAGCCATCTGGAGGCGATCGGACACACGGAGGCCGGGATTGTGAGCGACGCAGGTGTGGTGCCGCTCGAGCCCATTTCGTAGAGGCGGCTTCAAAGCGGTTCTGGGATCGGGAGGCGAAGCTTCGTGCTTGCTTAAACCGCAGTGGCGCTATCCTCTCGGCCTGCAGCACTTAGCGACCGACGTTCACAGGGGCCGGCACCTCCTCGAAACATTCGATTAGCATTTCTGTGAGGACGTAGCGGGGACCGACGCGTCTTGTGATCAGGTTGCGCCTGGTCCCCGCGAGTTGCCCGGACCATCGTGATCGGAAGCAGCAGTCTGCGTCATTGGATGCATTGTGCGATTTTCGAGCCCAACATCGCGATATCCGCTTCTCCGCGCCTTGCGACTTCAATCATTCTTCCAAGGTACCCCGGCGAGGCGCTCTTCAGATGGGTCGTCCAGACTGGGTAAGCGCGACCACCCAGGGACCGCTGTCCGGGCGCAGGGTGGTCGCGACCCTAGAAAGCTCTATTGAGCAGGCGTCGTCGTTGAAGGCTGCGTCGTAGACGGCTGAG
>NZ_JBQENZ010000046.1:0-31735 GCF_052044935.1 Ensifer sp. 22460
CGAGAATTTTTCGATGGCCGGGGTATGCGCCGAGGTCGCACGTCTCAGAAGCCCAAGGGCACGTTCCGGGTGCGGGACGGAAACCGGAAGTGCTGTGATCGATTTTTCGTTGCGTAGCGCGAAGACGACGCTGTGCGGAAGCACAGTCAAGGCGTCGATACCCTTCAGATAGTTGACGAGGCTCATGAGTGAGCCGCCCGTGTAGCGTATCTTGATCTCGGTAGCCCCGAAGGAGAGCAGCAGGCTATGAAGATCCGCAAGCAACGGGCTTCCCGGCGGCGGCGCCACCCAGGGATATTCGAGTAGCTGCGACGGCTGCGGTCGTCGCTTCAACAGAAGCGGATGCGTGACCCGGCAGGCGACGACGTTTCGACCGGGAAGCACCTTCTGGAACGCCAAGCCCGATCCTTCCTCAAGAATATCGAGCGGGCAGATAGCAAGATCGATCTGATCACCCTTCAGGGCGGCGCGCAGGTCGGCCATGTAGCCGTAGCTCTGGTCGATCCTGACGTCGGGGTTTTGTGCCTGGAAGTCCGCGATCATCGGCGCGATCAAGGCGTCCATGAAAAATGGCGTGCCGCCGACGCGCACCAGACCGCTTTTGCCGAGGCGAAAGCTCTCGATCGTATCGGACGCCTTGCGTGAGGCCGACAGCATGACCTGGCCATGATCGGCGAGCGCGCGCCCGAGCGGCGTCGGTTGCAGCGGCCGCCGCCCTTTGACGAAAAGCGGTTCGCCCAGGCGCTTTTCGAGCATGGCAATGGTGCGCGAGATCGCCGGCTGCGACAGCCCGAGCAGCGCTGCCCCCTCGGTGACACCGCCGGCTTTCACGACCGCAGCGAGCTGAACAAGATGGCGTTCGTCTATCTTCATAACAATTGATTATATTAACTCAGAGTAAAATCATCAATCGCGCCCGATGCCCGTGTTAGCTTTCATTTCAGCCAAGTGTCTGGAGGAGTGTGATGCGGGGCGCGATGGTTTCGAATCCCAAGGAAGCAGCCTTCACCGAGGCTTTCGCACAGCGAATATCGAAAGCCGACGACGGCTCGCTGCCGCTGGTGCTGCGCACGGTCGTCACCCACCTTCACGGGCTTATCAGGGAATTGCGTCCCAGCGCAGCTGACTGGCGCAAAATGATCGAGTTTCTGACCGAGGTTGGTCACACCACGGACGAGCGGCGGCAGGAGTGGGGTCTGCTGTTCGACCTGCTTGGCGCTTCGGCGCTGGTCGATGAGATCAACTCCCGTCGCCCGAAACAGGCGACACCCAATACGGTCCGTGGGCCGTTCTTTCGCGCCGACACGCCGAAACGCATATCCGGCAGCAACATCTCGCTCGATGGCGTCGGCGAGCGGCTGGCGGTCTTCGGGCAATTGCTCGATCTCGACGGCCACCCGATCGAGGGCGCGGAGGTGACGACCTGGCAGGCGAACGCCGCAGGTTTCTACGAGAACCAGCAACCGGACCTGCAACCGGAGTTTAATTTGCGCGGCGTCTTCAAGACCGATCGCGAAGGGGGGTTCGACTACCTGACGGTTCGCCCCGCCGGCTACAGCGTCCCGGAAGACGGGCCGGTGGGCAAACTCCTTGGCCAGGCGGGTTGCTCGCTCCGGCGCCCAGCCCATCTACATTTCATCGTCACTGCTCCAGGATTCCAGACGATTACGACGCATATCTACGACGGCAGCGATCCCCATATCGACGAGGACGCGATCTTCGGCGTCAAGCCGGAACTGGTGCACGAATTCAAATGCTCCGACATCGGCGGCAAGCCCGGCTGGCGGCTGGACTTCAAGTTCCTAATGGCGAGGGCAAGGGAAGGATCTGGGTCGTGAGGAACAATTTCACCTACCAGGGCAGTGCGGCGCACATCGTCTTTGGCGAAGGCAGGAGCCGCGAGGCCGGAGCCTGGATCGAAAAGCTTGGGTGCAACCGAGCGTTGGTGCTCTCAACACCGCAGCAACGGGCAGACGCGGAAGCATTGGCGGAGCGGCTCGGGCCACTTGCCGCAGGCGTTTTTGCCGGGGCCGTGATGCATACGCCAGTCGAGGTCACGGCAAAGGCGATGGAAGCGGTCAACCAAAGCGGCGCCGACTGCGTCGTTTCGCTTGGCGGCGGCTCCACCACCGGGCTCGGCAAGGCGATCGCCTATCGCACCGATCTGCCTCAAGTCGTTATCCCGACCACCTACGCCGGTTCGGAAGTAACACCGATCCTCGGACAGACGGAAGGCGGCCGAAAGACGACCGTCAGGCATCCTTCGATCCTGCCGGAGGTGGTGATTTACGATCCGGAGCTGACGCTCGGCCTGCCGGTCGGCATGAGCGTGACCAGCGCGCTTAACGCCATGGCCCATGTGGTCGAAGCGCTTTATGCGCAGGATCGTAACCCGATCTCTTCGCTGATGGCGAAAGAGGGCTTGTCAGCCTTCAAAACGAGCCTGCCGACGATCATCGGGACGCCCCGCGATCGAGAGGCGCGGGCCGAGGCGCTTTACGGCGCCTGGCTCTCGGGCACCGTGCTCGGCGCGGTCGGCATGGCGCTGCATCACAAGATTTGCCACACGCTCGGCGGCACCTTCGATACGCCGCACGCGGAAACCCACGCGATCATGCTGCCGCATACGGCGGCCTACAACGCCGCGGCCGTGCCTGACCTGCTTGAGCCCGTGGCCCGGACCTTCGGCGGTTCGGTCGGCGGCGGCTTGTGGGATTTCGCAAAGTCGCTCGGTGCGCCGCTCGCCTTGAAGGACCTCGGCCTTTCGCAGGCCGATCTCGATCGGACCGCCGCGATTGCGACCGAAAACCCCTACTGGAACCCACGCCCGATCGACCGCCAGTCCATTCGGGCGCTGCTGCAGGATGCCTGGGAGGGCAACCGGCCGACGAACTGACGAGACCCTTCGGGAGGAAGGGCATTGGGAGGAGGAACCATGCTGACGAGACGCGATTTTCTGAAGACGACAGCCGCAGGTGGCGCAGTCGCCTTTTCATCCGGACTTGCGATGCCGGCGATCGCCAAGGACACGGCGATCAAGCTTGGTTATGTGAGCCCCCAAACCGGGCCGCTCGCCGCCTTCGGGGAAGCCGACAAATTCGTCATCGATGCGTTTCTGGCGGCGACCAGGGCCAAGGGCCAGAACTTCGAGGTTGTCGTCAAGGACAGCCAGTCGAACCCGAACCGGGCGGCGGAAGTCGCCAAGCAGTTGATCGTCGATGACGAGGTCAATCTGGTTCTGGTCGCCTCGACACCCGAAACCACGAACCCAGTTGCAACCACCTGCGAAGCCGAACAGATGCCGTGCATTTCGACGGTTGCGCCGTGGCAGCCCTGGTTCATCGGCCAACAGGGTAACCCAGGCGATCCTGCTTCGTGGAAACCGTTCGACTATGCCTATCACTTCTTCTGGGGCCTCGAAGATGTGATCGCCGTCTTCACCAATATGTGGGCCCAGGTCGAGACGAACCACAAGGTCGGCGGCCTCTTCCCCAATGACGGTGACGGCAATGCCTGGGGCGACGGGACCGTGGGTTTCCCGCCGGTCCTCGAAAAGCTTGGCTACGGGCTCACCGACCCCGGCCGTTACCAGAACATGACGGACGATTTCTCTGCCCAGATCAATGCGTTCAAATCGGCTGGATGCGAGATCGTTACCGGCGTGGTCATCCCTCCTGACTTCACGACCTTCTGGAACCAGGCAAAGCAGCAGGGTTTCGTGCCGAAGGTCGCCTCGATCGGGAAGGCATTGCTGTTCCCGCAGGCGGTCGAAGCGCTAGGCAAGGCCGGGCACAATCTCTCGTCCGAAGTCTGGTGGTCGCCGAGCCACCCCTTCGCCTCGTCGCTGACAGGCGAGACATCCGCTCAAGTGGCCGACGCTTTCACCAAGGCGACCGGCCGGCCATGGACGCAGCCGATCGGCTTTGCCCACGCCCTCTTCGAATTGGCCGTCGACGCCGTTACGCGGGCCGACGACCCGACGGACGGCGAAGCAGTGGCCCAGGCAATCGCCGCCACCAAACTCGATACGCTCGTCGGTCCCGTTGCATGGGACGGCAAGGGATTGCCGCCGTTTGCTGCCCGCAACGTCGCCAAGACGCCGCTTGTCGGCGGTCAATGGCGGCTGAAGGACGCCGGCGGTTATGACCTCGTCATCACCGACAACAAGACGGCGCCGAACATTCCCGCCGGTGGAAAAATGGAAGCGATCGTTTAAGCGCCTGTTGGCGTGGGACTGTGACCGAGGAGGGTCAGGCATGTCTCTGTTAGAGCTCGAACGGGTCTCGAAGCGCTTCGGCGCGCTGACCGTCGCCGACGAGATCAGCTTTTCGGTCGGCGAGGGCGAGGCGCTGGGCATCATCGGGCCGAACGGCGCCGGCAAGTCGACGCTGTTCAATCTGATTACCGGCAACATCGCCGCCGACAGCGGCACGGTCCGCTTCGGCGGCGTGGATGTCACCCGAACGCCGCCGATGGCGCGCTGTCTTTCGGGCATGGGGCGGACCTTCCAGATCCCGCAGCCCTTCGAGAAGCTGACCGTCTTTGAGAACCTGCTCGTCGCCGGCAGTTTTGGCGCGCGGCGGCGCGAGGCGGAAGCCTGTGACCGCTGCGCCGAAATCCTGGTGGACACGGGCCTTTTCGAAAAGGCGAATGTACTGGCCGGCGGCCTCACCCTTCTGCAGCGCAAGCGGCTGGAACTGGCAAGGGCGCTTGCCACCGAACCCCGGCTGCTGCTGCTGGACGAGATCGCCGGCGGTTTGACGGAAGCCGAATGCCACCAGCTGGTCGCGACCATCAGCGCCATCCAGCAAAAGGGCGTTGCCGTCATCTGGATCGAACATGTGCTTCATGCGCTGACCTCGGTGGTCGAACGGCTTCTGGTTCTCAACTTCGGCAAGGTGATCGGCATTGGAAAGCCCGACGAGCTCATGGCGTCGCGTGCCGTCCAGGAGATCTATCTGGGGATCGAGCTATGACCGCTATGCTTGAAACCAGAGGGCTCAAGGCCTTCTACGGCGACTTTCAGGCCCTTTTCGGTGTCGATATCGTCGTTGCCAAGGGGGAAACCGTTGCGATCATCGGCGCCAATGGCGCGGGCAAGACCAGCCTGATGCGCGCGATCTCCGGTGTCGTTACAAGCGAGCCGGGCATGGTCGTCTATCGCGATGAACCGATCGGCGCGCTGGCAGCACCCGACGTGCTTGCCCGCGGCATCGCCATGGTACCGGAAGGCCGCCGGCTGTTCCCGTCGCTGACCGTCGAAGAGAACCTGTTGATCGGCGCCTATGGCCGCAAGGGACAGGGACCGTGGACGCTCGAGAGCGTCTATGAGCTCTTCCCGATCCTGCGCGAGCGTCGAAACAACCCGGCGACGGCCCTTTCCGGCGGCCAACAGCAGATGGTGGCGATCGGCCGGGCGCTGATGTCCAACCCGGATGTGCTGCTTTGCGACGAGATCAGCCTCGGCCTGGCGCCGGTCGTCGTTCGCGACATCTACGCGGCTTTCCCGCGTATCCGCGCGACCGGTGCCTCGATCGTCATCGTCGAGCAAGACATCGCCCAGGCGCTGAAGGTCGCAACCCAGGTCTATTGCCTGATGGAAGGGCGGGTGACGCTTTCGGGGCGTCCGGAGGTGCTGACCCGCGAGCAAATCCACCAGGCCTATTTCGGAGCGCCGCGCCATGAGCTTCATTGATACGATCGTGCAGGGCGTCCTGCTCGGCGGCCTCTACGCCCTGTTTGCAGCCGGCCTGAGCCTGGTCTTCGGCATCATGCGGCTCGTCAATCTCGCCCATGGCGACCTGATCGTACTTGCCGCATTCCTGATCCTTTTGCTGACCTCGGCGCTCGGCCTCAATCCATTCCTGGCAGCGCTCATTGCCGCGCCACTGATGTTCCTAGCAGGTTGGGGCCTGCAATACTTCGTGCTCAATCGCACGCTCGGCAAGGACGTGTTGCCGCCGCTGCTCGTCACTTTCGGTATCTCCATCGTCCTCCAGAATGGCCTGCTCGAAGCGTTTTCCGCCGATAGCCGCCGCGTGTCCATTGGGGCGCTGGAAAGTGCCTCGATCGGCGTCGGCTCGCTCAACATCGGCCTGATGCCGTTGATGACCTTCCTGTCGGCGCTCGCCGTGATCTTCGGCCTCAACCAGCTGATCTATCGAACGGCGCTCGGTCGCGCCTTCCGGGCAACCTCCGACGACATCGTGACGGCCGGGCTGATGGGTATTCGCCCGCAACGCGTCTTCGCCATGGCGACCGGGCTTGCCATGGTCGTGGTGACGATCGCCGCCCTCTATCTTGGCACCCGCGCCAACTTCGATCCGACATCGGGACCGTCCCGCCTGATCTACGCCTTCGAAGCCGTGATCATCGGCGGCCTCGGCTCGCTCTGGGGAACGCTTGCCGGCGGGGTCATCCTCGGCGTTGCGCAGGCGCTTGGGGCGGCCGTCAATCCGGAATGGCAGATCCTTGCCGGACATCTCGCCTTCCTCGCCGTTCTCGTCATCAAGCCGCGCGGGCTTTTCCCTCGCGCCGTCGATTGAGGTCAAGCCGATGTCCATCGCCATTCCGTCCTTCAAGGTCGAAACCCGGAGCGGAACCTCATCGCTTGCAGCTTTGGCGGCAGTCGCCGGCCTCGCGCTTGCGATTGCGGCTCCCCTCATCGTGTCCCGCGGCGTCGTGCAGGATCTCTTCTTCATCCTGACCATGCTGGTGCTGGCGCAGAACTGGAACCTGCTTGCCGGTTATGCCGGGCTGATCTCGGTCGGGCAGCAGGTTTTCGTCGGCTTCGGCGCCTATGCGATGTTCGGTTCGGTCATTCTGGCGGGTATCGATCCCATCGTTGCGATCCTGATTGCCGGCGCTCTTTCGGCGCTCCTCGCCATTCCGACGGCCTTTTTCACCTTCCGGCTGCAGGGACCCTATTTCGCCATCGGCACCTGGGTGGTGGCCGAGGTGGTGCGGCTGCTGCTCGCACAGTGGAAGGCGCTCGGCGGGGGTACCGGCACGTCGCTGCCGCGCGAGGCGACGAAGGACATGGCAGGCGTCGATATCGTGCGTGACCTCTTCGGTATGAAGGCGGCCGCAGCCAGCGATGCCCTCACCTATTGGATTGCGCTCCTCCTGGCGCTCGCGACGATCGGCTTCATCTACCGCCTGCTGCGAAGCAAGCAGGGGCTCGGTCTTGCGGCCGTGCGTGACAACGAGCAGGCCGCCCGTGCCGTCGGCGTCGACGCCCGCCGCATGAAGGCTCTGGTCTACGTGGCGACGGCCTTCGTCACTGGATTGGCCGGTGCGCTGATCTACGTGCAGAAAGCGCGTATTTCGCCGGACGCGGCTTTCTCCGTCACCGACTGGACGGCCTATGTCATCTTCATCGTGGTGATCGGCGGGATCGGCACCATCGAAGGGCCGATCGTCGGCGTGGTGCTTTTCTTCCTGCTGCAAAAGCTCTTCGCCGATTTTGGCTCCTGGTACCTGCTGGTCCTTGGCCTCATCGGCATCCTCGTCATGCTCTTTTCGCCGCGCGGTCTCTGGGGCCTGTTCTCCGATCGCACCGGTATCCAGCTCTTTCCGGTCCGTCGCAAATTGATCGGCGGACCACTCGCACACATGCCAAAGGGAGGACCAAATGGCTGATATCACAACCGACGTACTCATCATCGGCACGGGGCCAGCCGGTTCCGCCACGGCCGCCCTGCTTTCGAGCTACGGCATCGAAAACATGGTGATCAACCGCTATCGCTGGCTGGCGAACACGCCACGCGCGCATATTACAAACCAGCGCACGATGGAGGTCCTGCGCGATCTCGGCCGGGACGTGGAAGACGAGGTCTATATGTTCGCCGCCGAACAGGACCTGATGGGTGAGAACGTCTTTTGTACCTCGCTTGCGGGCGAAGAGATCGGGCGCATGAAAAGCTGGGGCAAGCACCCGGTCTCGCGCGCCGAACACCAGCTATCCTCGCCGAGCCAGATGAACGATCTGCCCCAGACTTTCATGGAGCCGCTCCTGTTCAAGACGGCTTGCTCGCGCGGTACCCAGGCGCGGATGTCGACGGAATATGTCAGCCATGTGCAGGACGGCGAAGGCGTTACCACGACCTGTCTCGACCGGTTGACCGGCAAGGAAATCACCGTTCGCTCGAAGTATCTGATCGGTGCTGACGGCGGCAATTCGAAGGTCGCGGAGCATGCCGGGCTCACCTTCGAGGGCCGGATGGGCGTTGCCGGCTCAATGAACATCCTGTTTGAGGCCGACCTGTCGCGTTATGTCGCCCATCGTCCTTCGGTGCTCTACTGGGTGCTGCAGCCGGGGGCCGACGTCGGCGGTATCGGCATGGGCCTCGTGCGCATGGTCCGCCCCTGGAACGAATGGCTGATCGTCTGGGGATACGACATCAACCAGCCGGCACCGGCCGTTGACGAAGCCCATGCGAAGAAGGTGGTGCGCGACCTGGTCGGCGTGCAGGATCTGGATGTGACGGTCAAGCAGGTCTCGACCTGGACGGTCAACAACATGTATGCGACGACGATGTCGAACGGACGCGTCTTCTGCATGGGCGACGCCACGCACCGCCATCCGCCATCGAACGGGCTCGGCTCCAACACATCGATCCAGGATGCCTTCAACCTTGCCTGGAAACTCGCCTTTGTGCTGAAGGGCCAAGCGAGCGAAAAGCTGCTTGATACCTACACAACGGAGCGAGCGCCGGTCGCCAAGCAGATCGTCACCCGCGCCAACAAGTCGATTGAAGAGTTCGGCCCGATCTTCAAGGCGCTCGGCCTGCTCGATTCCATCGATCCGGTGAAGATGCAGCAGAACATGGATGGGCGCTGCCGCGATACGCCGGCGGCGGAAGAACAGCGCTCCGCCATCCGCAAGGCGATCGCCGCCAAGGTCTACGAGTTCGACGCCCACGGCGTCGAGATGAACCAGCGCTATCGTTCGGATGCGATCGTCACCGACGGTCAACCCGAACCGGCCTTTGCAAAGGACCCGGAACTGCACTTCCAGCAGACAACCTGGCCGGGGGCTCGACTGCCGCATGCATGGGTTTTTTCTGGCGATGGGAAGAAGGCCTCGACGCTCGATCTCTCCGGCCACGGCCGGTTCACCGTCCTGACCGGGATCGGCGGACAGGGGTGGATCGAAGCGGCGAAGGTCGTCGGCCATGAGCTTGGTGTCGATATAGCGGCCCACGCCATCGGCGCGCGGCAGCATTGGGATGATTTCACCGGCGACTGGGCCGGGCTGAGCGAAGTGCGTGACAGCGGCATCGTTCTCGTGCGTCCTGACCATCACGTCTGCTGGCGCTCGGAGGCGCAGTCGGCAGATCCCGTTGCAGACCTTCGTCGGGTCATGACATCAGTGCTTGGGAGGTGATCCATGGAAGCGCATGAGAAAGGCTTCTTCACCGAAGAAAACTCGATTGAGGTCGTCACGGGCCGCAACAAAAATGCCAAGGACGAACGACTGAAACAGATCATGGAAGTCGTGACGCGCAAGCTGCACGAAGCGGTGAGGGAAATCGAGCCGACGCAGGAGGAATGGATGGAGGCGATCCTCTTCCTCACACGCACCGGGCAGATGTGCAACGAATGGCGGCAGGAGTTCATCCTTTTGTCCGACACGCTCGGCGTCTCGATGCTGGTTGACGCCATCAACAATCGCAAGCCGTCGGGTGCCTCCGAAAGCACCGTGCTGGGCCCGTTTCATGTCCAGGACGCGCCGGAGCTCGAGATGGGCGCAAACATCTGTCTCGACCAGAAGGGCGAGCACATGGTGGTCGGCGGTCGCATCCTCGATACCGAGGGCAGGCCCATTGCCGACGCAGTGATCGATGTCTGGCAGGCCAATGACGAAGGCTTCTATGACGTTCAGCAAAAGGGCATCCAGCCGGAGTTCAACTTGCGCGGCGTCTTTCGCACAGGGCCCGACGGTGAATATTGGTTCCGGGCGGTAAAGCCGAAATACTACCCGATCCCGAACGACGGTCCGGTCGGCCGGATGTTGGAGCATCTCGGGCGTCACCCCAACCGCCCGGCCCATCTCCACTACATCATCAAGGCCGACGGGTACGAGACGCTCATCACCCACATCTTCGATCCGGATGATCCGTATATCCATTCGGATGCGGTGTTCGGAGTGAAGCAAAGCTTGCTTGCGACTTTCCGGCGCGTTGAGGACCCGGGCCGCGCCGCGGATTACGGATTTTCGGGTCGCTTCTGGGAAGTGAACCACGACTTCGTGCTGGCGCGGTCAAAGGGCGCCAACTGATCCGGTTCAGAGGTCATTGCCTGGCAGCGGCACGCCAAAAAAGCAATCGCCGCTCCGGCCGCAGCTCGCCATTCTGCTGCAAAACCACGTCCAGCATCGCTAGCGTGCGTGCCTTCGACGTGGAAGAAGGAGGAGGCAGGAAGGTTATTCCCTTGCCTCCTTCGGATCCTCAGATGAAATATCTGGTGCGGTCACCCCGAAGGGACGGACCGCCAGGAGCGACGAGGCGAAGTCAGCAGGAGACATTCAGTGAAAGAGCAACTTGCCATCATTCAGGCGCTTGGCGTTCGATCGGAATTCGATGCGCTGAGCGAAATCCGCACGCGGATTGAATTCCTGAAGGCCTATCTCGTGCAAGGCGGACAGCGCGCCTACGTGCTCGGGATCAGCGGTGGGGTCGATTCCCTGACGGCCGGGCTTCTCGCCCAGCGCGCCGTTCAGGAGTTACGCGAAAGCGGCTATTCGGCGACGTTCATTGCCGTCCGGCTTCCCTATGGCGTGCAAGCGGATGAACACGATGCGGCCGCAGCTGTCGCTGCGATCCGCCCGGACCGTGTCATCACCGTGGATATAAAACCGGCGGCCGATAGCCTCATGGACGCAATCCTTGCCGGTGGCGTTGACCCGGCCCCGCGTCACCATTTCATCCTCGGTAACGTGAAGGCGCGGCAGAGGATGGTCGCGCAATATGCAATCGCCGGGGCATCGTCGGGTCTCGTGATCGGCACGGACCACGCTGCTGAGGCGCTCATGGGCTTCTACACGAAATTCGGTGATGGCGCAGCGGACATTCTCCCTCTCGCCGGTCTGAACAAGCGCCGCGTTCGCGCCTTGGCCTCGAAACTGGGGGCGCCGGAACAGCTCGTCTGGAAAACACCCACCGCTGACCTTGAATCGGATGCACCTCTGCGACCGGACGAGGATGCTTACGGCGTGACATACGACCAGATCGACGACTTTCTCGAAGGCAGAACTGTCGAGCCGGCTGCGGCTGAACGCATACTCTCAACCTATCGCGTCAGCGCACATAAGCGCGCCCTTCCCGTCGTCCCCACGGACCATCACCCGGTCTTGCACGCCACGACTGCATGATATCTGCGGTTCGGCAAATCCTTGGTCCATTCCGGTGCGAGGCCCGCGCAGACAAGCGACACCAGCAAGAAGGTGTCATCAAAGCCGTGAGCGCTGTTGCCGGGAGGACTATGCATTCGGGGCTGCTCCCGCTTTGTGCCAATAGCGGAGATGAGGATCGTTGGGTGCAATTGACATATCCAATATATCCATTATTCTGGATTAATGGATAACATCACCGCAATAGCGGCGCTTGCCGCACTGGCCCAATCTACCAGGCTCGAGACATTCCGGCTTCTCGTCAGACACGAACCGGATGGCGTGCCTGCCGGCGAACTTGCCCGCCTTCTCGACGTCCCGCAGAATACCATGTCGGCGCACCTCGCAACGCTGTCGCGCGCGGGCCTCGTGACAAGCGAACGGCAGAGCCGCTCGATCATCTATCGAGCCGACCTACACGGCCTGCGAAACCTGACCCTCTTCCTGTTGAAAGACTGCTGTGGCGGCTCGACCGAACTCTGTGCGCCGCTGATCGCCGAACTTACGCCCTGCTGCGGACCCGAGGTGAAGCTGTCATGAGCGACGTCAGACTGGAGCCAGTCCCGGGAAGCGATCCCGGACTGAAGCTGGCGCTATCGGCCTCCGGTCTTCCGATCGAGGACCTCGGAGAGCCGGGACGCTCGTTCTTCAGGGCGGTTTCCTCCGATGGCGGCACAATTGGCTACGCTGGCATCGAGACGTGCGGCGATGCCGTCCTCCTCAGGTCGATGGTCATCTTGCCCGAGCATCGTGGAAAGTCATTCGGCAGATCGCTGATCAAGGAAACCCTGAAAGCCGTCAAAGAAAGCTCGGCAGTCTTCCTGGCTACGACGACCGCCGCGCCGTTCTTCGAAAGCCTCGGTTTCGTTGCGGTCGAGCGAGCCGATGCGCCGCTCGCCGTTCTCGCAACCCGTCAGCTTTCGGGCATTTGCCCGGCATCGGCCACCATCATGAAACTCAGCAATCCTCCGACCTAACCACGGACAACGACCATGACCGACAAGACCTACAACGTGCTCTTCCTGTGCACGGGTAATTCCGCACGTTCCATTCTCGCCGAATCCATCCTCAATAAAGAGGGCGGAGGACGGTTCAGAGCATTCTCCGCAGGCAGCCAGCCCAAAGGCGAGATCAATCCGCATGCCCTGAAGGAACTGCAAGCACTTGGTTATCCGGCGACTGGCTTCTCCTCCAAGAGTTGGGACGTGTTTGCCGAGCCTGGTGCGCCCGAAATGGACTTTATCTTCACCGTCTGCGACAGCGCGCACGGCGAAGCCTGCCCGGTATGGATCGGACATCCGATGACGGCACATTGGGGTGTCGAAGACCCGGCCGCCGTTGTTGGCACCGAGGTCGAAATCCAGCGCGCGTTCGCGCAAGCCGCCCGCTTTCTGAAGAACCGGATCATGGTGTTCGTCAGCCTCCCGCTGGCATCGATCAATCACCTGGCGCTCGAAACGAAGCTCGGCCAGATCGGCGCGATGGAAGGTTCGACGGCAAGCCAGGGAAAGTTCGCTAATGTCGACGTTTGAACGCTACCTGACCATCTGGGTCTTTCTCTGCATCGTCGTCGGCGTCGCCCTCGGTCATCTGATGCCCGGTGTTTTCCAGGCCATCGGCGCGGCGGAGATCGCCAAGGTGAATTTGCCCGTCGCCATCCTGATCTGGCTGATGATCATCCCGATGCTCATCAAGATCGACTTCCGCTCGCTGGCGCAGGTGAGCACCTATTGGCGCGGAATCGGCGTGACCCTGTTCATCAACTGGGCGGTAAAGCCGTTCTCCATGGCGCTGCTGGGATGGCTGTTTATCGGATGGCTATTCCGTCCTTACCTGCCCGCCGACCAGATCAACTCCTACATCGCCGGCCTGATCATCCTTGCGGCCGCGCCCTGTACCGCGATGGTGTTCGTCTGGAGCAATCTGACGCGCGGCGAGCCGCTGTTCACGCTTTCCCAGGTCGCGCTCAACGATGCGATCATGGTTGTCGCCTTCGCGCCGATCGTTGGGCTCCTGCTCGGGCTGTCGGCCATCACCGTGCCGTGGGACACGCTCGTTCTATCGGTCGTCCTCTATATCGTGGTCCCGGTCATCATCGCGCAGGTCCTGAGAGGGCGGCTGACCGCTGACGGCACGACCAGGGCGCTGGACGTCATGCTGGGGAAGCTGCAGCCGCTTTCGCTTGTCGCGCTGCTGGCGACGCTCGTCCTCCTCTTCGGCTTCCAGGGTGAGCAGATCATCGCCCAGCCGACGATCATCGCGCTGCTGGCCGTCCCCATCCTCATCCAGGTCTATTTCAACTCGGGGCTGGCCTATGTCTTGAACCGGATATCGGGCGAGCGCCATTGCGTCGCAGGGCCTTCGGCACTGATCGGGGCCAGCAATTTCTTCGAACTCGCGGTCGCGGCCGCAATCAGCCTGTTCGGCTTCCAGTCCGGTGCAGCGCTGGCGACGGTCGTCGGCGTGCTCATCGAGGTTCCCGTAATGCTCACGGTCGTCTGGGCCGTGAACCGCACCAAGGGCTGGTACGAGGCAGCACCCGCCGTCTCCCGGAACACCATCACCGAAAGGACATGACAATGGACGTCACCATCTATCATAACCCGGCCTGCGGCACGTCCCGCAACACGCTGGAGATGATCCGCGCAGCCGGGATCGAGCCGACCGTCATCGATTATCTCCAGTCTCCGCCTTCGCGCGAGGAACTGGCAAGGATGATCTCCGACGCCGGGCTGACCGTTCGGCAGGCGATCCGCGAGAAAGGTACGCCTTACGTGGAGCTGGGTCTCGACGATCCGAAGTTGACGGACGGCCAGTTGCTCGATGCCATGCTCAAGGATCCGATCCTCATTAACCGGCCGTTCGTCGTCTCGCCGCTCGGCACAAGGCTCGCGCGCCCCTCGGAGATCGTTCTCGACATCCTGCCGGATGCCTTCAAGGGAGCCTTCTTCAAGGAAGACGGCGAGCAGGTCCTCGATCAGGAGGGAAAGCGCATTGTCTGAGACCTTTCCCGCATTGCAGGAGCCGCATCTTCGTAAGCCTGACCTCGACGCGTTGCGTCCCGCCTTTTCGACGCACAAGCCGCGCATCCTGATCCTCTACGGCTCGCTCAGGGAGGTATCGTACAGCCGGCTGCTCGCGCATGAAGCCAGACGACTTCTCGAGCGTTCGGGGTGCGAGGTGCGCATGTTCGATCCGAGAGGATTACCGCTTCCCGACGCGGCTCCGGCCAGCCATCCGAAAGTGCAGGAACTGCGCGAGCTGTCGCAATGGTCGGAGGGACAGGTCTGGGTCAGCCCCGAGCGCCATGGCGCGATGACGGGCATCATGAAGGCTCAGATCGACTGGATTCCCCTGTCGCTCGGATCGATCCGCCCGACGCAGGGAAAGACGCTCGCGATCATGGAGGTTTCCGGGGGTAGCCAGTCCTTCAACGCTCTGAACCAGATGCGCGTCCTCGGCCGCTGGATGCGGATGATCACGATCCCGAACCAGTCGTCCGTCGCCAAGGCCTACCAGGAGTTCGATGCGGACGGCAGGATGAAGCCGTCTTCCTACTACGACCGCGTCGTGGACGTGTGCGAAGAGCTGGTCAAGTTCACGCTGCTGACGAGGGACGCTTCCGCCTACCTGACCGACCGCTACAGCGAACGGAAGGAAGACGCTGCCGAACTTGAAAAGCGGGTGTCGTTGAGGTCGATTTAGTCACTCAGTCTTCGTGGGGCTGCGCGTAGAGACGGCCACTGCGACGAATGCAGCGATACCGAGCGTACCAAGCATGGCATTGACGAACAGCGCCGCGGCGATGCCGAGATTCTCCATCGCCGTGGCGAACGCGAAGGGGGCGGCGGCACCCACTGCCAGTCTGGCCGCAGCCATCTTTCCTGTAATCGCTCCGTAGCCTGCGGACCCGAACAGATAGAGTGGCAGGCTCCCCTGAGCGATGCTGTTGATTCCGGACCCAAGGCCAAGACAGACGGCGAAAGCCACCGCGCCTGGCAACCAATCACCCGACACCCCGAGTAATACCGCACCGAGGACCATGAGCGCCGCAGAGACGATCGCCAGCGCGGGCGGTGACAGGCCCTTTCCGAAGGCCATGTTAATCAGGCGGCTCATGACCTGTGCCGGGCCGAACAGCGATCCGATCACGACCGCCGCACTGCCAAGTCCGATCGCGCCCAGCATCGGCACCATGTGGGCGAGTATTGCCGCGAGAGTGAACCCCGAAAGCGAGAAGGCAATGGAGACCAGCAACATCCCGCGGCGGCGCGCTTTCGGCTCAAGTGCGCCGACGACGACTTCGCGGGCTCTTGTCTCATCCAGTTTGGAACCGACCCTTCCGGCACGCATGATCCAGTAGTGAAGTGGCATGCAGATGAGAAGATTGAGCGCCGCGAACACCAGATAGATTTCCCGCCAGGACAGGTACCTGATCAGTGTCGCGGCGATCGGCCAGAAGATGGTCGAAGCAAAGCCGCCGATCAGTGTGAGATAGGTGATGCTGCGGGAGGCTGAACGGGGTTCGCTCTCGACCAGCGTCGCGAAGGCTGCCTGATACTGGACCATGCCGGAGGACACCTCCAGCAGGATGATTGCAAGGGCAAAAAGCGCTACGGACGGCGACCACGCGCAAAGCGCCAGGGTGAACGCCGCAAGGGTCGAACCAACCGTCATCACCGTCGCCGCGCCGACCTTGTCCATATGTCTGCCGATGAACGGAGCGGAAAGACCTCCAATGAACAGGGAGACCGAGAAGACGGCGAAGACCCGTTCCAGGCTGATGCCCAGGTCCTTGGCCATTCCTGGCGCCAGGATGCTGAAGGCATAATAGAGAGTGCCGTAGCCAATAATCTGCGTGACACCGAGAGCGGAGACGATGCCCGCAGGAACCTTGTTCGTATGCAATGACGTATTCCTCGGCGCTCTACGCTTCGCTTGGGCAGCAACGAGCGGATCGCTCGACCGAGCCGCGGATTTCGGGATGTCCTGCGCAGCAGTCCTCCATCAGGAACGTCACCAGGTCAGCCAGCGTGTCATAACTTGCGCTGTAGACGATCGAACGCGACTCGCGGCGCTGGGAGATGAGGCCGGAGCGTTCGAGTTCCTTGAGGTGAAACGAGACGTTCGATGGAGAAACGCCCATGCGCTCCGCAATCGCGCCTGCGGCCAGGCCCTCAGGGCCGGCGACGACCAGCGTTCTTACGATGGCGAGCCGGGTCTCCTGGGAAAGTGCCGCAAAGGACGCGAGGGCTTGACGATCATCCATATTTCAATAATCCTTGAATCATTGAAATCGAGGATAGACGCAAATGAGCAGGATCGACAATAGCCATTCCAACAAAACTGACATCTCGCTCGGAGAGTTGCTTGAAAGGATCGCTGTCGCCGCGGACCTCCCACTGGTGTTCGCCTACGACGGAAAGCCCGTAAAGGCCGGCTACCATGTAACTGAGGTCAAGGCTGGCCAGTTCTCCGCGCTCGATTGCGGCGCTAACCCGGAGGCCTGGTCTGAAATCTTCGTGCAGTTGTGGGACATCGAAGAGGGCGAACGGACCCATATGACGGCCGGCAAATTTTCGGCCATTGTCCGCAAGGTTTCCGAGCACGTCCGTCTTGACGGTTCCGCCAAGCTGACCTTCGAAGTGAGCGATGGAGTCCGCCCGATGCAGTTGTTCTGCGCAAACGATCCTGTCGCGGAAGACGGTGCTCTCCACGTCAGTTTGACGCCCCGCCCCGCGAGCTGCAAGCCTCGAGACCGGTGGCTGGCTGAACACGCGTCCAATGAAAAGCGGTGCTGCGCCTAGTGGGTCAAGGCATATTCGCGAAGGGTCGGATGATCCAATCTCTGCTCTTGATGGAGGCGCCGGCCATCACCTGCACGGCCGTTTCCCCCATGCGGTAACCGCCAGCGCTCACCTCGCACGCCGTTTCCAATTCGAAGATAAGAACCGGAGTTTGGCGCCCGGCAAGCTCACATATCCCTTTCATCAGGTCATCGAGCGGTTTCGATGGTCGCCCGATTTTGAAAAGAGGATATTTCCATGAGCAACGAAGAAGACAACAAGGCCGTCGTCGTTCGCTGGTTCACCGAATTCTGGGGCAAGGACGCCAATCTTGCTGTTATCGATGACATCGCGGCGCCCGATATGCTCCTGCAATATTCCCTGCACGAACCGCGCCGTGGCCGCGAAGACATCAAGGCGTTCATGACCGACTTTCGCGCCGCGTTCCCCGATCTCAACTTCTGGGGCACCGCTGACTTGATTGCCGAGGGCGACTATGTGGTCGGCCAGTGGGAAGGCGGCGGCACCCACACGGGTCCGGCTTTCGACGACTTCCTGCTCGGCGGCGTACCTGCGGCGACCGGCCGCAAGATGCACTTTACCGGCAAGACTGTTCTGAAGGTGGTCGACGGCATGATCGTCGAAGAGCATGGCCTCGACGACGGTCTGACCGCGATGATGCAGCTTGGGCTGATCCGGAAGGCCTGATCGAAGCCATCGAGGCTCGCACAGCTCCCCGTGCGAGCCTCGATGGCATGTTTCATCGCCCCGCTCGAAGCTACGCGTGCGGCCTAGCCTCAAAACGCTCACCTGCTCGCGCTGGTTGCCTGTGCACTGAAGGTGCGTGCCCCCGGGAACCCGGCGACCCCCTGCGCAAGTTTCGGGTGGGTTTTGTTCGATTCGAGAGCAAGGATCGGAGTGTGACCAGCGCGGATCGGAGGCACGATCGAGCCAGAACAAATCCGAGTAGAAGACCATGGACATGAACATCCGGCCCGCACCAACCCTTCACACCTCACCTCCTTTCGTGGGGGACGACCCCCGCTGGGCGCGGATCGTAGCGCGCGACAAGTCTGCCGACGGTCGTTTCTGGTATTCCGTCTCGACAACTGGCATCTATTGCAGGCCCTCCTGCCCGTCACGCACGGCAAATCCGAAGAACGTCGCGCTGCACGATACGCTCGAAAGCGCACGGGCAACCGGTTTTCGTCCGTGCCGACGTTGCAACCCCGATGGCCCTTCGCTCGAATGCGAGAATGCCGCGCTCATCGCTAAGGCCTGCCGCATCATCGAGGAAAGCGAGGAGGAACCGTCGCTGGAAGAGTTGGCGGCTACTGTCGACCGCAGTCCGAGCTATTTCCATCGTATGTTCAAGACGTCGACGGGGCTGACCCCGAAGGCCTATGCCACCGGCCACCGCGCGAAGAAAGTGCGTGCGGGCCTCGAAACCGGCACGAGCGTCACCGAGGCGATGTATGACGCCGGCTTCAATTCCAGCGGCCGCTTCTACGAAAAGTCGACCGGTATGCTCGGCATGACGCCGACACAGTACCGTGCGGGTGGCGCCAACGAGGAGATCAAGTTTGCGGTCGGCCAGTCCTATCTCGGCGCAATGCTCGTGGCGTCCAGCACGAAAGGCGTCGCGTCGATCCTGCTCGGAGACGATCCGGACGAGCTGGTTCGCGATCTTCAGGATCGTTTTCCGAAGGCGCGCCTGATCGGCATGGACCGCGAATACGAGGCTCTGATCGCCCGCGTTTGTGGCTTCGTCGAAAACCCCAGCGTCGGCCTCGATCTGCCGCTCGACGTCCGCGGCACGGCGTTCCAGCGCCGGGTATGGCAGGTCCTACAGGAGATCCCTGTCGGCGCGCGTGTGTCCTATTCTGAAATCGCCCGACGTATCGGCTCGCCGAGCGCCACGCGGGCAGTCGCCGGAGCATGCGCCGCAAACAATATCGCAGTCGCCATTCCCTGCCATCGCGTTGTGCGCAACGACGGCGCGCTTTCCGGTTATGCCTGGGGCGTCGAACGCAAGCGCGCCCTGCTCGATCGGGAATCGCCTCAGACCGCATGACGTCACGGCCGGAACCGCCGCTCCGCCGCGGCCACATCCTGACCACCTACAACCGGCCGCGCTTCGCGATCGCCGACGAACGCAAGGCGTCCACATGAATTTGCCTTCTCGCTACGATGAAGCTGTCGCCTTCCTCTCCAGCCATGACGACGACTGGGCCAGATTGATCGAACTGGTCGGCCCTTGCCGACACGATCCCAAGGCCGCCCGCGAACCATACGAGGCGCTCATTCGCGCGATTGCCTACCAGCAGCTGACGGCCAAAGCTGGCGACGCCATCATTGGACGCCTCAAGGGGCTCTTGGATGACCGCGATTTTCCAAGCCCGGAAGACCTCATCGCGGCCGAGTTCGACCAACTTCGGACCTGCGGCTTCTCGGCCAGCAAGATCGCCACCATCAAGGCGATCGCCCAGGGAACGTTGGATGGCCTGATCCCCACCCGCAACATCGCCGCCACCATGGACGACGAGGCGCTGATCGACCGCATGGTCGGCATCAAGGGCATCGGCCGTTGGACCGTCGAAATGCTGCTGATGTATTCTCTGGAGCGGATGGATATCCTGCCCGTCGATGACTTCGGTGTCCGCGAAGGCTACCGCGTCCTCAAATCGCTGCCTGAGCAACCGAAACCGAAACAGTTGCGCGAGCTCTCGAAGGCCTGGTCGCCCCATCGCACGGTCGCGGCCTGGTATCTGTGGCGCATCCCGCGCGAGCGCGGAAACGTGTTGAAGTAAATACGGCTCCGGAAAGTACATCATGCCCCTTCAAAACCGCGTCACGCCCTTCGGTGATATCGTCGCCATTACTCAGCGCGGGCTGTTTACCGGCAATCGCGGCATCATCCACGATCCGGCAACGAAGACATTGCTGGCCAGGCGCTGGGCAACAAAAACCTGGCTCGTCTGCGCCTGCGAATTCAAGGGTTGGCGCCGGGACGTGATGGCGCGCCGGAGCTGGACGGAGCTGTTTTTCCTCGACGAGGCCGTGGCGTTCGCCGCCGGCCATCGTCCCTGCTTCCTCTGCCGGCGCGAAGCCGCGGAACGCTTCCGGGCCTGCTGGGCGTCGGCGAAGAAAGAGGCGCCTCCTTCGGCTACGCATATGGATTCCGTACTGCATGCCGAGCGCCTCGATCGCGGCCACAAGCGCTTGCATCCGATCGCCCTTCTGTTGTCCGACCTGCCTGACGGCGCGGTCGTTGTGGCCAAGGATGAGGCTTACACGCTGCGCGCCGGCCTCGCGTATCGCTGGGCCAATGACGGCTACGACAGGCCCAAAATCCTCCACGACGCCGATTGGCTCCTGACACCACCATCGACGGTCATGGCGCTCCTTGCAGGCTACCGGCCCGCCTTTCACCCATCGATCATCACCATACGCAATAGGCCCGAAGATGCCCGATCTGTTTGACATGCTTGCCCCCGCCGATCCCGCAACCGAGATCATGGCGGAGGGGGCCATGCTGCTTCGCGGCGCAGCACTTCCCTATGAAAAGGATCTGCTCGCCGCGCTCGGCCACATCACCAGCCAGTCGCCATTCCGACATATGGTCACACCGGGCGGCTTCACCATGTCGGTGGCGATGACGAATTGCGGCACGGCCGGCTGGGTCACGGATCGTACCGGCTATCGATACGATCGCAACGATCCGGAAACAGGCCGTCCCTGGCCGGCCATGCCGGAATGCTTCCTCGATCTGGCTGTCGAGGCGGCGACACGGGCGGGCTATCCGGACTTCCGCCCTGACGCCTGCCTGATCAACCGCTACGAGCCGGGCGCCCGCCTCTCGCTGCACCAGGACAGAAACGAACGCGACTTCGCCAATCCGATCGTGTCGGTCTCGCTCGGCCTGCCGGCGACTTTCCAGTTCGGCGGCCTGAAGCGGAATGATCCTGTGAAGAAGTACGCGCTGCGGCATGGCGACGTGGCGGTCTGGGGCGGCCCGTCGCGGCTCTTCTATCACGGCGTGCCCGAATTGAAGGATGGCGTCCATGAGACTGTCGGACGGATGCGCATCAATCTCACTTTCCGGGGAGCGTTATAACTCATCTTTCTTCAGTTTGATGACAACAAACGGAGTGCCGCCAGAACGAACCCATGGCCAAGTGTGTAGTTAGTCGGAAAGTCCATATGCGATTTTCGGATTTTCGCGATCCGACGCGCAACGGCTAAGACAAGGAACCGACGCTGATGTTTTCGCGGGGCGGATTCGACGCCAAGGCAAGCCGGCGCAAACTGCCCGGAACCCAGGACGCGATTGACATGCTCGCTACTCCAGGCGACCCGATAAGGCGCTGGTGATGAAGTATGTCGGCCAACTCGTGGCCGCCGGCTATGCCGAGCTGGAGATGTGCGACCACGGCGAGGTCGAAGCCCGCCTCACCTCCGGCGAGATCTATCTTCTCGCAGAAACCACCATCCTCAGACTCGCCTGATCGGCCGTGCCCGGCATTCTTCATTCTCTTGCATCAGCGCGAGCAGAGTTTCGATTTGAAAGCAAGGATCGGAGTTCGGCAGCATGACCGGAAAAGTAGTCTCGATCGTGAGGACAGAACAAGGAGCTACGACGATGAACCTCATTATCAAGACTGACGCGCTGCGGCCGCAATCGCCGCAGAATTCCCCTTCGACGGCCGCCGGCGTTCTCTCCTACGCGGTTGCCGACTGCGAACTCGGCAAGGTGCTGGTCGCGCGCAGCGCCAAGGGCGTATGCGCGATCCTGCTCGGCGACAACGCCGAAGAGCTGGAGGCGGATCTTGCCGATCGCTTCCCGCACTCCACGCTAATCGCGCGCGAAACTATGGTGAAGAACGACGTTGCGAAAGTCCTGCGCTTTATCGCCAAGCCATCCGGCGGCCTTCAGCTGACGCTCGACATGCACGGCACGCCGTTTCAGCGCCACGTCTGGGAAAAGCTGAAGGCCATCGCCGTCGGCCGGACGGTGAGCTACACCGAACTCGCCAAGTGGATTGGTCCGCTCGCGAACCCGCGCGCCGTCGCCGGCGCCTGCGCCGCCAACCCCATTGCGCTCGCCATTCCGTGCCACCGGGTCGTGCGTACCAACGGCGACCTCGCCAGCTATCGCTGGGGCCTTGAGCGCAAACGCACCCTCATAGAGAAGGAAACCACGGTATGAACAAGACTGCGATCGACATGGTCCCGGCCTCTGCGGATGCGTCCGCGGCGGCACGGATTGCTGCCTATGACTGGAAGGCGCTCGCCGGCGAGCTCGACGGCTTCGGCTGCGCCGTCCTTCCCCAACTTCTGACACCCGAGGAATGCAGCAGCGTCGCGTCGCTCTACGTCGACGAAAGCCATTTCCGCAGCCATATCATCATGGCGCGGCACGGCTTCGGAAGGGGCGAGTATCGCTATTTCAAATATCCGCTGCCCGATCTCATCGGCGGTATCCGCACGGCGCTCTACCCGCGCCTTGCCGATGTCGCCAACGTGTGGAACGAACGGATGGGACTGGACCAGAGGTTTCCCGGCGAGCATGCCGCATTCCTCAAGCAATGCCACGATGCCGGCCAGACCCGGCCGACGCCGCTGCTGCTGCAATATGTTGCCGGCGACTTCAACTGCCTTCACCAGGACCTTTACGGCGATCTCGCTTTCCCGATCCAGGTGGCGATCCTGCTCTCCGAGCCGGGCCGCGACTTCACAGGTGGCGAATTTGCACTGACCGAACAGCGGCCGCGCATGCAAAGCCGCGTCGAGGTCGTGCCGCTCAGACAGGGCGACGCCGTCGCCTTCGCCGTCCACAATCGTCCGGTCCAGGGAACGAAGGGAAACTACCGCGTGAACCTGCGCCACGGTGTCAGCCGCGTCCGATCCGGCATGCGTCACACCGTCGGGATCATTTTCCACGACGCGCGATGAACCCGCGATGCCGGCGCCGCAGTTTTCGCAGCGCCGGCCGCCCTTTCGGAGCCCCTGGCCTGCAGCCAGAGCGGACCGCCGCAACTACCACCCGGGATAAAGCGCATAGAGCCGAGCCCAATCCTCAAACGCGCCGTTGGCGCGCAGGCAGGCAATCGCCTCGGCGGCGTGTCAGGTGCAAGGCACCCGCCGCAGCCAGACATTGTCCTTCCCTGCCCTAT
Source organism: Ensifer sp. 22460 (assembly GCF_052044935.1). Taxonomy (NCBI): domain Bacteria; kingdom Pseudomonadati; phylum Pseudomonadota; class Alphaproteobacteria; order Hyphomicrobiales; family Rhizobiaceae; genus Ensifer; species Ensifer sp. 22460. The sequence goes on from NZ_JBQENZ010000046.1 coordinate 23,355, forward strand.
GGAGCCATCGGATCGAGGCGGCCATCATTTGCCTGACATCCGGCATCACGCGATAGTCGGCCCGCCATAGCTCCATGCCGGACGGGTCCACTTCGTCTCGATGGTAGTCGTAGCCGGTCGGCCGGATCGCATGATGGTAGGGTGCGTGCCCGTCATCGCGAAACAGAGCGCTAAGCTCGTAGAGAGCGATCACATGGCGCAAATGATGGTCGAACGGCTTCGACGCGCCCGCCACGGGCCGCAGGAGATCGACCCCGAGCATGTCAGAGAGCCGGTCGATGTCTTTTTCATCCAGCTCAAGCCGCGCCCCCACCAGCCGCGTCAACCTGTAGCCTGGGAATTGCCGACGGGCCGCATCTACGGAATCGATCGACAGCCTGATGACCTGCAGCGGCTCGGCGATACGCCCGCACGGCGAGACCGCGGAACGAACATCTGACATCTCATTCCTCCGTGGCGCGCTGCTCGCGGGTCAGAAGAGCACGCTTGCGGCGGACACCCCATCGATAACCGGAAATCGAGCCATCCTTCTTGATGACGCGATGGCACGGCACGATCACGGCGATCGGGTTGTTGGCGATCGCAGCCGCTACATCCCGCGGATCACGCGAACCGAGCTTGGCCGCGAGCGCCCCATAATTCGTGGTCTGGCCAGCAGGAATTTCCCGCAACATGAACCAGACCTGGACCTCATACGGCGTCCCACGCAGATCGAGTGGCAGATCGCAAACCTTGGCCGGATCGTCGATCGCGCCGGCCACGGTTTCGATCACGTCGGCAAGTTCGTGCTGGGCGCGTTCAAGCTCGGCTTCCGGAAATCGGATACTCAACGAATCCTCCATCGCGGTGCGCATCGAGCTAAATTCAAGCACCACAATCCCTTTGTTCGACATGGCGACAACAAAGTCGCCGAGGGAACTGGCGCCCCATGCAAATCGAATAGTTTCACGCATCGTCTTACCTTCTTCATTCGTTGTGAAACGAGTTTAGAAGCTGATGCATTGCGCCACTCTCCGGTCCTTGCTTTCAAATCGAAATGCTGGTCGTCAGCGTCTCGTCCGGTGTGAACGGCCAATTTCGATTTGAAAGCAGTTTTCGGAGCGCATGTGCCCGAGAAGCAGCCGTATCGTCGTTGGCAATCCGACGGAGCTGCAAATGGACCCCTCTAATATCCACGATGCGCAGGAGCTTGGTTGGCAACAAATCGCCGCCGCCCGCCGTCAGTGTGAAACCGTGCGTGTGGCGCCTGCGACAATCCCACGGCCCTGAGGACCATCAGCGCGGCCTGAAGGCCGCTGCCGCATCACGACGGAGGGTCGAGCCATGATGACATTGCTACGAGGTTTGCATTCCATCGCCGCTCAGCGCGGCGACGGTCTGCGTCCGGAATTACTCCGGATGATCACGCCGTCACCGGCTTGGCCCGGGGACGAGCGTATGGGCAATGCGGCGTGCGGCCAGGACACCGACGGCAAGCCCGCCGATGTGATGGAACAGCCCACTCGATCTGCCGAGGTCGTGCCGATGCCCCTGCGAAAGCGCGGCAATATTCGCTAGACTGCGCGAAGGATAGATGTTTTTTTTCGAACCCCAGAATATTGGTGCCGCGCCTTCAGGCCGCCTTGTCGCGGCCAATCGCCAGGACCTTGTCCCAGATTCGCTCAGGCCGGGGAATCTCGAGGTCGAAAACGGTGTCAAACGTGTCCGCGAGATGGTCCGCGCTTGTGATGCGATGTTCGCGAACGCTGCCCGGCGTGACCGTGCGCAAGCAATCATTCTGCAGGGCGACATAACCGTCCGCGGTATGACGCAGCACTGCCAGCGCGTTTGTGAATGGCGACCCGGGGTCCCGCATCAGCCACGAATGCGTGGCGGCCATGGCGGCCTCGCAGCTGTAATCGGCACGGAAATCGAAGCTGTGTGCGATGCCGTGCACATGGTTTTTGAAGCGCAACCAGCCATCCTCCGCCGGCATGATCGAAAAATTGAAGCCGCGCTGGCTGAACGGTCCGACAGCAATCGGCACGGGTTCGACGATGGCGTCGGCCACGCCGACCTCGGCAAGATAGGGGCGGTCGAGATTGACACGCAGGGTCAGATGATTGCCGATGGAGATGTTGCCCAGCCTTTCGCGGTCGACGGCACCGCAAAGACGGGTTACCCGGAAACCGAGCGCGTCAAGTGCTGCGCCGAAGAGACCGTTCATCTCGTAACACCAGCCGCCGCGCCTGCCCTCCACCATCTTGGCGAAGGCGGATGCCGGAGTGATTGAGGACGGCCATCCCATGAAGGCATCCAGCGCCTCCCAGGTGAAGGTCATGAGGTGAGCGCGGTGAAGTTTCGACAGGCCTTGAAGGTCGAGAGAAACTGGCCGGTCTACCCGGATCCTCGCGAGATAGGCGTCCAACTGGCCGGCGGTCAGGCTCATTCCGATTTCGTGTGAAGGCGCGTGTGTCATCCTTCGGTCTCCTTTCGATGGACCGTTGTCGAGTTTGTCGGCACTACGTTTGGGGCGGTCTGCCGCCGGATCAGGCGACCTTGCGACTGCCCTCGGGCAGGAAGGTCAGGCCGAAACCCATCGCGATTGAGGCGATCTCCTCGGGCGTTTCGGGCTTGCAGAGGTCGATGATTGGAAAGAAATTCTCGAACCTGCCCGGCGTCACGACGACCATGAGGCGGCCTTCCGTCTCTCCGATGTTCCGGAAGCGATGCGGCACGCCGCGCGGCAGTGCGATGCAGCCCCCCTCCGCCAACTCGACATAGTCGCCGCCACACCAGAAGCCGAAGCAACCGGACAGGACGCGGAAGAACTCGTCCTCGCGCTCGTGCACATGAAGCGGCGAGCCTTCCCCGGGCGGCACGATGGCCTCGAGCATGCCCAGCGCGCCGCCTGTGTTGTCGGCCATCATGCGTATCACGTGGTTGCCGAACGCCGCTGCCGGCATTCCATGTCCCGGCGGCGATACCGCCGCGTAAGTGAATGTCTTCATGTCGGGTCTCCTTCTGCTTGAGGACACCCATCGATTACTTTGTGCTTCGTCTCATGATAAGAGCGATGACTTGGCATCATTGAACGGATAATCGCGCTCATGAAATCGCTGGATCCGCTTGACGGGATTGCCGCCTTTCTGACGGTTTCCACCCACCTCAGCTTTACCAAGGCTGCGGACGAACTGGGCATGTCGCGCGCGACGGTGGGGGCCCAGGTCAGGCAGCTCGAGGATCGCCTCGGCATCCGCCTCTTTCAGAGATCGACGCGCAAGATCGTTCTTACCGAGGCGGGCGCCGCTTACCGTGAAGCGCTTTCGGGCATCCTGCCGCAGATAAGGGAGGCGGAACGGACGGCAACCTCGTTCCAGAAGGAAGCCGTTGGACGGTTGCGGGTGTCAGCGCCGCCCGATCTCGGGCATCTGGTGATCGTGCCGGCAGTTTCGGAGTTCCTTAAGCTCAACCCGGCCGTGTCCATCGAACTGGACCTGTCGCATCGGGCCGTAAACCTGGTCGAGGATGGCTTCGACCTTGCAATCCGAGGTCGCCTCGAAGTCGACATCAATCTCATCACTCGGCAACTGGCGACATCGTCACTCGTGATTTCCGCGTCACCCGCCTATCTAGCCGAGCATGGTGCGCCGAAGACGCCGCACGACCTGGCACACCACTTCTGCCTACACTTCGCCGAATTACGATGGGGGCGGATCTGGCCGTTCAGAAGGAACGATGAGGAGTTTCGCATTCCCATCGTGCCCCGGCTGGAGCTTAATCACAGCCTTGGCCTGCGCGACGCCGCCTTGCTGGGAGTCGGTATCGTCCTCCTGCCCGACTTTATCGTTGGCGAAGACCTCAGGCAGGGCCGGTTGGTACGTCTCCTCCCCGACTGGCATATCAGCACAGTACAGTTGCAAGCGGTCTATCCGGCCAATCGCCATATCGCGGTAAAGGTCCGACGCTTCGTCTCGTTCCTGGCAGGCAAACTGCGGACATAGACGAGGCGAAAGACGTCGGAGCCGATCTCGACAATTCTCGTTGAACGCGAGTTCAATCGGTCTTCGCGTTGCACGTTGGCCCAGCCTGGAATACAGTCCGGGCGCAGAACCTGCTTCTGCAAGATCGTTCCTTAAATGTCGCCAAGGGATTGTCCTTGAACTTAAATAGCAAAGACATGGCATGCGTGGGCGTCTGCTTCGGAACGCCTGAGGCCCCATGCTTGACCACTGTACCAATCCGCGACGCGACCTTTTCCGTGACCAGTATTTGCCGGGAACCCAAGGCCGATGAAGCAAGGGCCGATGAAGCAAACGACGTTCGGCTCCCTGTCTCCGAGTCCTATTTCCTCATGCTCTATCTGGACGACGCCGAACACGCCGACATTCGGGCGGATGGCTCCTGCACCGAGGTTCGCCACTTCGCGCGCGGTACGATCTGCCTCGTGGATCTCGCGGACGGGGCGGCCATTCGCCTCAACAGTCGGCTGCGCTCGCTGGCCTTTGTGCTACCCAAAGCCCTTTTCAGCGAGACTGCGGAGCTATCGCCGGAAATCGGACGACGACGCCTGATCTGCCGTCGCGGCGAACCGGATTCGGTGCTTCGCAATCTCGGTACCGCGCTGCTTGCATTTTTTGCCGGCACCGGAACGGCACCGGCGTCCCTGCGACCCGTGGCGGTCGCCATCTGCGCCCACCTCCTGCACCGGTATGGCGAGCCGATCGAGGGAAGCGCTGGCAAGGCGCAAGGGGCTCTTATGCGGGAGGAACCCGGAACCACGCTACGCCCAATCGCCACGCAAATCGGCAGGGCGAAATCACACCTTGCCATCCATGCCCTCTCGCTGGAGGACGTTGCGCATGCGTGCGGATTCGACGACCTCGGACATTTTGAGAGGGTATTTGTCGGTGAAACTGGCGTTACCCCTTCAGTTTGGCGGCGGCGAGGCCTCCATTAGTCCAATTGCTTCAACGAAGAAAGTTGGGCAATCTTTCGTTCGCTGTTAGTTGGGAGTGCACGATGTACAGGGAGTCCGCCCCAGAAAAGCCCCAGGAGCCGGACGCCATACACCGATCGATCGTCGATGCGTCTCCCATCTCCATAATGCGGTTGAAGTCCGATCGGGAAGACTTAGCACCAAGCCCGGCCAACGCACGCGAGGACGCCTTCTGCATTATCACGCAATTGCGCGACTTTCGGTTACATCGGCTTTGGCGTGGTACGTCGCTGATTTTCGAAGGCGGCCACCCCGAGGGGGCGCTTGCCATCACGGACCTGCGCGAGGAATGGCGCTGCCATCATCTATCGCCCTTCGACAACGTGCGCTTCCGGATTCCCTTTCGGCATGTGCGCGACTTCGCCACCGAAATCGGGCGGCCCGACCTCACGGGCTTCGAATGCCCTCCTGGTACAGTCGACACCGTCATTCTCGGCCTCGCCCACGCGCTGCTGCCCGCGCTGGAGCGGCCAAAACAGGCCAGTCGGCTATTCGTCGATCAAGTCACGCTCGCCATCATGACACATCTCGTGCAAAAATACGGCGGGTTGTATTTTCCGGGCGAGCGCAAGGGCACGCTGGCTCCCTGGCAGGAAAAGCACGCGTTGGAGTACCTGGCCGCGCAGCTCGACGGGCACCTATCGATGATGGAGCTCGCAAAAAGCTGCGAGCTGTCTCGGAGCTACTTTATACAAGCCTTCAAGGCGAGCTTCGGCCGCACACCACTACGCTGGCTCACCGAATACCGCATAGCCCGTGCCAAGGAATTGCTGCTCCGGGATCTGCCAATCGCCGAAATCGCCATTCGCTGTGGCTTTGCCGACCAAAGCCATCTGACCAGAAGCTTTTCCCTGATAGCGGGCATCACGCCTGCTCGTTTCAGGCGTGACCGGCGCACCTGAATCGGCCAAACGGGAGCGACCGTTGGCTGCATGAAGGTAAGCACGATGAACAAGCCTTCGCCCCCAGCTCGACCTTGGCGGCGCAACCAGCGATAAGTTCAGGGAAAAACGTCCGGACGTCCACAGAGTTAGATTTCGCTGCTTAAACGTGAGAATCTTCAAAAGGCAGACATTCCCGACAAGAAACTGCGTAGAATAAAAGCAATATTGGAGAAACAGTCCCGCAACCGGCAACTGATCTGGGAGAAGCCGATGATCCTGGCAGCTACGCCACCGTCCCGCAGCCTTCTGATCTCACCTACCTTGGCGCCGTCTGCCCGCTCGACAGCCAGTTCGTTGATCGCGTGACTTTGCGGGCAGCTTGGCGCCCCCCTTCGCAGGTATTTTACCCGCTCCTTTCCCCTGACATTGGCGCCGTCATCTGCTGTGCGGCGGCATGTCGATCCTGCCATCTTCCTTCTGGCTCCGCGACCACGGCGTAGGTATTCGGGCGCCGGGCAGCAACTCCATAGATAGGAACCAGCATAATGCCGACACGACGCTCGTTTCTCGGTGCAACCGCCGCCGCCCTAGCCTTGGGTAGGGCAACCGCGACACACGCCCAACAGACTGGAGACACCTCGATGACGCCCGACCTGATCCTGCACAACGGCCTTGTCACCACGCTCGACCGCGCCAACCCGACGGCAAGCGCCGTTGCCATCAAGGACGGAAAGTTCCTGGCCGTCGGCGACGAGCGGACGATCATGGTGCTGGCCGGCCCGGGCACACAGGTGATCGACCTCAAGGGCAAGCGCGTGCTGCCGGGCCTCAACGACAACCACACCCACGTCGTGCGCGGCGGCCTCAACTTCAACATGGAACTGCGCTGGGACGGCGTGCGTTCGCTCGCCGATGCGATGGCGATGCTGAAGCGCCAGGTGGCGATCACGCCGGCGCCGCAATGGGTGCGCGTCGTCGGCGGCTTTACCGAACACCAGTTTATCGAAAAGCGGCTGCCGACCATCGACGAGATCAATGCGCTCGCCCCGGATACGCCGGTGTTCCTGTTGCATCTCTATGACCGGGCGCTGCTCAACGGCGCCGCCCTCAGGGCCGTCGGCTATGGCAAGGACACGCCCAACCCGCCGGGCGGCGAGATCACCCGTGATGCCAACGGCAACCCGACCGGGCTGCTCCTGGCCAAGCCCAATGCCGGCATCCTCTATTCGACCTTGGCCAAGGGACCGAAGCTGCCCTTCGACTACCAGGTCAACTCCACCCGCCATTTCATGCGCGAGCTCAACCGGCTCGGCGTCACCAGCGTCATCGACGCCGGCGGCGGCTTCCAGAACTATCCGGACGACTACGCCGTCATCCAGAAACTGTCGGACGACGATCAGCTGACCGTTCGCCTGGCCTACAATCTCTTCACCCAGAAACCGAAGGAAGAGAAGCAAGACTTTCTGAACTGGACCTCATCGGTCAAATACAAGCAGGGCAACGACTACTTCCGCCACAATGGCGCCGGCGAGATGCTGGTGTTTTCGGCCGCCGACTTCGAGGACTTCCGCCAGCCGCGCCCGGAGATGGCGCCGGAGATGGAGGGCGAACTCGAAGAGGTCGTGCGGGTGCTGGCCGAGAACCGCTGGCCCTGGCGGCTGCATGCGACCTATGACGAAACCATCAGCCGCGCGCTCGACGTGTTCGAGAAGGTCGACAAGGATATCCCGCTCGACGGCCTGAACTGGTTCTTCGACCATGCCGAGACGATTTCCGACCGCTCGATCGACCGGATCGCCGCGCTTGGCGGCGGCATCGCCACCCAGCACCGCATGGCCTACCAGGGCGAATATTTCGTCGAGCGCTACGGCCACGGCGTGGCCGAAGCGACGCCGCCGATCAGGCGCATGCTGGAGAAGGGCGTCAACGTGTCCGCCGGCACCGATGCCACCCGCGTCGCCTCCTATAACCCTTGGGTCTCGCTGTCGTGGATGGTGACCGGCAAGACCATCGGCGGCCTGCAGCTCTATCCGCGCGCCAACTGCCTCGATCGCGAGACGGCGCTGAGGATGTGGACCGAGAAGGTGCAGTGGTTCTCCAACGAGGAGGGCAAGAAGGGCCGGATCGAGACGGGACAGTTTGCCGACCTGATCGTGCCGAACAAGGATTACTTCACTTGTTCCGAGGACGAGATCTCGTTCCTGACCTCGGAGCTGACGATGGTCGGCGGCAAGGTCGTCTATGCGGCCGGCGACTTCGCTTCCCACGACGAGAATCCGGTGCCGCCGGCGATGCCCGACTGGTCGCCGGTTCGCACCTTCGGCGGCTATGCCGCCTGGGGCGAGCCCGATGGTGCCGGCAAGAACTCGCTCCGCCGCACGGCGATCACCGCGTGCGGCTGCGCCAGCAATTGCGGCGTGCATGGACACGACCATGCCGGCGCCTGGACGTCAAAGCTGCCGATCGCCGATCTCAAGGGCTTCTTCGGCGCACTCGGCTGCTCCTGCTGGGCCGTGTGA
>NZ_JBQENZ010000047.1:0-28602 GCF_052044935.1 Ensifer sp. 22460
AAGGACGGTATTTCGGCTCATGCTTGGCTCCTCTTGGATGCATCCGACTTGCGAATTGTATCACGGCAACCAAAACCGGAGATGAACAGGCCAACCGGGCGAGGGCGAAGTCCGCGCGGCAAGCGATCGCTTCGGCTTTTTGCTGGGCGTTTAATCTTCCGAAGGGTGCTCTGCTCATGATCGATTACAATCACGCCTATACGAATGCGTCTGACAGCAACAGCCTCAACGACTTCATCTTGCTCTTGCGAGGTTGCTCACCCCGTTTTCGCGTGGGGCGCAGCGACCGGTTTCGATTCGGGTGAGCCCCGGAATCTCAGAAAGATCGAGAACACGACGATAACGGCTGTCGAAAGGAACTCACTTTGCCAGTTCTGGAAAGACTCGAACCAGAACTGCGCGCTGACGAGATGCTCGGCAACCGAGGCTGCTGGCTGTCCATGCATCAAGGCTTCGGCATTTGCAGCCTCGCTGCTGTAGAGGAGATGGAGGACGAAGGTCAGGAGGAAAAGGAGACCGAGAGCAAGGCCCAATGAGTAGGAATATAACCACTTTGCGAAACCGCCGACGCGAACCGGCCACGGAGCTTCCTTGTCATCCTGTTTCAGTTCAGGGTCTTCGTCCTGTTCCGCCTGCTCGTCGGGGTCCTTCGATTCGGCTGAGCCGCGCTGAAACAGGAAAGCGGTCAGCATCACATAGGCCGACATTTGCAGGAACTCCGATTCCCAGTTTTCAAAAAGCGATGAGAAGAAGTGCCCAGATTTTGCGTAAGCGGCCAGCCCGATCTGAGCCGAACTGTGATCGGCGAGCTCGCGTGCATAAACGCTCCATCCGGTGATTAGCATTCCCGCGACTGTGGCGAGCCACAGAGCGATCAAGACAATGGAGAGCCCGTTATCCCTGAGAAAGCGCATTCTTTCTCCCCTTTCGTCGTGCCACGACATGCATGTAACTGCCAGGGATGGCGTTCAGCTCTGCGTTATAATGCAATCATCGCAACCGCTGCGAACGCCATGGGTGCGAAATGGTATCCTAGCCCGATTGGATCTGAGGAATATATGGGCCGCCTGTGCACTCCGGCCACGGTTGCCGCAAGAGCGTGAGCAGTACGAGCTGAGCGTTGCCGGTCCGAATTTTCGGCGCTTCTTCGGTGGCCCCTTGCAGCAGCACCTATCTCGTCATCATCGAAATGGGCCGGCCGGATGACCCGGTCGGGCTTCATCCATCAGGCGTCTCGCCTGGCGTCGTTCTGCGGGTCTCGTCCAAGGCTCCCTTGGCACCTTCGATCGCGCCTTCGGCGGCGGCGTCCGCCGTAGCCGCGAGATGGTCGCGCACGCGGTCCGAGGCCGCACCGGCGGTAACATCCTCCAGCGCCGTTGCAGGCAGCGCTGCTCCAATGGCTGCACCGATCGCAAACGCAAGCGCGCCACCCACGAGAGGCTGGTCGCGAAAGTTCTTGAGAATGGCAGCGTTCAGCTGTGCTCCTTGAGTTTGAGCGATCTGGCGGACACCTCGAGCACTGTCCGCCGCCGAGCGGCCGGCTTCTGCAATCGTTTCGGAAATGCCGCTTGCTGCGCCCTTCATCTCTCGCCAGGTAGCCGACCCCCAGCCGGAGGCTTCGTCGAACAACCTTCCCGTTTCATCACGGATGTCCTCGATCGGTGATCCGGATGCGTCGGCGAAGCCGCGATAGACGGCGCCACTCGGATCCACGAAATGACCGGCCCTGTAGCCGGCCGCATCGGTTCGGGCGCGAAAGCGACTGCCTCCCTGATCTTCGAAATGGCTGTATAGTTCTCCAAAACTTGCCTCGACCGGCCCAATACGCCGAAGACTTCCGCTCACGGAAGCGAGTGGATAGCTGTCTACACCGTTATCAGGGGCCGAAGCTTGAGGTGCACGGGACGCAGGATCCGCAAGCAGCCACGCAAGGCCGATGCCCGTCAGGGCTACCGGAATGGGGTTCGACTTCATCGCGCCGCCGAGGTTCTTGAGAAATTCCGCTCCTCCGCTCCTCCTCGCATAGTCAAGAAACTCATCCATCAATTCGCCAGGCGACATCCGTTCCTGGATGGCGTGAAGCTTTTCTTCGATCCTTTGGCGATCGGCTTCGATCTCGCGCTGCAACTCAGCAGGCGAATGCGTGTCCACGGTCATCGTACCGTCTCCTTAGCCACTTCGAGGTCACGATGGAGGGACGCCGTCGTTTTGTCGAAGCGCACGCTGCGGTTTCCGAGCCTGGCGAGGCTACGCGAGATCATCACCCATGCGAGAAGACCCACGACGAGACCGACGACGGCCGCTGATAGGGCATCAGCGTTCGCTTCCTGCATTCCTTGCGCAATGAGGAAGGCGCCCAGCCCTTGCACGACCGCGCCCAAGAGTACACCCACGGCCGCTATTGCGAAGATAAGCCCAACGACAAGCGTCTCGATGCTGCCGATAGCCCGATTTAGATTCTCGCCTGCCTCGGCCTTCGCGAGATCGATTTCCTTTCGAAAAAGCCCGGCTATGTCTGTCACCAATCCTGTCATGAGGTCGGATAAGGAGCGGTCATCACGAGGGTCAAGCATCGCGCAATTCCTTTTCAAAGTCCCAGTCGCCTTCCTTGCCGTGTGTCGCGGTGGAATTCGGTTGGGCAACATTCGGGGTGATGTGGGATCGTTCGGCCGAGGCAGACAGGAATCGGCTTGCCGCCAGTCCAGCAATTGCTGCGATTCCGAGAAAGGCCAGAGGCTGCTTTCGCCCGAAATCTTCCGCCATAGCCGCTATTTCGCCCAGTTCTCGGTTTTCACAATCTCGCGCCAACCGTCCGATCGACTGCCCAATGTGCTGCGTGTACCGCCCAAGCGCCGGTTGTTCCGACTGGCGAAGCTCGGATCCGACCTTTTCCATGGCGCCTGCTAGACCGCGCAGTTGGCGGGCCAGCGCGCTCTTTTCTTCATCCACGGCCCGCATTGCGGCTGTTTTCGCTTGATTGGCTTGCTCATCACCGGCTGAGTTTTCATTCGTCTGGCTTTCATCCAGGCACCCGGCAGAGCGGTTTCCAAGACCTTCCGAGTATCGACCGCCCTCCTCGGACGGTGAGAAACCTTCCTGTTGTTGTGGTCTGCGGTCCTTTGGGTCGTCGATCATTTGCGCCTCCTCTTCGATCAGACGCGAGCCCGATCCATTGAACTTCAAACCAGCGAATATGATCCTTGTTCCTTTGATACGGGCGCAGTTCGGATTGTTCGACGAACCCCGACTTCAAGGAGCTGTAAACCCTCGGTTCCTATGGGAGCTTGGCGTGGAGCGAGGGGCGTCGGCCCGCACTCGCGGCGGGCAGGAATTGCCAACGAGTGCCTATTTATCTCGTGGTTGCGTGAGGTCGCTACCGGGTGGCGCCAGTCTTGCTGCCCGCTTGGGTGTGACCGCTGCAGCCAGGGTAGGTTCGAGCGGTGGGCGGCTGTCCCTTCCCAAATGGAGTGACGGCGTTGACAGGGCTAGTTGAGAACCCGCACAATTGTGCGGGTACTTGGGTCCGCCAGCACTGGCCGGTTGTCAACGACGACATAGCGGTAGGTGATGTCCGGCGCGTCGATCGTGTGCAGTTCCACTATCTCGGGAACCGTCGAGCCGACATTCAGCTTCACTCCTGGGAGAATGACCGAAGCAATCGGCTTCTTTTTCACGTCTTCGCGAACGACCGTTTCCTGCTCTGACGTGAAGGTTCCATTTTTCAAATACAATAGAGACAAATTGGCCAAGGAGGCCGCTCTTTTTGTACACTTGAGTTGGATGAACGCCGCGTCATTGCGCGGATGATCAGGCCACCATTGACCGCCCTTTATGCCGCTTTGAGCGCTGACGGGTAAGCGGCTTGGATGACCAGCACTGTCGCGACGGAGAGCCTTGATGGATTTGCCGAACCTAGAAAATCCGCTACTGGCGACCTACGCCACCGCGGCCAGCCTGATGATCCTGAAGGCGGTCGCCATGTCGTGGCTGACGGTCTGGCGCATGATGCGGGAAAAGGGCGGCTTCCGCTCGCCTGAGGATCTACGCAAGACACCGCTCAACCCCAATCCGGACCCGAGGCAGCTTGAGCCCAACGAGCGGGTCGAGCGTATCCGGCGCATACACCAGAACGATCTGGAGAACATCCCCTTCTTCCTGGTCGCCGGTTTTCTCTTCGTGCTGACCGAACCTTCACTGTGGCTGGCGCGGCTGCTGCTCTACGGCTATGTCGTCTCCAGATTACTGCACTTCGCGGCCTACTATTCGGCACAGACTCACGACATGCGCGCCAAGCTCTGGACAGTCGGCTCGCTCCTCCTGATTTTCATGACGGGGTGGACGCTGGTCGCGGCGCTCGCCTGAACCAGAACCGCCTCGCTGGCCGCCATGGCCACCCCGTCATTCTGGTCGAATGCCGACGCCGACGCTGGCCGGTGAATTCCTGGTTGCTGACCAACACCGTGCGGCACAGATCCGCACCTGTAGGCGGAACTAGTGAGCATGCCCAACCTAGCCATTGTCGTTTATGCATGGGTTTTTGTGGCGGGGGTCTCCGTGCCGCTAATTTACATTCCTAAGTTTCCCCAAGTGTATTCCCACCGACCCTTCCATCCATCCCGAACAAGGCGAGGGCTAAGTGGCGCTGGTCGCGAAGCCACCTCTCAAGAAGCCGTCGGTCATGATCCTCCACTAACTATGCCGCGCAGGAAATCAGTACCGCTTAAAAGAGGCGGCGCTTACGAGGCGGCGGTCGCCGCGCTAAAAAAAACTTCGGCGAAAACATGGAAACCCGCTGGCCGGCGCAGACGGTCGAGTTAATGTGGCGCGTCCGTCCACTTGTCACCGAGCCCGTGTCGAAATAGCCTCCATCCTGGGAGCGAGCATCGAGTGGATACCAATGTCGTCATTGTCGGCGCCGGGCCGGCTGGCCTCGCGGTCGGCGCCTGCCTAAGACGGGCGGGGCTCGATTTCTTAATCCTTGAGAAGGCGCATGAGATCGCGCCTGCCTGGCGGCGCCATTACCGGCGGCTGCACCTGCATACGGTGAAGGCGTCCTCCTCACTGCCGCACGTGCCATTCCCGAAAGACTATCCGCGCTACGTGCCGCGCGAAAAGCTGGTCACCTATCTCGACGACTATGCCGAGCGTTTCGAGCTCCGACCGCGCTTCGGGGAAAAAGTCAACTCCATCCGCCGCGAGGACGGCGGCTACCTGGTCGAGACCGAAAGGGACACTTTCCCCGCGCGCCACGTTGTGGTCGCGAGCGGCAAAAATTCTGAGCCCTTCGTTCCCAGCCTGCCCGAGATCGAGGCTTTCAAGGGCAGGCGGCTGCATAGCGCTGATTACAGCGAGGCCGCGCCCTTCACCGGCCAGTCGGTGCTGGTTGTCGGGATGGGTAACACCGGCGCCGAGATTGCGCTCGACCTTGCCGAGTGCGGCGCTCGCCCGACGCTGTCGGTACGAAACGGCATCCACATCGTGCCGCGCCAGCTGTTCGGCGTGCCGATCCAGAACATCGCTATCGCCACCCAATCGCTGCCGCAAGCGGTGAACGACAGATTGTTCCCCATCATCCTCGACCTCGCGCTGGGCAAGCTCGAAAAATACGGCATCGCCAGGCCGCAGCAGGGCATTCTTGAGCAGGTCAACGCCGGACGCATCCCGGTCATCGATGTCGGCACGGTGAGAGCGATCAAGTCCGGGGACATCAAGGTGGCACCAGACATCAAGCGTTTCACCGAGCGCGGTGCCATTTTCGTTTCCGGCAGGCACGCGGAGTTCGACAGCGTCATCCTCGCCACCGGCTACCGGCCGGGTTTCGAGAAGTTCCTGCCGGCGGCATTGCGGCCCGGCAAGAGCGGCATCACTCGCCAATCCGCCGAGCTCGGCCTTTATCTCGTCGGTTTCCACAATCCGGTCACCGGCCTGCTCAGGGAGATCGGTAGGGAGGCGGCCGCAGTGACCGCTGATATCGAGCGGCGGAGCAGCACAAAGTGAAGGCGGCAAATTGTCTGCAATGGTTGTTTCGTCCGCGCGCGCCCCAAACTTGAGTGTTCTTTCGCCTGTGCTAGGTCGGGATTCCAAAAACAATCCCAGTTAGATGGAATTACCGGCTGCAATCACTCACCTACCTCCGGCTGCGACCTGGCAGGCTTCTTGCCGACTGATTATGCACGCGTGATTATGCTTTATTTTTGGGCAATTGTGCATTATACGACAGTTATGCGATGCCGTTCCTCCCAAGCGCATCGCCGGGTATCGCGTCCCGATATAGCCTGTCGCTGATGCATCGGAGCCAGGCTTTCTTTTTCAACGGAAGTCGACTTCGAAGAACAGCATCCGCAGGGAGTGTCCCAAGGCATCGCCCACGAAGCTTGCCGCGCCTCTGATCGTGCGGACGGCCGGCATCCGCGAAGGTGAAAGGGTCGAAGTCGCAACATGTCGATGATGTCGCACCCGATGCATCTCCACGGGTATCATTTTCAGGTCGTCGACATAGGCGGAAAGGCCTTCAACGGCGCGGTGCGGGACACCGTTCTCGTGCCACCGATGGGGAGCGTGAGCGTCGTGTTCGACGCCAGCAATCCGGGCCGCTGACTGCCATCACTTCTATCACATTGCATCGGGAATGATGTCCTTCGTCGCCTACGTCTAACCAGGATACGCGGGCCCGCCCTCCGCGACAAAGAGCTGCCTCGCACTATCTCCGTTATAAGCGAGTACCATTATGGAAAAATCCCATGGACGACCATAAGCATCACCACCAACATGAAGGTCACGAGCACCATCATCCCACCAATCAGAATGCGACGTCTTCCGAGGCCCCGGACAAACAGGGCCCACAGCAGGAGGGCGTGATCTACACTTGCCCAATGCATCCGCAGGTACGCCAACTCGGCCCCGGCAACTGCCCGATCTGCGGCATGACGCTCGAGCCGGAGGTCGTCACGGCCGACATGGGTCCAAGCCCGGAGCTTGTCGACATGCGGCGGCGGTTCTGGATCGGGCTGGTTCTGACATTGCCCGTGCTGGCGCTCGAGATGGGCGGTCATCTCACCAATCTGCACATGCTGCTCGGCGCGCAGACGTCGAACTGGCTCCAACTCATTCTGGCGACCCCGGTCGTCCTTTGGGCCGGCGCTCTCTTCTTCGATCGGGCCTGGCAATCGCTCGTCACCCGGCACCTCAACATGTTTACGCTGATCGCCATGGGTACGGGCGTCGCCTGGGTCTACAGCGTCGTCGCAACCGTGACCCCCGACCTGTTTCCGGGAACATTCCGATCCAGCGAAGGAGCGGTTGCGATCTACTTCGAGGCGGCCGCCGTCATCACCGTGCTGGTGTTGCTCGGGCAGGTGCTCGAACTGCAGGCGCGCGAGCAGACAGGCGGTGCGATCAGGGCGCTTCTTGATCTCGCGCCGAAGACCGCCCGCCGCATACGCCGCGATGGTACTGATGAGGATGTGGAGCTTGAGGCCGTCGTCGTTGGCGACAAGCTGCGCGTTCGCCCTGGCGAGAAGGTTCCGGTCGACGGTACTCTCCTCGAAGGCCGCAGCTCGGTCGATGAATCCATGATCACCGGCGAGTCGATGCCCGTCACCAAGGAGATTGGGGCAAAACTGATCGGCGGCACGATGAACCGGACGGGCGGCTTCATCATGGAGGCGGGCAAGGTCGGCCACGACACCATGCTGTCCCGGATCGTCCACATGGTCGCCGAGGCGCAGCGCTCCCGGGCCCCGATCCAGCGGCTCGCCGACGAGGTCTCCGGCTGGTTCGTGCCGGTCGTCATCCTGATTGCCGTCATTGCCTTCGCGACGTGGATGATGATCGGACCGGAGCCGCGGTTCGCCCACGGACTGGTCGCAGCCGTGGCGGTGCTCATCATAGCCTGCCCCTGCGCCCTCGGTCTCGCCACGCCGATGTCGATCATGGTCGGTGTCGGCAAGGGTGCGGGGGTCGGCGTGCTGATCAAGAACGCCGAAGCTCTCGAACGCTTCGAGAAGGTCGACACGCTGGTGGTCGACAAGACCGGAACACTGACCGAGGGCAAGCCGAAGGTCACCGAAATCGTCGCCGTGAACGACGTATCTGAAGCCGAGTTGCTGCGACTGGCCGCCACGCTCGAACGGCCGAGCGAACATCCGCTCGCAAGCGCCATCGTCGATGCCGCCAACGAGCGCGGAGTGAAACTCGGGATAGCCGAAGACTTCGACAGTCCGGTCGGCAAAGGCGTGACGGGCATCGTCGACGGCTTCAGGCTCATCATCGGCAGCCACCGGATCATGTCGGAGGAGAAGGTGGACGTCTCTGCGCTGTCGCGGAAGGCGGAAGACCTGCGTGGCGAGGGAGCAACCGTGATCTTCGCGGCCATCGACGGCCGCCTGGGCGGACTATTTGCTATTGCCGATCCGATCAAGGCTACGACACCGACTGCGGTGGAGGCGCTGATCAGGGACGGGGTCCGCGTGGTGATGCTCACCGGCGACAACAAGACTACCGCCAGTGCGGTCGCCCGCAAGCTTGGGATCACGGAGGTCGAGGCGGAAGTCCTGCCCGAGCACAAGAGTGAGATCGTCGCCCGCCTGCGCAAGGAAGGCAGGATCGTCGCCATGGCGGGTGACGGCGTCAACGACGCCCCAGCCCTTGCCGCCGCCGACGTCGGCATCGCCATGGGAACCGGGACCGATGTCGCGATCGAAAGTGCGGGCGTGACCCTGCTCAAAGGCGATCTGCAGGGCATCGTGCGCGCGCGGCGCCTCAGCCACGCGACCATGGCGAACATCCGGCAGAACCTGTTCTTCGCCTTCATCTACAACGCCGCAGGCGTACCCGTAGCGGCGGGGGTGCTCTATCCCGCCTTCGGGCTGCTGCTGTCGCCGATCATCGCTGCCGCCGCCATGGCGCTTTCGTCCGTCAGCGTGATTGGCAATGCCCTGAGATTGAGGAGCGCACGGATATGATGTGGGATCGCAGATGGATTTTGTTTGCCGCTTCGCTGGCAGTGATTGCCGCATTCTTCGTACTTCGCGAGCACTGGCAGCACGTGTTGGGTCTCACGCCCTACCTGCTACTGCTTGCGTGCCCTTTGATGCATCTCTTCCATGGACATGGGCACGGCGGGCATCGCCATGACCGTGGAAGCCACCCGACGGAGCCGGGGGACATCACATGAGCTACGTTCGCTGGGCAGAATCCGTCACCGATGTTGCTTCCCCCGAGGCGCTTTTCGACTTCCTCGATGACCAGGCCGCCCTCGCTTCACACATGGGGAAGCCGTCGATGATGATGCTCGGCGGACGGATGTCATACGCGCTCGACGATTCTGCCGGACGCGCTGTCGGATCCCGCATCGATACGAGGAAGCGTACTCGGACTGAAGCTCACAGTGGAGGAGGTGATTGTCGAACACCGGCCTCCGGTCAGCAAGGTTTGGGAGACACTGGGACGGCCGGACCTCCTTGTCATCGGAGCCTACAGGATGGGATTCGAGGTCCATGGATCCGGTGGTGGTTCCCCGGCTACGGGTATTCATCAACTACGACGATCCGGCAACGGTGGCGGGCAGAATTATCGGCCCGCTCCTCGGGCCCATCTATGCACGCTGGTGCGCCACGCGGATGGCCCGTGACGCCGCCAGCAGGTTCCGGCAGTGACCCACGGGAGGATGCCTCTCTGAGCATCCTCGCGATCAAGCTATCGAGGACTCATTTGGCGTGTTCCTTGACCCAGGCGCTCATCTCCTCGATTTCCTTCTTCTGAGCGTCGATGATCTTCTGGGCCATCGACTTGGCCTGCTCGTCATCACCGTATTTCAGCTCGACCTCGGACATACTGATCGCGCCTATGTGATGGCCGATCATCCCGCAGATGAACGCGACATCAGGATCCTTCGCCATCATTCCCTGCATCATGGCCGGGTGCATTTTCTGCATGGACTCCATCATCGCTTTCTGATGCTCGGCCATTTCGCCCGTCTGCATGCCGCCTGGCATCTTCATGTCGCCACTCATCGAAGATGCCGATTTGCATGCGTCCGGCATCGCCATCTGAGCCGACGCCGTTTCGGTCGCTACGAAAAGGATGGCTGTCCCGGCGACTATGAGCTTAAGCAAGCTGTTCATTGTACTCTCCATGTTCGGAAGGACGTGTGTTTCAGATCGGAAGAATGCTGGTCTTGGGCGGCGGATGAAGCACCCGGACGAGCAGGAAAGCCTTAGCCTGCACTGCAAGCGGGCTGCGAAGATGTGGGGGGCGAATCTTCGCCGCACACACGAAATCCACCAGCACCGCACAGCACTGAGATTTTGTGGAGCAGCCCGGCGGCGAGGCAAAGTCGGAATCGTGATGGTCAGGCTCCGTGACGGAGAGGCAAGGGCGACCGACATGAACGGTGGCGCCCTGTGGGCCGTGCAGACTGAGAATCCCAAGGCAGAGTGCACCGATTAAGATGACCTGGAGTGATACTCGCAAGGCAGGCATGGGGCGCGTTCCCTTCGAGCCTACAATCCGTCTGCCGATCAAAAGTTCCGGGCCGGAACGGGCGGCTTGTGGATCGGCTGGTTGTGGATGTCCCGCGACGCACACCCGAAATGGAACCTACGAGCGGTCGCACGGTTTCGAGGACGTTCGGAACAAGTGAGCGGAGGAGGTCGCGATGAACGACCAAACAGGCAGCCAATGCAGCATTGGGAAGGGACCGCCTTCGCGGCAACATGGTTCTCAGTGTGTCGCGATGTACTTCGTGATGTTCTCCATGATCGACGGCTGGGCGACCTGCCCTATCAGAAAATGGTGTCAACCGAATTGTGGGCAACCCCGCACAAGCCGTTCACATTCGTCCGTTGATGGCCATTGAACAAAGACCTAGGTCATTTCGAACTGCGGCGCATCGAACCAACGAACCTAGTTGCTGTTTCGACGCTTCCCGCCTTTCTTGGTAGGTCTCCTTTAGGTTGTACTACTCCGAAAATGCGCGTCGCCGCCAAAAGATGCATTGAATCAGGAACCTAGGCGGACTTGCACAACGCACAGCCGAACAGAGCTAAGTCATTGAAAAATGATTCGTTTCGAGTCGGAACGATTCGCCGCCGAATAACTTGAATCGCTTGATTGTGGTGGAGTGTCGGTGTCATGGCTGGTCCAAGAGCGAATTGGAAGGGTTATATCAAATTCGGAGAGGTTTCCTGTCCGGTGGCGCTCTATACGGCCGCCTCCTCATCCGAGCGCATCGCCTTCAACACGCTCAATCGCAAAACCGGCAACCGGGTTAAACGCGAGTTCATCGACAGCGAGACCGGCGATCCGGTGGAGCGTGAGGATCAGGTCAAGGGCTATGAAGTCGAGAATGGCCAATATGTCGTGCTCGAGCCCGAGGAGGTCGCCGCGGCTATCCCGGAGAGCGACAAGACTCTCAGGATCGAGGCCTTTGTTCCCTGCTCGCAGATCGACACGACCTATTTCGACAAGCCTTATTATCTCGCGCCCGACAAGATGGGCACGGATGCCTTCCTGCTGCTGCGGGACGGCATGAAAAAGCAAGGGGTCGCCGCAATTGCCCAGACCGTGCTCTTCCGACGGATCCGCACCGTGCTCATTCGCGCGCATGGCAAAGGCCTGATCGCCTCGACGCTGAACTTCGACTACGAGGTCCGCTCGTCGGAAAAGGCATTCGAGGAAATCCCGAATCTCAAAATCGAGGGCGAAATGCTCGAGCTCGCCGAACACATCATCGGAACCAAGAAGGGCACCTTCGATGCCAGCACGTTCGATGATCGCTACGAGGCCGCGGTCGCCGAACTGGTGAAGGCTAAGATCGAGGGCCGCACGTTGCCGAAGAAGAAGGCGCCGGTCGCCTCCAAGCCGAGCGATCTACTGCAAGCGCTTCGCGAAAGTGCCGGGCTGGGCGCCAAGGAGACGAAGCCGAAGCGCACGGCCGCCAACGCCAACCGCGGCGCCGGCCGCCAGAAGGCAGCAAAAACTGCCGCGAAGTCGAAGCGGGCCGCGCCGCCGGCGCGTCGCGCCGGCTGATCGGAGGGTGACGTTATGGCCATCCGCCCTCACTGGAAAGGCTATCTAAAACTTTCGCTCGTCACCTGCCCAGTGCAGATGATGCCGGCGACATCCGAAAGCGAGAAGGTCCGTTTTCATACCCTCAATCGCCAGACCCAGAACCGCGTCGTCAGCCATTATGTCGACTCGGTCACCGGCAAGGAGGTGAAGGAAGAAGACGAGGTCAAAGGCTATCAGCGCGGCGAGGACGAATACATCATTCTCGAAGACGAGGAACTGGAGAACGTGGCGTTGGAGAGCACCAGGACAATCGACATTTCCACCTTCACGCCACGCGACAGCATTGAGTGGATCTGGCTCGACACGCCCTATTATCTTTCCCCTGACGACCCGGTCGGCGAGGAAGCATTTTCGGTCATCCGCGACGCGATGGAAGCCCAGAACATGGTCGGCATTTCCCGGCTGGTGATCTCGCGGCGCGAGCGCGCCGTCATGCTGGAGCCACGCGGAAAGGGTATCGTGCTCTGGACGCTGCGTTATGGGGACGAGGTTCGCGATGAGGATAGCTATTTCGAGGCGATCGGCGATGGGAAAGCCGATTCCGAGATGATGCCGTTGGTCCAGCAACTGATCAAAAAGCAGACGAAGGACTGGAGTGCGAAAATGGTAGCCGACCCTGTCCAGGAGCGGCTGCTCGATATCATCGCCGCCAAGAAGAAGACGCTGAAGAAGCCGGCCAAAGGCAAGGCCAAACCGCAGCCGTCGTCGCCAGCCAGCAACGTCGTCAATATCATGGACGCCCTGAAGAAATCGGTCGCGGCCGAAAGGCGGGGCGGCAGATGAGCCGCCGCACCAAGCCGCTGCTTCAGGACGAACAGCTTTTGAAGTCGAAACCGGCCCGGCCGCGCGATCCAGCGCAACCCCATCTTCCGTTCGATCCGATGCCCGAGCGCATCGAGCCGTGCCTGGCCCTCCTGAAGACCGTGCCGCCCAAAGGTCGAGATTGGGCCTTCGAGGTAAAATGGGACGGCTATCGTCTGGCGATCCACATCGAGCCCAAGGGCGTTCGGATCATCACCCGCGGCGGTCACGACTGGACGCACCGTTTTCCGGCGATCGCCACGGCAGCACGAAAGCTGGGCGCAGGAACGGCCATTCTCGATGGCGAGGCTGTCGTGCTCGATGAGAAGGGGCGTTCGGATTTCGGGGCGTTGCAGCGTTCGCTTGGCGGACGCGGCGGGAAGCGGTCGTCGACAGAGTCGGTGTTCTTCGCTTTCGATCTTTTGTATTTCGACGGCCACGATCTCACACGAACCGAGCTTTCCGTCCGCCGGCATCTGCTCGATGATTTCCTCGACGGCGCCACGGGCGCGATCCAGCTATCGGAGGAGATGCATGGCGATGGCGCAGCACTTCTGGCAAATGCCTGCTCGCTTGGGCTCGAGGGCATCGTTGCCAAGCATCGGGATCAGCCCTATCGCTCGGGCCGTACAGGCGACTGGCTGAAGATCAAATGCGTCCAGAGCGAAAGCTTCATGATCGTCGGCTACGAGCAGTCCGCCGTTGCACGCGGCGGCATCGGCATCCTGCTTCTCGCCGGTCGCAAGGGGCATGACTGGGTCTATGTCGGCTCAGTTGGCACCGGGTTTAAAACCAAGGATGCCGAAGAACTGCGCGCCAAGCTCGACAAGCTGAAGACCAAGCGGCCGGTCGTACCGCTCAAAGCCAAGGACGTGGTGTTCGCCCAGCCGACATTGATTGCCGAGATTGAGTTTCGCGGGTGGACCCATGACGGCAATTTGCGGCACGCATCCTTCAAGGGCCTGCGCGAGATCCAGGATAATGCCGCTGTCTTCGACATGAACGAGAAGCCACCCGGCTGAAAAAGACCGGGCGCTTAACCCTTGCGGGGAGCGCCCGGTCGGAGCCGGACGACCGTTATCCGGTCATGCGGCAGGTCGGTGGTAGCACCCTCACGCGGGCGTGGCTCGGATGTGTCCTTCGGTTCCATGCCCATGTCACATCCCCTGGCAAACACGGTTCATAGATCACGCTGACCGACTTGATTTTCCGAGCCGCTTTATCGCCTGCTCAAGCGGACGCTCGCCGTCGCAATAGTCCTGCCAGGCCGAGGCTTTCGCAAGCAGCGCCGGCACGGTGCGGACGGTAAATCGCTTCCGGTCGAGATCGGATTTCACCTGCGTCCAGGTCAGCGGCATCGAAACCGTGGCGCCGGGCCGCGCGCGCGGTGACAGCGGCGCAACGGCCGTCGCCATACGATCGTTGCGGAGATAGTCGAGGAAGATCCTGCCGCCCCTCAGGCTCTTGGTCATCTTGAGGAGATAGAGATCGGGCTTGTCGCGCGCCATCTGCTGACAGACGTCGTGCGCGAAGTCTTTGGCCTCGGTCCAGGACAGCGGTTTGCGCTTGTTGACGGCAAGAGGCGTGACGACATGCAGTCCCTTACCGCCGGTCGTCTTGCAGAAACTGACGAGGCCGAGTTCTTCGAGCCGGGCGCGCATTTCACGCGCGGCCGCGACCACGGTCGAGAACGGCACGTCGGGCCCGGGATCAAGGTCAAACACCAGGCGGCCGGGTACTTCCAGCTTGCCGGGGTCGCAATTCCACGGATGCAGCTCGACACCGCCGATCTGGGCGATCGCCGCCAACCCCTCGATCCGATCGATCTGCAGGTAAGGCTTCTTGTCGCCGAAGACTTGCACCAGCTCAAGGAGGTTGGAGGTGCCGGGCATCGCATGCCGCTGGAAGAACTGTTCTCCGCCGATCCCGTCGGGCGCCCGAATGATCGAACAGGGCCGGCCCTTGATGTGCTCGATCAGCCAGACGCCGACCGCCTCGTAATAGCGCGCCAGATCTTCCTTGGTGACGGGCTCGCCATCACCAGCGTCCGGCCACAATGGCTTGTCCGGGTTGGAAATGAGGACGCCCATGACCTCTGCCTTGGCGCCTTTGCGCCGGACGGGTCTGGCGCTGGCAGCCGTCGCAGGCTCGGGCGTGTCGGTTTTACCGGGAGATGCCGGCTTCTCGACCTCGACCTCCTTCGCCGGCTTGTCCTCGCGCAGCCCCTTGAACGCTGCCTGACGGACGAGGCCATCTGCCGTCCACCCTTCGAATTCGATTTCGGCGACCAGCTCGGGCTTCAACCAGACAACTTCGGCCTGCTTCTTCGGAGCGCCGATACCCGTAAACGGCGATCTCGCCGTCTCGATCGCCTTCAGTTTCGGTAGCAGCATCTCGACTTTCCTGGCGCCGTAGCCGGTTCCGATACGACCGACATAGACGAAGTGTTCGCCACGGTGGACGCCGACGAGAAGAGACCGGAACTTGCCGTTGGTTTTGGCGTAACCGCCGATAACTACCTCATGGCCGGCGCGGCATTTCGACTTCGCCCAGGTTTCGGTGCGGCCCGATTGATAGGGCGCATCAATCTGCTTGGAGATGACGCCCTCGAGATGCAGCTTGCAGGCGGACCGCAGCACCGCGTCGCCGCCGGATTCGAAATGTTCGACATAGCGGATGCGGGGATCGTCAGTCGCCCCATTGAGCAGGCTCTGAAGCCGCTCCTTTCGCTCGACCAATCGCATCGACCGCAAGTCCTCATCGCCGTCGAACAGCAGGTCGAAGGCGAAGTAGACCAAATTGCCGGTCGTTCCCTCCGCCAGGGCCGCTTGCAGGGCCGCAAAATCAGGAGCGCCGTTCTCATCGAGCGCGCAGATCTCGCCATCGATGATGCAATCGGGCAGTACGGAAGCAGCCTCCGCAATCTCGAGGTATTTCGCTGTCCAGTCCAGACCCTTGCGGGTCTTCAGCGTCGCCTTGCCATCAGCAACCCGCACCTGAATCCGGTAGCCATCGAACTTAATCTCGTGCAGCCAGTCATGGCCGGCCGGTGGCCGGTCAAGCTTATCGCAAAGCTGCGGATCAATGAACTCCGGCAGGTCGGCGGGGATAGAAGTCGCAGCCTTCAACCACTTCTTACGCTGGTCGGCCGCGAGGCCATGCTTGCTGTCCCAGACGGCGTCGGCCTCGACACCTGCATTCGCCATCATGAACGGGCGCGGTTTTCGTCCCTTGCCTTCGGCGATCTGCTCCATGCTGCGGCCGGAGGCAACCGAAGTGGCATTTTCCTCAAGGATCGCGGCGCCGTTCTCCTCGACGGAATGATCGTCGTGATGCTTAATCAGCAGCCAGTTGGTCCTTTTTTCGCGGTCGCGGTCGTTGCGCATCCGGACCAGAACGAAGCTGCCGTGCAGACGCTTGCCCTCGAGCGTGAACTTGAGGTCTCCCTTCCTCAAGGCATCTTCCGGCGACTTCCTGCCTTCCGGCTCCCAATAGCCACGGTCCCACAACATCACCGTACCGCCGCCGTATTGGCCCTTGGGGATCGTGCCTTCGAAGTCACCATAGTCGAGCGGGTGATCTTCGACCTCAACCGCCAGCCGCTTGTCGTGCGGGTCAAGGGAGGGGCCCTTGGTCACGGCCCAGGACTTGAACACCCCGCCGAGTTCGAGCCGCAGGTCATAGTGAAGACGGGTGGCATCGTGCTTCTGGATCACGAACCGCCGGCGACTGGAAGGCTTGACGTGGGCCTCACCGCTCGGTTCGCTGGTCTTCTGGAAATCGCGCTTGGCACGATATTTCGAGAGATTGTCGGTCATGCTCAGTGCCTCGATACACGGAGCGCGCCGGCGTCACCGAGACTGCGGACGGTGGCAACGTCGCTGGATGCGATATCCGCCGAGGCCTCGATCTCGCCTGCGGCCGGCATGTCGCAACGAGCGCGTCCTCCATGAGAAGCGTCCCCACCCGATAGCGCGGAGCCTGATGTGTTGCGGTCACTTGCCGACGCAATGAAGACGTCAGGCCTCGAGATGCAGTGTTGAACGAAGTGTTCGTCGGCAAGATCTGCCGCTTCTCGGGTTTGGATAGTCGCTCTGATCGCAGTGTTGCTGACGTCGGCCATTCGATGTCTCCTGATATGGTTTTATTCAGGGGCTCATTTCAGCGGTTGCGTTTTTTCCAGTCCCGATACGGCGCCAGCAACTGACCCGGAAAGCGCTTTCCGATTTCTTCCTCGATTAATCCAATCCGCGACAGCACCTCATCGCGTTCCGTGCCTTCAACGGATTCGCTTGCAGCCTCCAGATCGTTCATGACAGAAAAAACCTCGTCCTCTGTCATCGCTGTAAGCCGGGCGGCAAATTCTGCGACGGGGATGTTGTTGAAGTTCGTCATGAATAACCTCCAACCTTCCAAACCATAAATCTTGATGTCGGCTCGAAGTTCCAACGAGGCGGGAAACCATTAGGGGCGCGGGAGGTTTTGCGCCTTGGCTCAAAGGCGGTTTTCGTTGGCTCGTCGCAGCCGAAGGGCCGGCACAGCCGGCGCTTCGGCGGGTCTGCCCCGCTGTTGACGCATTTCGCCCTCGATGTGCTTTTGGCTATCGCTCGCGTCCGCCTGCTGGGTCTCGATACGACGCCGCTTCAGCCCGGAACTCAATATTCTCCACCGTCCGGACACTGTCGCCGGCGCAAGCAGTTCGGTCATTGGGAGTGTGATCTCATTCGGTTTCGCAAGAAGAATTCGGGAAGGCCAATGTGACGTCGCTGTTGAGCGGGGCAGCCGCTTTGCGGTATTCCAGCGCAACACGACCGTCAGTCGCGGCTTGGACGGGCTGATCCAAGCTCGGCAGTCCCTGTCCCATCTCGCCCGCCGGTCGATTCCCTTTGACAGCGGCACGGAACTCACCGAGTGGCCCTATCTGCGGGGCGACGTCCGGCGGCGACGCTGGACAACGGAACTTAAACTGCAGATCATCGAGGAGAGCTATGCCCCAGGGGAGACGGTTTCCTCTGCGGCTCGGCGGCATGGAGTTGCGCCAAACCTTCTCTATCGCTGGCGTCGCACTGAACTGGGCATAAGAGCTTGCTGCAGACAATCATAGACACCCAGCGGGACATCTATCTCGCCTTCGCGGAGCATATCAAAGCCTTCGCGAATGGCGGCGGCTGGAGTGCCTTCCTCGCGTTCCTACCGATGGGGATCGTCTTTGGCGCAGTGCATGCGTTGACACCGGGCCACAGCAAGGCTCTGCTCGCCACCTATCTGACCGGGTCGTCAGCCGGGCTCACAAGCGGGCTCACGGTTTCGATCGCGCTGTCGGTCACCCACGTTACCATGGCCGTCCTCATCGCGTTGTTCTCGCTACCACTGGTCTCGGTCATGCTCGGAAGCGCTGGTTCGGCCCCGCTGCTTGAGGACATAAGTCGCGGTCTGTTGGGAGTGATCGGAGCCTGGATGCTCTGGAGCGCATTGTTCCGGCCACCACATTTTCACGGCGAAGGAGAACACGTCGCCGTCGGTCTCATGGCGGGCCTCATCCCCTGTCCGCTGACACTCTTCGTCATGACCTTCGCCATGTCCCGCGGTGTCCCCGAGGCAGGCATCATGTTTGCAATCGTGATGATGACCGGGGTCGCCTTGACGCTCTCCGGCGTCGCGCTGGCAACGGTGTTCTTCCGCACGCGATTAGCGAGCCTGCTCGCCACGCGGCATGAACTTCTAACCAAGATGTCGAAAGCCGTGGAGGCCGCCGCAGGCACAATTCTCGTTGCCGTTGCAGTCCACGAGATCATAGCGCGTTGAACGAACTGTTACCTTCGTAATGGTATCATCGCACCATATCGGGTGGGATCTTCCGGAGCCATTAGGGTTTGTGGGGCAACCTCGTGCGCGAAGGGGTGGATGGCGGCCTGCACCGTGGCAGAGTGAGGAGCCATTTTCTTCAAAGTTAAGAGCATTTTAGCGTGTCTTAACTTGGGATCGGCGCCGACATTTGATCTTGTTGTCTCGCAACCCCGAGCAGCCATTTGTGAAACATCTGTCCAAACGGCTTTTCGAGAGCAGCGCGGTCCCAGGCCAGATAGTAACTCTCCGGCAGTTTCATACGAATATCGAAGGGAACAATCAGGGTCCCGGACGCGATCTCGTCCTTGACCATGGAAACCTGGGCGAGGACGAAACCCCTGCCGTTTACGGCCGCGTCGATGGCACTGCTCGACAGAGTAAAGGAGAGACCCGAGAATTTCTGGCCGCCATCGGCGTTGACCAACGCCGCCCAGTCATTCCATTGCGGCGAAGCCTTGTAGTCATCCTCCCACTCCACGTTGAGGAGGGGAAACTTCAGGATATCGCGCGGAGTTTCGAGGCTGCGTCCCGCGATCAGCGTTGGCGAGCAAGCCGGAACGATCCAGTCCGTAAACAGATTGGCCACATGTTCGTGGACATAGGACCGTCGACCGTAGGTGATGCGGAAATCCACCTGCTCGATACCGATGCGGGGCTCCTGCTCCTGGCCGAGGATGCGCACGCTCGATTCCGGACAGAGTAATTGCCAGTCGAAGATTTTGCGATTGACCCACTTGTTGGCGACCGACGTCAGCGCACTTAGAACGATGCTGGTCTCATTCCTGGCGCGGGTGAGGACGTTCGCGGCATGGGAGAGTTGCTGAAAGCCTTTCGCGACCTCGCGATAGTACAGCCGTCCCCATGAAGACAGTTCAACCCGCCGCCCGCGGCGCTCCAGCAATGTCAGGCCAAGACATTGTTCCAGGTTTCGGACCAGTTGGCTCACGGCGCCGGGCGAAACGCCGAGATCTTCAGCGGCGGCACTAACCGAGCCACATCGACCGATTGCTTCAAAGGCCTGCAAGCCCCGCAACGACGGGTTCGGCATCGCACAACTCTCCTCGTCCAGCCACTCCAATTTAGATTTTCTAAAAAAGAACGCAGGCGTTGGCAACTTGTTGGCACAAAGAAAACGTCGAACATTCGCTTAACAAAACGCAAGGAGAGCGAAATGTTTCTCAAGAATGCCTGGTACGTTGCAGCCTGGGACCACGAAGTCGGCCGCGAGCTGAAGCCCATTACGATACTCGGCGAAAACATCGTCCTTTACCGCAAGCAGGACGGTCGGGCCGCCGCCCTCGAGGATGCCTGTCCTCATCGGAAATTGCCGCTCTCCATGGGACGCATCAAGGGTGACGACGTGGAATGCGGCTACCACGGCCTCACCTTCGACTGTTCTGGAACCTGCACGCGGGTGCCAGGCGCCGAGCGCATTCCGCACGTCGCCAAGGTGCGCTCCTACGCGGTCCATGAGCGCTACGGGCTGCTCTGGATCTGGATGGGCAATGCCGCTCAGGCGGATCCGAAGGATATCTTCGAAGTCGAGCATTTCGGTGACCCCGCGTGGGGCATCAATCGCGGCGAGTCGATGACCCTCAACTGCAATTACCTCTACATGACGGACAACCTGCTCGACCCGTCCCATGTCGCCTGGGTCCACCAGTCGTCCTTCGCAAGCTCTGCCTGCGAGGAAACGCCGCTTGAGACGACCGTGAAGGACGACGGCGTCACCGTCTGGCGCTGGATGATCGACTCGGAACCGGCCCCGTTCTATGCGCCCTTCCTGCAGTTTAAGGGCAACACCGACCGCAAGCAGCACTACGAGGTGCGCTATCCGAGCAACGCGATCATCAAGGCGATTTTCGCGCCCGCCCATACGGGTGGCGAAGGCAGCGTGCTTCCTGAGAACACCTTCCTCATGGACAGCTACAACTTCATGACCCCGGTCGATGAGAACCGGACCAAATACTACTGGTTCCAGATGCGCAACTTCGCGCCTGATGACGAAAAAGTATCGGCGAGCTTTGCCAAATCCGTACGCGGCGCCTTCGAGGAAGATCGCGTTGTCCTGGAGGCTGTCCATTACGGAATGGCCAACATGCAGACGCCGAACCTCGACCTGAAGATCGATGTCGGTCCGATGCGCTTCCGGCGCAAATTGGCCCAGCTGATTGCCGCCGAAGCGCAAGCCGATCCGACAAGCGCTGCTGCTGAATAGGGTTTGATCCGGATGTTCGATGCCGCGGCCTCACGCTTCCGCCCCTTCGAAGTCGTCTCGAAGGTACGCGAAAGCGACACCATCACGTCATTCCGTCTCGCCCCTGTCGAGCCGCAGCACTGGCGGTCATTCGAGCCGGGACAGTTCCTGACGATCCGCGTACCCGGCCGCAAGGGCGGACATGTCCTGCGCAACTACACCGTCTCTTCCTCGCCCCGCGAGGAGGGTACGTATCGGATCACCGTGAAGCGAGAGGCTGCCCCTTCGCCAGGCGTGCCGGAGGGATTGAGCTCCTGCTGGCTCCATGACCAAATCGAACCCGGCGCCCTCGTCGAGATCGACCCGCCGCGTGGCGCATTCAAGCTCGACAGCGCGAGTTCCCGGCCCGTGGTGCTCCTTTCCGGCGGCGTCGGGTTGACCCCGACAGTCTCGATGCTGGATGTGCTGGCACGGGAAAGCGACCGCCGCGTCTGGTTCATTCATGCCTGCGACAGCGCCGCCGTCCATGCCCTGCGGGCAGAGGTCGAGGATTTGGCCGCCTTGAGGACTGGCATCACTCTGCACTTCTGCTACCGCCAAGCCGCAAGCAGCGACCTCGAGGCTCCCCTATGCCATTCGACGGGTTTCCTGACGCGCGCCACGCTTCAGGGACTTCTCCCGCTCGACGACTACGACATCTACATGTGTGGGCCACCGCCCTTCATGCGGGCCCTTTACAGCATTCTGATCGACCTGGGGGTGCGCAAGGAACGCATCGCCTATGAGTTCTTCGGGCCGGCGAGCCTTCTATCGGAGACGGGGCAAACCACGGCGCGACGTGCCGTGACGCGCACTGCCGAACCAACCACCGGGGGGGATGGCTTGCACGTCGTCCTTCAAAAGTCGGGCCAAAGTCTGACCTGGGATAGCGGGAGCGAATCCATCCTCGCCTTCCTGGAGGCTGAGGGCATCGAGCCCGAATTCTCCTGCAGGGCTGGGGTATGCGGGACCTGTGAACAGGGTCTCGTCTCGGGCGAAGTCGACTATTTCGAGGAACCTCTCGACGAGGTGCCGGCAGACCGCGTGCTGCTTTGCTGCACCCGACCGAAATCCTCGATCGTGCTCGACCTCTGACCGCCCAGAACAAGAGGCTGCGGCCTGAACCAGGCTGTCCAATCCCCGAAGGAGGATCCGTGACAAAACCGCTCCATTCCGAAATCCCGCTCAATCCCCATGTCGCCGGCCTGCCGCCATATAATGCCGGCATGAACATTGCCGCGGCGCGACAACAAAGCGGTCGCCAAGACATCGCGGCGCTTGCCAGCAACGAAAATCCGGATGGCTGTTCGCCGCGTGTTGCAGCAGCACTCGCGAACCTCGATCCCTCACGCTACTCCGACCCAGCCTGCACAACGCTGCGCGCAGCGCTCAGCCAGAAGCTCGGCATTTCCGCTGATCGCATCGTCGCCGGTAACGGCTCGGAGGAGATGATCGCCGCAGTCTGTCGCGCGGTGCTGCGTCCCGGCGCCGTCGTGGGCACGGTCTGTCCCGGCTTCGGGCTGCACGAGATCGAAGCTCTAGCCAATGGCGCCAAGGTTGAAAAAGTCGCGATGCGGCCGGACCTGGACTTCGACATACCGGCGATTGTCGCCATTCTCGAGCGCGCGCCGGCGATTTTCTTCCTTTCCTCCCCGTCCAATCCGGTGGGGCCGGCGCTCGACCGTGAGGGGCTGAAGCGCATTCTCGCGGCGGTCAGGCATGAAACGCTTCTCGTGCTCGACGAGGCGTATTTCGAGTTCACGGACGAACACACGCCCGACGGCCTTTCCGCGCTCCCGGCGACGGACTTGTCCTGGGTGGTGCTGCGGACCTTTTCCAAGGCCTATGGGCTTGCGGGCTTGCGCGTCGGCTATGCCGTGACATCCGATGTCCGGCTCGCACGGGCCGTGAGCGCCGCCAAGACGCCCTTCAACGTCAACGCCGCCGCGCAGGTCGCCGCCGTCGCCGCACTGGAAGACGAGGCATGGATGTCGTCTTCGGTCGCGATGCTGAAACGCGAGCGGGTGCGCGTCGCCGACGTTGTGGCCGCCATGGGGCTTAGATCAGCGAGGTCGCAGACGAACTTCCTGTTCATCGATGTCGGCCGAGACGGTTCCGCGACGATGGCGCACTTTCTGTCGAGCGGCATCATCGTCAAGCCGTGGAAGGAGGAAGGTTATGACACCTTCATCCGCGTAACGATCGGTACTCCTGCGGAGAACGACCGATTTCTCGACGCACTTCGCGCTCTCGCCAAGGGATAGGCGCGCGACCTCCCTCTCACACAAAACAAAGGGGCACTCCAAGCCCTTCGGGAACGAACAATGAGCGGAAACGCAAGCCTCTATAAGATGAACCGGGAGCCCAGTCGCATGTCCCCATCAACGCCTACCGGTCTTTTCGCCGGCGATTTCTCGGCCCTGCGCGCCCGGTTTCTCGCCGCCGCGCGCACCGCTGGCGCCAGCCTGGTTGAATACCTGCACCCGTTGCACGGCCCGAAGGGAGAGCGGCTTGCGACCGACGTTGCCTATCTTGGGCGCAGCGATGCCGAAAAGCTGATGGTGCTGATCTCCGGCACCCATGGCGTCGAGGGTCCCTTCGGCTCGGCCTGCCAGACCGCATGGCTTTCGCAGAATTCGCCCTGGCAGCTCCCCGATGACACCGCCGTCCTGGCAATCCACCTCATCAACCCCTGGGGCACCGCCTGGTCGCGTCGGGTGAACGAAGACAACGTCGATCTCAACCGCAATTTCATCGACTGGCCGAAGGGCGCGCCGAAAAACGAACGCTATGCCGCCCTGCACGGAGCGCTCGTCTGTCGTGCCTGGGACGGGCCGGAGCGCGATGCCGCGGCGCAAGCCTATGAAGCCGCGAAGCATCAGCTCGGCGGCTATGTTGGCATCGCCCCGATCGTGGAAGCCGGCCAGTATGATTTTCCAGACGGTCTGTTCTACGGCGGCGACGGTCCGGTCTGGTCCAACCGTACCCTCATCGAAATCCTGTCGACATTCGCTCAGCAGGCCGCCGAAGTCATCGTCTTCGACCTGCACACTGGCGCCGGCCCCTATGGCTATCCTGCGCTCCTCTCCGTCGCCGAGCGTGAACATGCCGGCCTCGAATGGGGGCGGCGCATCTTCGGCCCTGCCCTCTCGATCGTCGTCACCGGCCAGAATGCGACGACGGATACCGGCATCGCCGCGACGGCCACGGGCTATGTCTCCGCCGCGGTGTGCAATGCGCTGCCGAAGGCACGCGTCCTGCCTCTGGTTGTCGAATGCGGAACCCTCGACGGCGCCACGGTCTCCGATGCGGTTCAGGCGGACAACTGGCTTCATATGTTCGGCAAGATCGACACACAGCTCGGCAGCAAGATCAAAGAAACCCTGCGCGCCGCCTTCATTCCCGAGGACGCCGACTGGCAGCGCACTTGTCTTGCGGCTTCGCTGCGCCATTTCGACCGCGCTTTCGCAGACCTCAAGTCGGTCGGCGGCGCGGGCGCCGAAAAACCTGTTCCTGCGGCGCAGGCTGTCACCGTCGTCGCCCACCCGGAAGCCGGCGGTCCGAAACTGGATGAAAGGCCGGCGATCGAGGTGCACGACATCCACAAGCGCTTTGGCCCTCTTCCCGTGCTCAACGGCGTCAACATCTCTGCGCAGCCGGGAGAGGTCGTCTCGATGATCGGCTCTTCCGGTTCGGGAAAGAGCACCTTCCTGCGCTGCATCAATCTGCTCGAACAGCCGAACGACGGCCGCATCATCATCGACGGCGAAGAAATCCGCATGAAGAAAACGCCGGACGGCAGTGCTGCACCTTCCGACATGCGGCAGGTCGAGCGCATCCGCTCGCGCGTCGGCATGGTGTTCCAGAACTTCAACCTCTGGCCACATATGACGGTTCTCGAAAACATCATAGAAGCGCCGCTGCACGTCCTGAAGGAGGAGCGGCAGGCAGCCGTCGACCACGCACACGCTCTCCTGAAGAAGGTCGGCCTCTCCGACAAACACGCCCAATATCCCGGCCAGCTGTCCGGCGGGCAGCAACAGCGTGCAGCAATCGCCCGCACGCTCGCCATGCGGCCGAAGCTCATTCTCCTGGACGAGCCGACCTCCGCGCTCGATCCCGAGCTGGTCGGCGAGGTGTTGCGCGTGATCCGGCAGCTTGCCGAAGAAGGAAATACGATGATCCTCGTGACGCATGAAATGCAGTTCGCGCGCGAGGTCTCGCACAAGATCCTCTTCCTCCACCAGGGAAAGGTGGAGGAAGAGGGTGCCCCGGCGGAGGTCTTTACGAACCCACGTTCCGAACGCATGCGCCAGTTTCTGGCCCGTACGCTCTGACGCTCCGCCGTCATCAACCGTCCGGGGACATCTCCGGACAAGAGCCAACAAGAATGCTCAGCAAGGGGAACCAAAACATGAAGCTGAAAAGTCTATTGCTCGCCACGTTCTTCGCCACCGGCCTCACCGCGGCCCAGGCGGCCGAGGGCGAATTGTCGATCGGAACGGAGGGGGAATATCCGCCATGGAGCATGGCTGACTCCACCGGCAACGTCACGGGCTTCGACGCGGATGTCGGAAACCTGCTCTGTGCCAAACTGGAGATGAAGTGTCATTTCGTCGTGCAGGCCTTCGACGGCCTCATTCCAGCGCTGAAGGCCAAGCGTTTCGACATCATCATTTCCGGCATGTCGATTACCGCCGAGCGCAAGAAGCAGATCAATTTCTCGGTCGGCTATGCGGAACTCGCCAACATGTTCGTGGTCAAAAAGGATTCCGATCTTGCTGGCGTCAAGGACATCGAGACGCTGCTGACATCGCTCGACGGCCGCACGGTCGGCGTCCAGGCTGGCACGACCCATGCTCATTTCATGGAAAAGCGGGCCTCATCCGCCGTCCTGAAGACCTATGACACACTCGACCAGATGCAAATCGACCTCGCCAGCGGCCGCGTCGAGGCTGCGTTTGCAGATGCTTCCGCCCTTCAGGATTTCCTGGCGCGTCCCGACGGCAAGGACTTTCAGTTCGTCGACGTCAAGGTGTTGAGCACCTTCGACCCGACACTCGGCGAGGGCATTGGCGTCGGCATCGCGCATGAGAACACCGAACTGAAGGCCCATATCGACAAGGCGCTCTGCGAACTGGTCGCCGACGGCTCGATCGGCAAGGCCAGCCAGACCTGGTTCAAGACGGACATCTCTCGTCCCTGCCAGTAACGGCAACGGCATCTCCCGGAGAAAGAGAGAATGTCAGGCCGCTCCTTTCTCCGGGGCTTTATCCGACAGGACAATGCGAAGGTTAGGCGGGTTCGATGGAACTTGGATTTTGGCAGGTATGGGAAGGCGGCTGGGTTTCGGCGATCCTGCGCGGAGCGGCGATTACCATCGCCCTCGGCATGGCGAGCATGGCCTTTGGCATCGTTATCGGCGTTACCTGTGGCCTGATTAAATGGGCGCGGCTTTTCCCACTGACGTTGGCGGTGGACTTCTACACGTCGATCGTGCGCGGCGTGCCGGAGCTTCTGATCATCTATCTCCTCTTTTTCTCCTCGGTCGAGTTCGCGGCCCGGGTCGCCGCGGCGTTCGGCTACGAGGGGCTGGCTGGCAACTATTACGCCTTCACCATCGCGGTCGTCGCGATCGCTGCCATTTCAGGGGCCTATTCAACGGAGGTCGTGCGGGGTGCTCTGGCTGCCATTCCAGGCGGACATATCGAAGCGGCGCGGGCGCTTGGGATTCCAGGCAGGCGCATTTTTCGCCGCATTATTGCCCCTCAGATGCTGCGAATTGCCGTACCGGGTATGAACAATGTCTGGCAGACCACGATCAAGGATACCGCTCTTGTCTCCGTGGTCGGTTTGCAGGAATTGATGCGCGCCGCGTTTGTCGGCGCGGGTTCCACCCGCCATCCCTTCATCTTCTATTTCATCGCCGCTCTCGTCTACCTCGCGATCACCTTGGTCAGCCAGGGTGGTTTCGACTGGATCGAACGCCTTCTGCGCCCCCGTACGAGGAAATAGGTCATGGATTTCGAACTCGTTTTCCTCGCAGTTCCGACCCTCGCCAAGGGACTATGGCTCACCGCGATCCTGACGATCACCTCGGTCGCCATCGGCTTTAACCTCGGCCTGGCGCTTGCGGTCATGCGCCTGACGAAAAACAGGGCCATGAGCAGTTTTGCCAAAGGCTACAGCACCGTTTTTCGCGGCACGCCCCTGCTGGTACAGCTCTTCCTCTTCTACTACGGCCTCGGGCAGCTTGCCTTCGTTCGGGACAATCCCGTGCTCTGGTGGATCGTCGGTGACGGCGCCCGTTGCGCGGTCATGGCACTCGCTCTCAACACCGCTGCCTATACTTCGGAGATCCTGCGGGGCGGCCTCATGTCCATTCCGGGAGGGCTCGTCGAAGCTGCGCAGGCCTGCGGCATGTCGAGGCTCCTACGCTTTCGCCGGATCACGTTTCCCCTCGCCATCCGGCAAGCCTTGCCAGCCTATGGCAACGAGCTTGTCCTCGTCGTCAAGGGAACGAGCCTCGCCTCCACCATTACCGTTCTGGAGATCACCGGCCATGCAAAGCGGTTGATGAGCCAGACCTATGCAATCCTCGAAATATTCGCCATCGCCGGCGTGCTTTATCTCCTGATCAACCTGGTGCTGATCACGCTCGTGCGGCTCTTGGAAGCCCGTCTTACACGCTTTCTGCCCCGTTAAGACCGATCGCCTGAAGTGACTGAAAACCTTAAGAGAAAGAGAAATACGATGGACGTACGCGCCGCCGTTGCCGTTCAGGCAGGCAAGCCGCTCGAGGTCATGACGGTTCAGCTCGAAGGCCCAAAGGCCGGCGAAGTGCTGATCGAGGTCAAGGCCACCGGCATCTGCCACACGGACGACTTCACGCTGTCGGGCGCCGATCCGGAAGGCCTGTTCCCGGCCATCCTCGGCCATGAGGGCGCCGGCATCGTCGTCGACGTCGGCCCGGGCGTCACCTCGGTGAAGAAGGGCGATCACGTCATTCCGCTCTACACGCCCGAGTGCCGCTCCTGCCCGTCGTGCCTGTCGCGCAAGACCAATCTCTGCACCGCGATCCGCTCGACCCAGGGCCAGGGCCTGATGCCCGACGGCACCTCGCGCTTCTCGATCGGCAAGGACAAGATCCATCACTACATGGGCTGCTCGACCTTCGCCAACTACACGGTGCTGCCGGAGATCGCCGTTGCCAAGGTCAACCCGGACGCGCCGTTCGACAAGATCTGCTACATCGGCTGCGGCGTCACCACCGGCATCGGTGCGGTCATCAACACGGCCAAGGTCGAGATGGGCGCGACCGCGATCGTCTTCGGTCTCGGCGGCATCGGCCTCAACGTCATCCAGGGCCTGCGTCTTGCCGGCGCCGACATGATCATCGGCGTCGACCTCAACAACGACAAGAAGGCCTGGGGCGAACGCTTCGGCATGACCCACTTCGTCAATCCGAAGGAGGTCGGCGACGACATCGTTCCCTACCTCGTCAACATGACCAAGCGTGGTGCCGACCAGATCGGCGGCGCCGACTACACCTTCGACTGCACCGGCAACACCAAGGTGATGCGCCAGGCGCTCGAGGCCTCGCATCGCGGCTGGGGCAAGTCGGTCGTCATCGGCGTCGCCGGCGC